>NZ_JBLRVZ010000058.1:0-42243 GCF_048159505.1 Streptomyces sp. T028
CGCGACTTCGGCAAGTCTCGTACGAAGGCACAGAAGGACATCAGGGACCGGCTGCCGATGCACCGCCGCGCCGGGATGCCCGGGCACAAGAAGAAGCGCGAGGCCCTGCCCACGCTGAACTACACCAAGCGTGGATTCCGGCTGGCGGACGGCCGCCTGTACCTCGCGGGCGGGATCGTGCTGACGGTGGTGCGGTCGCGCGACCTGCCGGCCGACCCGTCGTCGGTGCGCGTGTACCGGGACGTGCTGGGGCACTGGTACTGCTCCCTCGTCGCCCCTGCCGAAGTCCAGCCGCTGCCGGAGACCGGCCACGTGCTCGGCGTGGACTGGGGTGTGAAGGAGACCGCCACCACCACGTCCGGCCTGCATGACCTCCCGCACGCCCAGCACGGGAAGAAGGCACGGCACAAGCTCTCACGGTACGACCGGATGATGGCCCGCCGCAGGCCGAAGAAGGGTCAGCCCGCCTCGAAGGGCTACCGCGAGGCGAGGAAGTGGCGGGCGAAGACCTACGCGAAGATCGCCCGGCAGCGGCAGGACACCGCCCGGAAATGGGCCAAGCGCGTAGTGACCGACCACGACGCCATCGCCGTCGAGGACTTCCGCCCGAAGTTCCTCAGCCGTACCACCATGGCCCGCAAAGCGGCGGACGCCGCCATCGGCGCCACCAAGAAGGCCCTGCTGGAGATGGCCCGCAAGCATGGCCGCATCGTGCACCTGGTCCATCCGGCGCACACCACCATGGACTGCGCAACATGCGGAGCGAGAACCAAGCACGCTCCCCCACTGGCCTTAAAGGCGTGGGGGGACCCCCAGCCACTGTCCGAACGCACCTACACCTGCACCGCATGCGGAACCGTGTCCCCTCGGGACAAGAACTCCGCCCGCGTGATGCTCCTCCGGGCTGGTCTCAACCCGGCTGGTGTCGAGGGTGTAAGACCTCCGGGAGCGCTGCTGCCGGAGGCAGCCTGAGCCAGGAATCCCCGTCCCTTCAGGGAGGGGAGGATTCAAAGCTGGTGCACCCGGGCGGAGCCGTCCACCCAGTGCCAGTTGACCGGGTCGTACTCCTTCTTCCACGCCGTACGCCCCCGGGCGTAGCTCTTCAGGGCCGCCTCCACCGCGGCGGCGAGGTCGTCGAGGTTCTCGGGGACCGGCACGCGCAGCAGCAGGTGCTGCCTGCGGTGGGCGAGGAGGAGTTCACCGGCGGGCGTGGCCTCCAGGAGGGTGAAGTGGGTGAGCGCCTTGTACGGCTTGTCGTCGGTGGACATCCGGGAGCGCAGCCGGCCGTCGGCGCTCCACGCATACAGACCGTGGCGGTTGAGATGGAAGGCCCGTGCGCGGTACGGATCGCCCACCACGGTGAAGCAGAAGCCGGTGAACGGGCTGTCCTCGTACCGGTGGAGCCCCTCCAGACGGCCCCGGACCGCTCCCTGGTCGTCGAGGAGGGCGAAGGTGAAGACCTGGCCCCGGTTGCCGGAGCGGTGGATGCGTCCGAAGACGGGGACGACGAACAGGTCGTCGCCCAGGGCCGCGGGCCGGCCCATCGTGCAGTCGAGATAGTCGTAGGCCCTGTGGGCGTCCTGGGAGACGATCTCGGTCAGCGAGGGCGAGGGGCGGTTGTCGCGGCCCACCGGAGCGCCCTTGAAACGGACATGGGGGTACAGATCGGCGTCGGTCTGGCGGGCGGTGCGCGCGTCATGGGTGGCGAGGGCCCGGAGCGTGGCCTTGGAGCCGGGGGCGAGAGGATCGCCGGGCTCGGAGAGGGCGACGATGTTCGGGTGGGCTCCGGCGAGGTTGCTCAGCCCGTACTCGGACGTCACGCAGAGCAGCCTGCCGGAGGGGGTGACGGATATCGACGCCGCGTAGGGGTCGCCGTTCCGCTCCTTCTCCTCCTCCCAGCCCCAGGGCATCCGCCAGGAGGCCAGGACCCGGCTCAGGTCCGAGGAGATCAGGTAGGTGCTTCCCGGCTTCGCACTCACGGCCACGGTCCCGTCCGGGAGGACCGCCAGCGTCGGCTCGCTCCCCTCCTCGACCGCCGAGGGCGTACCGTCCGGCCTCGACTGCCCGTACAGGGCCACGGCGACGGGCCTTCCGTCGGTGCCGTACCGGGTGATCATCTGACAGGCGAAGTTCTGTTCCCCGGGATCCGTCGCCTCCTCGGCCTCCCACCGGTAGCGCCCCGCACCTGACACCACGTACGTGTCACCGGCCGCCGTGGCCACGGCGTGATGGGCGACGAACCCGCACCCGTCGGAGGCCGGATCGACGCGACGGGAGTCCATCAGGGAGGCGGGCCGGGTCATCGGCACAGTCAGAGTCGACGTCATGATCCCAATCATCCTGCGGGCCACTGACAACGGGCTTCCGACAACGGGCTTCCGACAACGGGCTTCCGACAACGGCGCGTCCTCATCGCTCCATCGCGGCGCGGAGCAGCCGGAAGTCCTCGACGGGCAGTGGCAGCAGTCCGAAGCGCAGGCTGTACCCCCAGTTCCGCTCCCGGGTCAGGACCAGGTCGTGGGTGAGGGTGTGCAGGTCGACGGCGCGCACCTCGGCGAAGTCGACGGCCCGGCGCCAGGGCCGCAGCGTCCCTCTCGCGCCCATGTTCACGACCTCGTCGGCGAGAAAGGGCTCGTCGTCGTCGACGATCCCCAGCGCCGTGAAAGCGCGCAGCTTGGCCTTGTCGCCCATGCGCTCGGTGGGCGAGTAGAAGACGAATCCGTCACCCCGGCGCAGCCGGGCGAGGTTGCGGCGGTCGCCGTGGTTGAGCTGGATCCAGCCGTACCGGCTCGCAAGGCGGGCATGCTCGGCCGACACCACCCCGAGCCAGGCCCGCTCGGGCGGAGCGGCCTCCTTGCCGACGGGTTCTTCGCTCACCAGGGGAACGTCGGTCCGGTGGCTGTTCACGGGGACTCCTCAAGTCGTCGCACGTCGTCCTGACGAGTCCGTATCCTGAGGATCATACCTGACATCCGACGTCATGTATTCGCCGGCGGTGTTCATGGGGCCGGCCGAGTCTCCCCGCGGCGGTTCACCCGTCCCCGTGAGTCCTCGGCTGAACGTTCACATGGGGCAGTTCGCCCGTTCCGGGTTCCTGACCTGCGCGTCTCATCGACGATGGACAGGCCATGACCACCACCACTCCGCGTATCGCCATCGTGCACCCCGGCGATCTCACCGCCGCAGACCTCGCCCGCTGGAACGACCTGCGGACCGCGACCACGACCGCCGCCAACCCGTTCATGAGCGCCCAGTTCAGCCAGGCCGTCGGCCGGGTGCGGCACGACACCCGGGTGGCGGTCCTGCGGCGGGGCGGCCGTACCGTCGGCTACTTCCCGTACCAGAGGGGCCGTTGGGGCTGCGGCAGAGCCGTCGGCCTGGGCGTCTCCGACTGCCAGGGCGCCGTCCTCGACCCCGACCTGCGTCTGGACCCGCACCAGCTGATGCGCGCCTGCGCCCTGAACACCTGGGAGTTCAACCACCTCGAAAGCGGCCAGGACCTCTTCCTCCCCTACGCGACGGGCCAGTTCGCGTCCCCGGTCGTCGATCTCACCCACGGGTTCGAGCACTACGAGCACCATCTGCGCGCCCACGCCCGCGGCTTCCTGAAGACGGCACGGTCCCAGGAACGCCGACTCGCCCGGAACATCGGCCCGGTGCGCTTCGTCCACGACGACCGGAGCCCGGCGGCCCTGCGTGCCCTCATCGCCTGGAAGTCCGCCCAGTACCGCCGCACCGGCCGCAGCGATCCCTTCGCCCGGCCCTGGATCGCCCGGCTCGTGGACAGGCTGTCCGCAACCACGGCCGCGGACTGCTCGGGCACGCTCTCCGTGCTCTACGCGGCCGGCCGCCCCGTCGCCGCCCACTTCGGCCTCCGCTCCCGCACGGTCCTCTCCTGCTGGTTCCCCTCGTACGACCGGGCCCTCGCCACCTACTCGCCGGGCCGCATCCTCTATCTGCGCATGATCGAGGCCGCCGCCGAGTCCGGGATCCGGCTGGTGGACTTCGGCCGGGGCGACGCCCCGTACAAGAACTCGTTCAAGACCGGAGACCTCCTGGTCCACGAGGGAGCCCTGCGTACGGCCGGCCCCGCCGCCGCCCTGCACTGGCTCCGCCACGAGCCCGTGCGCGCCGCACACCATCTGGTACGCACCCACCCCGCCCTGAAGCACGCGGCGGTGAGCGCCCTCAGGACCGTGGGAACGCTGCGTCACGGATGACCGGCGTCGGGTCGTGGCGGGGCGATCTCCGCGCTTCCCGCCCGGTGTGACGTGCCGTCGCCTCGGACGGGGTAGGAAGCCTGCGGTGTTGCGCACGTCTCGGTGCACGGGATCGGGCCACGCTGTCGGGGAGGAGGGGCGTCCATGCCGCGCGAGGACATTCGGCGAGTACGTGAGGCGAACCTGCGGCTCGGTGCGGCGCTGGCCGAGGTCGAGGGGCTCTACGCCGCGATGCTGAGGGCCGGTTCGCCCGCGCGGCGCCGACGGCTGCGGACGGAACTGTCCCGCGCCGCCGGCCGTCTCGCCGAGCTGGCGGCCCCGCCGCCGGACCCGCGGCCGCGGACCGTCGTACGGCGCTCGCGCTGGGGCCGGCGCCGCGCCCTGGCCGAGCGGGGCGCGGCACGGATCATCGCGCGGTACGGGAGAGGCGCGGGCTGAGAGCCTGTGTCATGTCCCCGGGCGGGCGTCAGGTCGGGTCGGTGCAGAGCTTGCCGGTGGGAACGGGCGAGTCGCCGAGCTTCTTCTGGACGTCGTCGAGGGCGTCCAGGAGACGGGTGGGGTCCTTCGTACCGTCGGTCGCGTAGTCGAGGACGGCCCGGTAGAAGGCGGCCGAGACGTCCGGGGTCATCGCGTCGGCGGCGCCGAAGCAGAGCGTGTGGCCGGAGCCGGGCCGGAGCATGCCGGCTATCCGCCGCTGCACGGTGGTGCCGTAGGTGACCTGGCCGTCGGCGGAGAACGCGGCCCCTGCCCCCTGGTTCACCCAGGTCTGCTGGGCCCGGGTTCCCGCGAGGTAGGCGATGAACGTCTCGGCGTCCGGGTTGTCGTCGGTGAACATGCCGACGAAGTCGGCCGAGACCTCCAGCCGGCGGGTCGGGGAGTACGTCGTGAAGTCGTAGCTCTGCCCCTCCTCGAAGCCCATGGCGGACAGCGCGCCGTGCGCGAGGGAGCAGGTGCGGGGCTCCGTGGTCATTCCCGCGGCCGCCTCGCCGAAGTTCCGGACGGCCGCGGCCTCGGCGGCGGTCCCGACGAGGTTCCGCCAGGTGGTCCATGCCTCTTTGAGCGGGCCCGAGTTCCAGCTCAGGCTGCCGGAGAGCCACCGCTCGTAGGCGTCGCCGCCCTGGGCGAGCAGGATGTCGGCGATCCAGTCGGCGCCCGGCCAGCCGGAGGTGGGGCCGGACTCCAGGCCCAGGCACCACTGCCCGGACGTGCGCAGGGAGGCCGGTGACGGCCGCTCGGTCACCGTGGGGTCGAACCAGACGAGGCTCTTGACGTCCACTTTGGCGGGCACCGCGTAGACCTGGCCCCGCACCTCCGCCAGCCCCCGGAACGGCTCCAGATAGGTGCTCGTGGGGACGTTGAGCGGTTGCAGCTTCCTGGCCTTCTCCTCGTCCCTGTCGGCGTACTTGTAGATGGCTCCGACGCTCGGCAGCATGGCGAGGTCCGGCGGCGCCCCGGCCGCGACCGCGGCGTCCAGCTGCTGGGTGAGGGCCCGGGTGACCTGGACGTCCACCTGGATGCCGGTGTCGTCCTCGAAGGACCTGACGAGCGTGTGGAACGCCCGGAACTCGTTGCCGGACCAGGGAATCATGATCGTCACCCTGCCGTGCCCGGGCCCACCGCCGCAGCCGGCCGCGGCGAGGAGCAGCCCCAGGGCGAGGACGCAGCGCGTGATCAGGGCCGTCAGCCTTCTCGGAGCCCGTGTCATGACCGGGGGAACCTGTACTCGGCGAGGCGGGGACGATAGCCCAGGTAGGCGAGCACCCCGGCGGCCGCGAGCAGCCCCAGCGCGAGGGTCGTCGTCATCCAGTGCCCGACCAGCGGATCCCGGCCCAACGCCTGCGCGTCGTACCGGCACAGCACACTCGTGGTGATCCCGACCCCCGCGGTGGCCGCCGGCGCGATCACCAGCCAGGGGCCGGTATGGCGGCGGAAATGACGGGCGATCACCCAGCCGGTCAGGAGGACGCCGAGGAACATGGCGGCCGCCGGTCCGACGAGCAGGGACCAGACGCGGGCGGGGTCGAGCCAGGAGGACCGGCGCTGGAGGTCGAGGGCCCGGCGCTGCATGTCCTCGAGGTCGGTGAGCGACGCGGTGAGACCGCCCGTGCCGGGGATGGGGGCGCCCGTGTCCGGCTCCTTCGCGCGGGGGGCGGTCAGCGCCTGGCGGGCGGAGGTCAGGCCGGCCCGGCCGCTGCGGGCGTAGTCGCGCACCGCTGTGTTGGCCAGCTGCACACAGGTCGTCAGCTGCCCCTGGACGAACTGGAACTGGGCCCGTCCCCGGCTGCCGGCCGCGTTGCCCTCGGCCGCCGAGGTGACGAGGGAGTTCACGCGCGCGGTGTCGTTGGCGAACTCCGTGCCCGTGCTGATCAGGGTGACCTGGCCGGTGCCGGCGGCCTTCGCGAGCGCCTCGTCCGCCGCGGCGACCGTGCCGCGGGCCCGGGCGATCTCCGCGATGGCGTCCTCGGTGCGTCTCGCGGCCGCCAGCTGGTCGCCGGCCTGCGTCGACACCAGCAGGAACATCAGTGCCGTGGCCGGCACCATGGCGATCACGCCCGCTCTGAGCCACCGCAGCAGCCTCACCGGGTGGATCGCGCGGGCGCGGGCTCTCCAGCGGTTCGCCGTCCCCCGAGGGGACGGGCCGGGCCCGACGGCCGTGGCGCTCACGAGGCGTCCTCCGGCGCGTCGCCCGGCGCCGCGTCGCCGAAGCGGCCGCCGCACTCCTCGCAGAACCTCGCGGAGGGGGCCGAAGTCGTCGCACCGCACCGCGGGCAGCTGCGCGTGGACGTGCCCTCGGCGGGCGGGAGTTCGGCCGCGTCGGCCGGCGGGGCCGTCGTCCTGGTCGACCGGAGTCCGAGTCGCTGCATCTCCCCGCGTGCGGCGTCGCGGCGCACCTGTGGCCTGCCGTCCGGGCCGGTGACCGACACCGAGCGCAGCAACCGCATGCGCGCGGTGTCCCGGAGGTCCTCGGCGAGTCCCATCGCGGTGCGCAGCTCCCGGTCCGCGCGTGCGAAGTCGCCCCGCTGCTGGGCGTCGGCGCAGGCCCGCATCGCCATGCCCAGCTCGTGCTCGTTCTCGACCCGGGTGAGATCGGCCGACGGCGGGATCCCGAACCCGGGTGTCGACCGCCGTCGTACGACCATGGCCCGGGGCTCGGCGCACGGCACGCGGGTGCCGTCGCCCTGTTCGGTGTGCAGGGTGATGCGGGCGGCGCGCAGGTCCTCGTCGACGGTCAGTGTGCCGGGGTCGAAGCGCAGTGACACCTGGTACTGGCGGGTCTCCGGCGGCCACGCGCCGAGCGGGACGTGCAACTCGCCGTCGGCGTGCGGGCGGGCCGTCAGTTCGGCCTCCACGGGGCGGGTCTGGCGTACGAAGCCCAGCCGGAACCGGTGGTTGAGGCGCAGGCCCAGGTAGACGCGGGCCACGACGATGTGCTGGGCCTGCCGCATGATGCGGGTGAAGTCCTCGGTGAGGTCGGAGACGGTGACGACAGCCTCGGCGCTGCCGTGCAGTGCCTGGGTGATCCGCAGCAGTTCGGCGTAGTTCCAGTCCTCGCCGAGTCCCCGCGCGTCGCACACGAACCGGTCGGTGCAGGCCGCGAGCACGGCGTCCAGCTGCTCGGGCGTCTCGTGCTCGTCCTTGCCGTCCGTGTAGAGCACCGCGTGGCGCACCGTGCCCGGGGAGGCCGCCGCCGCGAACAGCCGGTCGGCGCAGGCCAGCCACTGCCCGATCGCCGTTCCGCCCTCGGCGAGCTGGGCGGCGATCCGGCGCTTGGCCTCCTGTCTGGCCGCGGCGTCGACGGTGGCGAGGCCGCCCGTGGCCGGGTAGACGACGTTCGCCTTGTGGTTGCCCGCGACGACCCCCAGGAGGGTTCCGTCGCGCAGGGTGTCGACGGCCGCGCACATCGCGCGTTTCGCCTCGTCCAGCTTGCCGCGCCCGGCCATGGACAGTGACTTGTCCATGATGAGGATCTCGGCCGTCGGCGTGCTGGGCGGTGGCTGGGCGGTGGGGTGTGCCCTGACGGTGACGAGGGCGTCCGCGCGTGTCTCGTCGTAGGCCAGGTCGGACGGTGCGTCCACGTCGACTTCGAAACTGAGCCCCGTTAAGGGCGGCCTGTCCCCCACCGGCATCACCCGACTGCGTCCCGTGTGTCGCTGCGTGTCCTCTGCGTGTCCTCTGCGTAGCGGACTAGGAGCGTAGCGTGTCGGGCGTTGCCGCGAAACGGGAATGACCGGTTCGGCTGCGACGCCGTGGCCACCTCCACTCCAGCACCGGGCGCAGCCGGTTCGCCAGGTCCACCAGTGCCACGTACTGGTGCTCGGTGGAGGCGTGCGCGCCGAGCTCCCGGACCGCTTCGGACAGCCTCAGCCGGTCGTGGGTGCGCAGGAATTCGGCGTACTGGATCTCGGCGCGCAGGGCGGTGGTCACGGCGTCGTCCGTGTGGAGGCCGTCGAGCGCCGCACGGGACCCGGCCAGGTGCTCCTCCGTCGGCGCGGTGTCGGGCGACGGCGCGAGGGGGGTGATGAGCAGGCGTACGACCGCGACGCCCGCCTCGCGCTCGTAGCGGAACTCCTGGGTCAGCCGCTCGGCGGTGGCCACCGCTTCCGCGCGCCGGCCGGCCGTCAGGTGCACGCGGGCCAGCCCGAAGCCGGCCGCGCCGAGCGCGGGGGTGGTGTCGAAGACCGTGCCGTAGTGGGAGCGGGCGACCTCCTGGTCGCCCTGGATCTCGGCGCACAGGCCGAGCGCGAGCTGCGGGATCAGTTCGCCCGGCAGGCTCCGGCGGACCTCGGTGAGGTGGCCGACGGCTCTGGGCACGTCGTCGCGGGCCAGCGCGAGGAGACCGGAGTACCAGGAGTGCAGCCAGTGCCAGTCGGGCAGGCCCGCCCGGGCGAGCGCCCGGGTGGCCAGGGGCACGTCGTCGCGGCGCAGGGCGAGCCTGCTCTCGGCCAGCGCGTTGCCGGCCGTGTCGCCGATACGGGGATCGTCCGGATCGGAGAGCGGGGTCGGGAGCGCCGCAGCGACCTCCCGTGGACCGGGACAGGCGAACGGTGCGGGCATCGTCAGCAGCGCGTCCCCGGCCACCGCCGCCCGGACCCAGTGGTCGAGCGGGCGGGCCGCGCCCAGTCCGCCGTGCAGCGGTTCGGTCATCGGGCCGAACAGCGCCGACGGACGGGTCACCTGACGGCGGGTCGGCGGCGCCGCCACGATCTGCCGGATCACCCCGCTGAGCTGTTCCCCGAACTGCCGGGCCGAGACGAACCGCCGCCGGGGCACCACGGTGTCCGTGGCGCGTTCGAGGAGCAGCATGAGCGAGTCGACACCGGGTGCCGCACGGTCGGTGCCGTAGGTGGCACACACCTCTTCCAGGGTTCTGCCGAGTCCGTACAGGTCGAAGCCGGCGCCGGGCGCGAGGTGTTCGGGATCGTCCTCCGGGGGCGCGTACGCCTCGGTGTACGCCACGACCGGTCCGGCCTCCTCCTGGGAGCGCACCGCCCCGAAGTCGATGAGGCGCACCCGGTCGAGCGGCCGGGCGGAGCCCGCGGATCCCTCCTCCCTGAACCGGATGATGTTCAGGGGTTTGACGTCGCAGTGCAACAGGCCTCTGGCGTGCAGGTAGTCGAGCGCCTGGAGGATGCGCAGGCCGTGCGCGAGCAGGATCTCCAGCCGGTCGCTCTCCCGTGCGCACAGGGGGGCTCCCGGGACGTACTCGAGCACCAGGTGCGGGCCTTCCGGTTCGTAGCCGAGGATGCGGACGATGCTGTCGTGCCTCAGGCCCACCAGGACGTCCCGCTCGTGCTCGGCCGTCCTGGCCACGGACCTGCGCAGGGCCTTGAGGACGACCCGTGTCTCGAGGTTCCGGTCGTGGACGAGGTACGCCGTCCCGTACGCCCCCGAGTCGAGGAGGCGCTCGACGTCGTAGCGGCCGGCGATGGTGAGGCCCTGGGGCTCGGCGAAGTCGAAGCGGGTGCCGCAGCGGGCGCAGAACCCGGTGGTCCGGCCCGGCTCGCCGTTCTGGCCCCTGCCGACCGGTCGGGCGCACACGGGGTTCAGGCAGAAGCGGTGCTCCTCGGCGAGGGGGCCGGCCGTGGGAGGCCGTTCGTCCGGGGGGTCGGGCGCGTGGTCGGAGTCGACGAGGCCGAGGCCGTACCAGGGGTCGGGGCGTACCTGCGCCACGCCGACGCCGGCCCCCGGTGCGGGGCCGGCCGCGGCGGTCCGGGGCACGGAACGTTCCTGCGGCGGTGGCAACGGCAGCGGCAGCGGTTGCCGGTCGCATTCCGGGCAGAACCCCTGCTCGTCGATCTCGACCGGACCGCAGTCGGGGCGGTTGCACCTCGGCACGGCGTCACCCTCCTTCGATCCTGCGGTTGACCTCGTCGGTGTACTGCCTGACGAGCGTGCGGGCGGCCGTGAGGTCGATCGGGACGGTCTGCAGCGCCCGGGCGGCGGGGGCGTGGAGCTCGGCGAGCCGCCGGTCCTCGTCGCCGAAGAACCGTGCGGCGCGTACGCGGTGGAGTTCCAGGCTGGTGGTGAGGTCGTCGTGGTTCTCGACGAGCCGCCGCAGGGCGCGGTCGAACCGGGCGACCTCGGTCCGGGCCGCCGCGGCGCGGTCGTGAACCGCGCTGAGTTCGGGGTTCGGTTCCGTGGTCCGGGCCACGGCGAGGCGGACCCGCAGCCGGGGCGCGACGCTGTGCGGCAACCGTGGTGCGGCGAAGAACTTCTCGCCCCACTGGGTGCGCAGCCGGGCCGCGGCCTCCTCCTCGGCGGCGAGTTGCCCGACGACCGTCTGGACCTCCGCGGAGCTCACGCGTCTGAAGGCGGACCCGCCGACCGGTGCGGGGTCGAGGGTCACGTCATGGGCGAGGTCGGCGGGTGGCCGGTCCTCGAAACCGAGGACGAGGCGCAGGCCCCGTGAGCGGGCGTGGCGGGCCAGCGGCTCCAGCAGGTCCCGCAGGAGTGCGCCGGGGTCGGCGGCACGGTCGACACGGCCCACCACCAGGCAGGCGGGCGGGCGGCGGCGCACCAGCCGGCGCACCGCCTCACGGTCGTTCGCGGCGCGGAGCCCGAACCGGCCCAGCAGATAGTCGCGGACCTCGGCGACCGATCGGCCGCAGGCGTCGTAGGCCGCGTCGATGGACCCGATCCCCAGGACGGTGTCCCGGGGGGCGCCGGTCAGCTCGGCGTCGGTCACGGTCGCCCGGGCGGCGGGATCGGCGGTGCGCACGAGACGCACCAGCCATGAGGAGCCCGCGCCGACCGAGGCGTCCGTGCCGACGACGACGGTGCCGCACCAGTCGCCGTCGAGGAGCCGGGCGAGTTCCTGGGTGAGGGCGAGCCGCAGCGGATCGCCCAGCACGTCCCTGGGCAACTCGGCGCCGGACGGTCCCAGTTCGTCGGCGCGGTGCCCGCCGGTGAACCCGTCGATGTCCGGCAGGTAGGTCAGCAGAGTCTCGGTCGGCAGGATCCAGGCCGCCCTGGCGTCGCCGTTGACGTGGTCGGCGACCACGATGCCGATGACGCTCCCCCGGTGTTCGCCGTCGAGCGCCACCACTCCGGCGCCCGAATAGCCGGGCTCGATCCACGGGTCGCCGGCGCGTATCCGCCGGAGCAGCCCCCATTCGCCCTGGCGCCCGCCGGATCCCGCCAGCTCCGCCTCCGTCCAGATGCCGTACGGCTCGGCCTGCGGGAAGCCGTACATCCGCACCCTGCCGCCGGATATGGGCGCCTTCCACAGCGTGGTCCTGGTGCCGCAGTCGACGGGGGTGTCGAGGGCGAGCAGCGCCACGTCGCCGCGCCGGGTGCCGTTCGCGTACACCCACGTTCCGGGGACCACACGCGCGCCGCGCGTCCATTCCGGACCGCACGCCACGCTCTTGATCCGCACCCCGTCGGCGACGCCCTGCGGCTGCGCCCCGGCCTGCCGGACGACATGCGCACAGGTCAGCACATGCCGGTCGTCGAGCAGCACCCCGGCACCGCAGGGATGTCCCCGCTCGTCGTCCACCCTCACCCGCCACGGATTCTCGCTGTGGTGATGCAGCGCCATGCCTCCACAGTATGGCAACTTCCGTCCCATGCGCCCGACTTGTAGCCGAGGACGTGCGGTTCTCCCTCGGGCGGCACGCACACCGCTCATGTTCCGTGACGGGAATCCGAATCGTCCGTGTACGGTCGGCGACTCCTCCGAAAGAGCGCGCGAACTCTGGACACGCCTGTGGTAACCAGCGGTAACTTCCGTCATATTCAAGTTCGCAACCGCTTTCCCCCCCAGGAGACACTCCCCATGCGCAGACTCCTCGCCTGCCTGGCGGCGACGGCCGCCGTTCTCGGTGGGCTCGCCGTGGCCGCTCCGCCGGCCGCGGCCGCCGACTCGGGCACCTTCAGCGTCCTCAGCTACAACGTGGCGGGACTGCCCGAGGCCATCTCCAGCGCGCCGACGCCGCGCGAGTCCAGCACGACCACCATCGGCGAGCGGATCGCGCCGTACGACATCGTCCACGCGCAGGAGGACTTCAACTACCACGCCTACCTGTACGCGGCGGACACCGCGCACGCCTACCGCACCCCCACCAGCGGCGGCGCCGGCATCGGCAGCGGGCTCAACACGCTGTCGAAGGTCCCCTACGACGAGGACGACTTCGAGCGGGTGGGCTGGGACACCTGCACGTACGGCTCGGGGGACTGCCTGACCCCCAAGGGCTTCACCTTCATGCGGGAGCGCCTCGCCGAGGGGGTGTACGTCGACTTCTACAACCTGCACACCAACGCGGGCACCAACGACGACGACCTGGCGGCCCGCGCCGACAACCTCAGCCAGCTCACCGAGTTCATCTCGACCCACTCGGCCGGGAACGCGGTCGTGGTCATGGGCGACACCAACACGCGCTACACCCGCGCCGGCGACACCATCGCCGAGTTCGCCGCCGCCAACGGCCTCACGGACCCCTGGGTCCAGCTGATCCGCGGCGGCTCCGCGCCCGCCAAGGGCAGTGACGCGCTGGTCTGCGACCAGTCGGGGGCCACGGTCCCCAACACCTGCGAGGTCGTCGACAAGATCCTCTACCGGGGCAGCAAACTCGTCTCGCTGAACGCCACGTCGTACAACAACGAGCACGCCAAGTTCCTCACCAGCGACGGGCTGATGCTCTCCGACCACGACCCGATCACCGCCGGGTTCACCTGGTCGCGCAACTCCGCCTTCCAGCTCAGCGACCAGTTCGGCGGCCCGCACGGCGACTACTACAACGACATCGACAGCGTTCCGGCCGGCGCCCGTGCCTCCACCATCGCGCTGCGGGCGGGCTCGCGCGTCGACCGGCTGAGCGTGACCCTGTCCAACGGCACCACCCTCGCCCACGGCGGGACCGGCGGCACCGCGTCCTCGCTGACGCTCGGCAGCGGCGAGTACGTGACGACGGCCTACCTGTGCCAGGCCCAGAAGGACGGCCACACGCGGATCTTCTACGCCAAGTTCACGACGAACCTCGGCCGCACCCTGGCCGGCGGCACCACGACCTCCGACTGCGTGACGCGCACCGCCCCGAGCGGCTGGCAGATCGCCGGATTCCACGGCCGCTCCGGCGACGAGGTCGACAAGGTCGGCTTCATCTACACCCAGCGCTGACCCACCACACGGGGCCGTGGGGAATCCCCCACGGCCCCCCGGAAAATTAGGGTAGGCTAAGCTAACGAAATCTTGGGTTCAGATCCGTGCGGCACGCCGCCAGGGGAGGGATTCGCCCATGGGTTCGCCGAGCACCGACTTGGTCGTCGTCAAGTACGGCGGCAACGCCATGGTGGACGGCGACCTCCAACTGGCCTTCGCCCGGGATGTCGTGGAGCTCTGGCACGCGGGCCTGCGCCCGGTCGTCGTCCACGGCGGGGGCCCGCAGATCAGCGCGATGCTCGACCGTCTCGGCCTGGAGAGCCGCTTCGAGGCGGGCCTCAGGGTCACCACCCCCGAGACCATGGACGTGGTGCGCATGGTGCTGACGGGCAGGGTCCAGCGGGACCTGGTCGGGCACATCAACGCCCACGGACCCTTCGCCGTGGGCCTCACGGGCGAGGACGCGCACACGATGACCGCCGTGCGCCGGGCGGCCCGGGTGGACGGCCGTCCGGTGGACATCGGTCTGGTCGGCGACATCGTCGACGTGAACCCGGGCGCGGTGCGGGCGCTCCTGGAGCAGGGACACATCCCCGTGGTCTCCCCCGTGGCACGCGGCGAGGACGGACAGGTCTACAACATCAACGCGGACCTCGCCGCGTCGGCGCTGGCCGCGGCCCTCGGCGCCGCCCGTCTGGTGGTGCTCACCGATGTGGCGGGGCTGTACGCCGACTGGCCGCACGGCACCGAGGTGATCGAGTGCCTGACGGCCGATCAACTGGAAGCTTTGTTACCTGAGTTGGCGACCGGGATGCTGCCGAAGATGGAGGGCTGCCTGCGGGCCGTCCGGGCCGGCGTGCACAGGGCTCAGGTGCTCGACGGCCGGGTGCCGCACGCGCTGCTGCGGGGCGTCCTCGGCGAGGAGAGGACCGGAACGACCGTGGTTCCGAACGACGGTCCGCAGCCGGCGGGCGGGTGAGCCCGCGAGGACGCAGGACGGCGGGAGCCCGCCCGGATACGTCTACAGCTCCCGGGCGAGGACGCGCGCGTTGCGCCGCGGGTCCAGCGACCTCACCCATTCGGCAGGCGCCGGACGCGGGCTCGTCGGCGTGAACCCGTGGCGCAGGAAGAGGCCGCCACCACCGGTCGTCGCCGTGAACAGGGCGCCCAGCGACAGCGCGCGGGCGGTGGCCAGGGCCGCCCGCAGAAGGCGCGCTCCGGTTCCGCCTCCCTGCAGGTGCCGGGCCACGCAGAAGTTGTACAGCACGCCCGCCGGGCCGCGGTCGTCGTCCGGGTGGACCCGCAGGCCCAGACATCCCACAAGGGTGCCGTCGAGGGCCTCCACCACCAGGAAGTCGGCCGCGTGGGCCACGTACAGCGAAAGGGGCCGCTCGCGCAGCGCCCCCGAGCGCACGAACGGACGCGACAGGACGGCGAGGGCGGGGGCGTCCTCGCGGCACGCGGTGCGTACGAGCGGTGTCGCAGGTGCCGCCGACGGGAGCGCGTGCGTCAGGACGGAGTGCGGCGGAGCCGTGGTCAAGGCCTGGCGCCCTCACGCGTCCATGGACGTGGCGAGGGACCGGGGCCGCAGGTCGGTCCAGTGCGCCTCGATGTACTCCAGGCACGCGTCCCGGGTGTTCTCGTCGAAGACGGTCGTCCACCCTCCGGGCACCTCGGCGAAGGACGGCCAGAGCGAGTGCTGGCCCTCGTCGTTCACCAGGACCAGGAAACGGCCTTCGGCGTCGTCGAAGGGGTTGGTGCTCATGCTGAGTGCCTCCCACAAAGGTCAAGATTAGGTTAGCCTCGCCTAATCAGAATTGAGCCTAGCCTCTCCCCTCCCCTCTCACAAGGAGACGTCCATGCGGGGTCTCGCGGCCGAAATGACAGACGGGTTCGCCGAGTTCGGGCTGTCCGGCACACCCGGCACCGACGGGTTCTGGGCGGCGGCGAAGACCCCCGCGTCGATCCCCTCGGGCGACGGCGGCTGGCTGACGCTGTTCCTGTGGCGCGGATCCGAGGCGAGCGTCGGCTTCGAGAGCTGGTCGGAGCCGGTGCCGCTGTGCCGGTGGGGCGACTCGGACTGCTGGTACGCACAGGTGCCCATGCCCGCGCGGCTGCGGGTGACCTACCAGTTCCTCGCGGGGGACGCGGCGTACGCCGACCCGTTGAACCCGGTCGGCGCGGGCGGTGACCGGTCCATCGCCGCCACGCCGGACGCCCCGCCCCAGCCGCACTGGCCCGCCGTCGGTGCCGACGCCGTCCTGCCCGTGCCGCTCACCAGGATCCGCTGGGCCAGTGCACGGCTCGGCGGACGGCGTACCGTCCGGGTCCACCCGGCGGGCGGCGGCGGACCGGTCGTCCTGCTCCTCGACGGGGACGACTGGCTGTATCTGCACCCGGCCATGACCGCGTTCGACTCGGCCGTCGCCAGTGGCGAGATGCCCCCCGTCACCCTCGTCTTCCTCCCGGCCCGGGACAGGGCGGCCGAGTTCGTGTGCCGGCCCGAGCTGTGGGAGGCGGTCCGCGACGAACTGCTGCCGCTGGTCGCGGAGTCCGGCGTACCCGCCGACCTGGAGCGGCTGGTGGTCGCCGGGCAGAGCCTCGGCGGGCTGAGCGCCCTGTACGCGGCACTGGAGTTCCCGGAGCTGGTGTCCCGCGTCGCCTGCCAGTCGGGGTCGTTCTGGTGGACGCCCGACGCCATGGACCTCACCGACCCGTTGGGAGGACCGGTCGGCGGCGTCGTCGCCGAACGCCTGCGCGAGCGGCCCGACCTGTCCGGCCTGCGGATCGCGTTCGACGTCGGGGAACACGAGACGCGGATGCTGCCCCACTGCGAGCTGACCGAGACGCTGACCGAACAGGCCGGCGCCACCGTGCGGGTGTCAAGGTCGGCTTCCGACCACGACCGCGCGGGGTGGCGGCACGCCCTGCTCAGGGATGTCGCGTGGACGCTGGCGCTCGGCCGGCTCAGCTAGGAGGAGCGTGGTCATCTGCGGGCCGGTGGGGGCCGGTCGCTCCCCACTCTCGGCTTCGCTCGGGCGGGGGGGACCCCATCGCGGCGGAGCCGCGGATCGGCACAGCCCCGCGCCCCTTTCAGGGGCGTTTCAGCGCGCCACCGCCGAGCAGTACTCCTCGTCCGTCGCCAGCAGGTTCCGGTGTGTGTCCTCGGCCGTGATGACGCCGTCGTCCAGGACGAGGACCCGGTCGGCGGCGTCCAGGAGGGCCGGGCTGCTCGTGATCACGACGGTGGTGCGGCCACGGCGCAGCTGTGCGACACCGCGCGCGATGAGCTGTTCGGTGACCGCGTCCACGGCCGTCGTCGGATCGTGCAGGACCAGGACGTCGCTGTCGGCGGCGAGGGCGCGGGCCAGGGACAGCCGTTGGCGCTGGCCCCCGGAGAGGTTCGCGCCGCGGTCGCGTACGCCGTAGTCCAGGCCGTCGCGGTGGAGGGCGACGACGTCGGTGAGCATGGACGCCTCGACGGCTTCGGGGACCAGCCGGCTGGTGCCCGACGGGTCGATGTTCGTGCGGAGGGTGCCCGCGAAGATCTCCCCGTCGTAGGGGTTCACCAGCAGGTGCTCACGGAGCGCCTCGATCGACAGGTCCGCGACCTCCTGCCCGCCGATCCGCACCACGCCCTCGTACGCGTCCGGCGGGACGTCGGCCGCCAGGATCGCGGCGAGGTCGGCGGCCGCGCGCGGCTGATAGGCGGCGATCGCCACGAACTCACCCGCGGACACCTGGAACTTCAGCCTGCGCAACGACCCGTGGCGCACCCCGTCGATCTCCAGGTCCCCGCCCGCGGCCGGGCGTTCCGGCCCCGGGACCGTCACCGCAGGCGCGTTCAGCACCAGCGCCATCCGCTCGGCGGAGGCGCGGGCGATCATGACGTACTTCGGCATCTCCGAGAAGAGTTTGAGCGGTTCCATGATGAACTGCGCCAGCCCCACGGCCATGACGAGTTCCCCGATGGTGATCCGGCCCTCGAAGGCCAGCCAGCCCGCCGTCAGGGTGACCGCGCCGGCGAGGACCGCGTTGAGGGCCTGTGCGGTGCCCGCGTAGGCGCCGTTGACCTTGGCGACGGTGATCGCCTGGTGCTTCGCCTCCGTGCTGACGTTCCGGTAGGACCGGAAGGCCGCGTGGTTGCCGCCGAAGCCGTGCAGCGGGCGCAGACCGGTGATCAGGTCGGCGACCTTCGCACCCGCGCGCGCCACCCGGGCCTGCTGTTCCCGGGTGCTGGAGCCGATCCGTTTGGACAGCACGCTCAGGACCGACATGATCGCGACGGTTCCCACGATCACCAGCAGGCCGAGCCGGACGTCGGCGAGGCCGAGCGCGACCGCCGCGACGACCACCGCGACCAGCGAGCTGATCAGCAGCGGCACCACCTCGATGATGTCGGCGGTCTGGTCGGCGTCCTCGGTGGCGATGGTCAGCACCTCGCCCGACTTGAGGTCGACGTCCCGGGCCACGGGCTGGAGGCCGCAGGCCGCGATCTTCACCCGCCAGCGGTGTGCCTCGGTGGTGTTGGCCTTCTGCAGGACGCGCATGCCGAACCGCCACGACAGGGACACCGTCGTGATGATCACGGCGAGCGCGGCGATCGACAGGCCGAGCCCGCCGAGGCTCCGGTCCCGCATGGTGTGCTCGACGATCAGGCCGAGCGCGATCGGGAACGCCGTCTCGCCCGCCTGGTAGAGGCCCATCAGGAGGGTGCCGCCGGCCATCGCGCCGAGGTTGCGCCGCAGGGCGGTGCGGAGGATGTCGGACCCCGGGCGGGGCCGCTGCGTGTCAGGAGTTGTCATCGAGGTGGCGGGCAATCGCTTCCGGGGTGCGCAGGGTGAACAGGTCTCGGATCGTGATCACGGGGCCGTACTCGCGGCGGAGCAGCCCGATCAGCCGTACCGCCAGCATGGAGTGCCCTCCGAGGGACACGAAGTCGCTCACCGCGCTCACCTCGTCGTCGTCCAGGTCCAGTGCCTCGGCGAAGAACTCGCACACCACGGTCTCGGTTTCGGTCTCGGGTCCCCGCTCCCCCACCGTGGTCAGCGCGCCCAGCGGCTTGGCCTCCGGCAGTGCCTTCGTGTCAGCCTTCCCGTTCACCGTCAGCGGGATGCCGTCGACCTGGGCGTAGTGCGTCGGCCGCAGGAAGTCCGGCAGCCCGGCGCCCACCTCGGCGGCGACCGACGCCAGGTCGGCGCCGTCCAGCACGAGATAGGCGGCCAGCCGGTACGCCCCGTCGACCTGCGGGTCGGGCTGGGCGACCGCGGCGGCGAACCGCACCGCCGGGTGCGCCGCGAACACGGCCTCCACCTCGCCGAGTTCGACCCGGTGGCCCCGGATCTTGACCTGCTGGTCGGTGCGGCCCAGGTACATGAGGTTGCCGTCGGGCCGGCGGATCACGAGGTCGCCGGTGCGGTACATGCGCTCACCGGGCGCGCCGAACGGGCAGGCGACGAACCGGTGCGCGGTCTGGGCGGGCTGCCCGAGATAGCCGCGTGCGATGCCGATGCCCGCCACGTACAGCTCACCGGGGACCCCGTCCGGCAGCGGCCGCAGCCAGGGGTCGAGGACGTACACGTCGGTGTTGTCGATCGCCACGCCCACCACCGGGTCCTCGCACTCGAACGTGCCGACGCCGAGGGTGTTGATGGTGTACTCGGTGGGCCCGTACAGGTTGTAGCCGACCGTCCCCCCGGTCTCCGCGAGCCGCTGCCACAGCGTCGGGGTGACGGCCTCGCCGCCCAGCAGCACCAGCGCCGGACGCCGCCGCGGGTTGTCGAGCAGGCCCTCGGCGACCAGCTGCTGCGCGTAGGTCGGTGTCACGTTGATGACGTCGATGCCGTGTTCCAGGCAGTACTCGACCAGCCGGGGCGCGTCACGGCGCAGTTCCTCGTCGCAGATGTGCACCTCGTGGCCGTCGGCGAGCCACAGCAGCTCCTCCCACGACATGTCGAACGCGAAGGACACGGTGTGCGCGATCCGGAAGACCCGGTGACCGTGCCGGGCCAGCACCGGCTCGAAGATACGGCGCTGATGGTTGATCAGCATGTTGGTGAGACCGGCGTACTCGGTCACCACGCCCTTGGGCTTCCCGGTCGAGCCGGAGGTGTAGATCGTGTACGCGGGGTGCCGCAGCCGGTCCGGGTCGTCGGGCGCGAACGTCACGAACGGCTCGGCCTCGGGCAGCGGACGGTCGAGTTCGATCAGGTCACCGGTCATACCGGTCAGCCGGGGCGAGACCGCGCTCACGGTGAGGATCACGTCCGGGCGGGCATCCGCGACGATCGCCGCGATCCGCTCGTCCGGGTGGTCCAGCTCCAGCGGCACGTACGCGGCTCCCACGCGCAGCACGGCGAACAGGGCCACGATCGAGTCCAGGGAGCGCGGAATCGCGAGGCCCACGGTCGTCTCGGGGCCGATGCCGCGCCGCGCGAGCACCCCGGCCACCGCGCGGCTGCGGTCCCTGAGCCCCGCGAAGGTCAGCGTCGAACCGTCGGCGACGAGCGCGACCCGCTCCGGGTCACGGTCCGCCGCCCGGTCGAACCGGTCGACGACGGTGTCCGTGCCGATGTCGGTGCGCTCGCCCCGCGAGGGCTGCGGCCCGAGTCCCCGCAGCGCTCCGACCGGTCCCGTCGCCCGGGCCAGGTCGTCGAGGACGCGCAGGTAGTCGTCGAGGAGACGGCGGGCGCCCTCGGTGTCGCCGTCGCGGTGCTCCAGTTTGACCGTGAGCCGGTCGCCGGGCGTGACGACCCAGGTGAACGGATAGTGGGTGGAGTCGTCGGCCTTCACCGAGGTGATGCCGTGCCGTGCGTTCATCTCGGCGAACGCGTCCAGGTCCAGGAAGTTCTGCAGCACGAACAGGTTGTCGAACAGGGTGTCGTGCCCGCCGGCCCGCTGGATCTCGCCGAGCCCCAGGTGCTCGTGCTCCATCGCCTCGACCCTGGCCGTCTGTACGGCCGACAGGTACGCGCGGACCGTGTCGTCCGGCCGGGCCCGGGTCCACATCGGCACGGTGTTGAGCAGCACGCCGACGATGTCCGAGAGTCCCTCGCCCTCACGGCCGGAGACGGTCACCCCGAACACCGCGTCGCTGCGGCCCGTGCGGGCGCCCAGCAGGAGGCCGAACGCGCCGGTCAGCACGGAGTTCAGCGTGACGCCGTGCGTCCTTGCCGCTTCCCGCAGCAGTTCCGACTCCTCGGCGGTCAGGGTGTGCACGAGCGCGTCCGGCAGGTCGTCCGAGAGGGCCGGCGCCGGTCCGGCGAGCAGCGTCGGGCCGGGCAGACCGGCCAGGTGCTCCGTCCAGAAGCGTTCCGACACGGCGCTGTCCCTGGCGTCGAGCGCCCTGGCGTACTCCTCGAAGCTGGGCGTCGCCGGGACCGGGGCCGGCGACTCGCCCGCCACGACGGCCTCGTAGGCGTCGAACAGGTCGCGCAGCACGATCTCGCGGGACCAGCCGTCCCACAGCAGCAGGTGGTAGCTGAACAGCAGGCCGTCGCGGTCGTCGGGCAGCCGCACCACGGTCAGCCGGATCAGCGGCGGCTCACCGGGGTCGAATCCCGTGTCGCGGTCCCGGGCGCGCAGGGCCTCGACCTCCGCGTCCGTGGCCAGTTCGACCGAGCGGACGTCGACCCGCCGGCCCGCCTTGAGGACCTGCACCGGGTTTCCGTCGTCGTCGGTGGTGAAGCCGGCGCCCACGACCGGGTGCCGTGCGATCACGTAGGCCATCGCCGCGGCGAGCGCGTCCGTGTCCAGGCGCCGGTCGAAGGTGAACCAGCTCTGCGCGACGTAGTGTCCGGCGGAACCCGCCATCTGCGCCTGGAAGAACAGGCCCCGTTGGAGGGGGGTGACCGGTGCCGTGCGCTCGGCCGTGGCCGCGGTGTCCGCGATGTGCTCCAGGGCGCTGCGCCAGTGGTCGGTGATCGCGTCGGGGATGCCTTCGGCGAGCGTGAAGGCCGCGTGCAGGCTTCCGGTGGCCTCGTCGAGCCACGCGTTCACCTCCACGGCGTACCGGCCGCCCTCGTCGCCGCCCGTGAGGTGCACCGCCTGGGACTCACTGCCCCGGCCCAGGTAGTTGAACAGCACCTGCGGGCGGGCCTGCAGCAGCGGGGCCGTCTGCGGGTTGAGGTACCGGAGCTGGCCGTACGCGACGTGCGCCCGCTCGTCGGGCTGGCGTTCGACGACCTCGCGCGCGGCGGCGACCGGGTCGGTGTGCGCGGTGAGCCGTACGGGGGCGATGGAGGTGAACCAGCCCACCGTACGGGTGTAGTCGTGGTGCTCCAGGACCGGGACCCGGCCGTGCCGCTCCAGCTCGATCGCGAGATCGGTGGGCGACGGCTGGACACGGGTCAGTGCTGAGCGCAGCGCGCCGCACAGCAACTCGGTGAGGCCGACGCCGAGCGCGGTGGGCGCGGTGCGCGTCACGCGGTCGGTCACGTCGGGCGCGAGGACGACGGTCGTCTCCCGGAGCGCCTCGACGGCGGGGAGCAGCGGGGGCGCCTGGAGCGTGGTGGTCCAGTGTCCGAGGCCGTCGATGGCGTGGGCGGAGTCGAGCGCGAGTGCTTCGGCGTATTCGGCGTACGACGTGGTGGCGGGCGCCGGTGACTCCCCGCGCAGGGCGGTCGCCAGGTCGTCCAGCAGGATCAGCCAGGACACCGAGTCGACGGCGAGGTGGTGCACGGTGACCACCAGGGTCCGGCTCGGCTCCAGCCACGAGAACGCGACGACGTCCCCCGCCTCGGGATCGAGCCGCCCGGCGGCCTCGTTCGCCGCCGTCGTCGCTTCGGTCGTGTCCGGCCGTACGACGGTGACCTCGCGGGCGGGTTCGGTACGGAGTGCCCAGACCCCGTGTTCGACACGCAGCCGCAGCCGGAGAGCCGCGTGCGCGGCCACGACCGTGCGCGCGGCGCGCTCGACGTCGGCGAACCCGGTGCCCTCGGGGGCCACCAGCGTCCGGGCCTGGGCGAACCGGGCGAGGGAGCCGCCCAGTTCGCGCCGGCGCAGGATGATCGGCGTCGGCGTCAGCGGGCCGTCCTCGCGGCGGTCGGGCGCGGGGGCCGCCGTGACCTGGGATGCCTGTGCCGCGAGTTGCTCGGCGAGCACGCGCGGGGTTCGGTGCAGGAACACGTCACGGGGCGCGATCCGCAGGCCGAGCGCCCTGGCGCGGTTGATCAGGGTGATGGCGACGATGCTGTCGCCTCCGGCGCGGAAGAAGTCGGTGTCGGGGGTTACCTCGGTTTCCTGCAGCACCTCGGTGAAGATGCCGGTCAGCGCGGCTAGCGCAGTGTCTTCGTCTGCGGGTGCGTCGTGGCTGGGCGCGCCCCGCGGCGGAGCCGCTGATGGACACGGCCCCGCGCCCCTGGGGGGCGCGGTGGCCGCGCCGTCGTTCAATGCCTGGCGGTCCAGTTTGCCGTTCACCGTCAGGGGCAGGGCTTCGAGCGTCAGCACCCGGCCCGGCACCATGTGCACCGGCAGCTTCGCGGACAGCAGGGCGGTGAGGTCGCCGGGCACCCGGCCCACCACGTGGGCCACCAGGTGGTCGCCGCTGTCGGCGACGGTGACGGCCACGTCGACCACCCCGTCGAGCTCTCTGATCGCGGACTCGACCTCGCCCGACTCGATCCGGAATCCCTTGAGTTGGACCTGGTCGTCGGCGCGTCCGGTGAATTCGAGTTCGCCGTCGAGCGTACGGCGGGCGAGGTCGCCCGTGTGGTACATGCGGGAGCCGTCGTCCGTGAACGGGTTCGCCACGAACCGGCTCGCCGTGAGCCCGGACCGGCCCAGGTAGCCGAGCGACACCTGGTCGCCGGCGACGTAGATCGCGCCGACCTTGCCCGGCGGGACGGGCCGGAGACGGTCGTCGAGCAGGTAGGTGACCAGGCCGGGGATCGGGCCGCCGATCGGGCTGATGTCGTCGCCGCCCGTGAAGTCCTCGTCGGTCAGCACCCGGTGGGTGACATGGACGGTGGTCTCGGTGATGCCGTACATGTTGACCAGCTCGGGCGCGGCCGTGCCGTGCCGTTCGACCCAGCCGCGCAGCCGCCCGAGGTCCAGCGCCTCGCCGCCGAAGACGACCCGGCGCAGTGCGGGCAGCGGCTCGCCCGCGTGCCGGTCGGCCTCGATGAACTGGTAGAACGCCGACGGCGTCTGGTTGAGCACGGTCACCGAGCGCTCGCGGACCAAGCGGTGGAAGTCGACCGGGGAACGGGTCAGCCCGTACTCCGGCACGAGCAGTTCACCGCCGTACGCCAGCGCGCCCCACAGCTCCCAGACCGCGAAGTCGAAGGAGAAGGAGTGGAACTGGACCCACACGTCCCGCGGGCCGAAGTCCATGTCCGGCTGGGTGTTGGCGAGCAGGGTCACCACGCTGGAGTGCGGGACGACGACCCCCTTGGGCCGGCCGGTGGAGCCGGACGTGTAGATCACGTACGCGGGATCGTGCCAGCCGGGTTCGGGCACGGGCCCGGCGGCAGTCGGGGTCGGCTCGTCCCCCTGCACCAGCACCCGGGCCGGAACACCCGCCCGGGCCAGCAGTTCCGTGAAGCGGTCGCGCTGCCCGCGGTCCACGAGGACGACCTGCGGGGCGGCGTCCGCGAGGATGTGCTCCAGCCGTTCGTCGGGGTACGCCAGGTCCAGCGGTACGTACGCGCCGCCCGCGCCGACGATGGCGACCAGGGCGACGACCTGCTCGACGGAGCGCGGGACGGCGACCGCGACCCGCTTGCCCGGCGCGACCCCGGCGGCGCGCAGGACCGACGCCAACTGGTTCTTCGCGTCGGCCAGTTCGCCGTAGGTGAGGGAGCGGGTGGTGCCGTCGAGAGCGCACTGGGTGACGGCGGTGGCGGCCGGGTCGCGGCGGGCGGCGGCGTCGAACAGTCCGCCCAGGGTCGTCGGCGTGATGCTCGCGGGGCGCCGCTCGTCGTCCGGCGCGAGGTCGTCGACCAGGGTGTCCGGGTGGGTGAGCAGGCCGGTGAGGGTCCGGGCGAAGGCGTGCAGGATCGACCGGGCGCTCGTCTCCCGGAGCAGCTCACCGTCGTAGATCAGGTTGAAGCGCGCGCGGCCGTCGGGGGTGCGCTCCACCACCAGCGTCAACGGGTAGTGCGGGGCACCCTCGTTGACGATGTCGGAGACGGCCAGGGTGTCGCCGGGCCGCCGCAGCGTGTCCACGTCGGTGGCGACGTCGAACACCACGAGGGTGTCGAACAGCGAGCCGGAGCCGCCGAGGCGGGCGGTCCGCGCCAGTGAGACGTGCTGGTGCGGCAGTACGGCGCTGTGGTGCTCCCGTACCGAGGCGAGCAGGTCGCTCGCGGTGGTGTCGGCGGCCCAGCGGGCGCGTACGGGGATCGTGTTGATGAACAGGCCGACCATGTCCTCGATGCCGGGCAGGTCGAGGTCGCGCCCCGAGACGGTGGAGCCGAACACCACGTCCCTGCCGTGCAGGACGGAGCCCAGGGTCACCGCCCAGGCGCTGTGCACGGCCACGCTGAGCGGCACGCCGGCCGAACGGGCGGCCGCGTCGATGTCGTCCTCCGGCTCCAGGGCGGTGTCCGCGAACCGGTCGGAGGGGGTGTGCCCCTCGGCGACCAGCGAGGGGCCGGACAGTTCGGCGAGCTGCTCGCGCCAGACGCGGTCGCTCTCGTCCTGGTCGCTCTCGGCCAGCCGGCGCACGTAGTCGGGGAAGCCGCCGAGCGGGTGCACGGTCCCCGGCGCGTGGTACTCGGCCAGCAGCGCGCGCAGCATCGGCGGTACCGACCA
This sequence comes from Streptomyces sp. T028, assembly GCF_048159505.1. Lineage (NCBI taxonomy): Bacteria > Bacillati > Actinomycetota > Actinomycetes > Kitasatosporales > Streptomycetaceae > Streptomyces > Streptomyces sp. T028. Next base: position 25,576 of record NZ_JBLRVZ010000058.1, read on the forward strand.
GCCGTCGGCGATGATGTGGTGCACCGTCTGCACCAGGACGTTCCGGCCGGAGCCGCCGCGGACGAGCGTGTACCGCATCAGCGGGCCGGTGGCCAGGTCGAACCCGGCGCGGCGGTCCCGCTCGGCGTACGCGCGGATCTCGGCGTCGGTGATGCCGGGGCGGTCCAGCGTGCTGAACGGCGCCCGCACCCCGCTCTCCAGGACGGAGACCACCCGGCCGTCGGCGAGGGCCGTGAACCGGGCGGCCAGGTTCGGGTGGAGCGTGAGCAGCCGGGTGGCCGCCGCGGCGAGCCGGTCGGCGTCCACCTCGCCTTCGAGGGTGAGCAGTTGCTGCTCGACGTACGCGCCCGCCGAGTCGTCGTCGAAGACGGAGTGGAAGTACAGGCCCTCCTGCAGCGGGGTCAGCGGCAGGATGTCCCGGAGGTCGGGGCCGTCCAGGGCGTCGACGTCGGCCTGGGTGAGCCGCACCAGGTCGAAGTCGCTGGGCGAGTGGCCGCCCTGGTCGAGCGCGGCGAGTCCGGTCAGTGCGGTCCGGAAGTGGTCGCCGAGGGTCGCGATGTCGTCGTCGGTGAACATCCCCTCGGGCCAGGAGATGGTGGTGACGAGTTCGTACGCGCCGCTCGTGGCGGGTTCGGCGATGGCGTTGAACTCCAGGGGGCGCGGCAGGCGCATACCGGGATCGCGCTTCTCCCCCAACTGTCCTGTGGTGCCGACGAGTTGCCAGTCACCGGGGGCGCCCGCGTCGAAGCGGCCCAGGTAGTTGAAGAGCACCTGGGGCGCGGGCGCGTCGAACTCGGTGTGGGTCAGATGGCGCAGGGCGCCGTAGGACACGCCGTTGTCCGGCACCCGGGCGAGGTCCTCCTTGACCGCCTTGAGCGCGGCGGCCAGGTAGGAGGGCGCGGTGAAGTCGGCGGTGTCCCCGGGGTCCACGGTCACGGGGAACAGGGTGGTGAACCAGCCCACGGTCCTGGACAGTTCGGGCTCGAAGCCGGCCGAGGGCGCCACGAACTGCGCCTCGCGGCCGTGGCCCTCGAGCTCGATGTGGGCGAACGTCTGCCGCTGCCCGAGGTCGCGGCGACGGCGGGCGAGGGCGACGGCGAGCCCGGTCAGCAGCACGTCGTTGACACCGGCGTGGAACTTCGCGGGGATCTCGCCCAGCAGCGCGGCCGTGACCTCGGGACCGACGGAGACCGTCCGTAGCCGCTCGTTCGCGACGGTGTCGGTCCCGGTCAGCGCACGCCTGCCGAGCGGCTGGTCCTCGTCGGGCAGGGGACGCCGGTAGTAGGAGCTGTCCGCGTCGAAGGCGGCGCGTTCCAGCAGTTGGGTCCAGCGCCGGAAGGACGTGCCCGCCCTCGGCAGTTCGACCGGGGTGCCCGCGGCGCGCTGCCGCCACGCCGTGGCCAGGTCGTCCATCAGAATGCGCCAGGAGACTCCGTCGATGACGACGTGATGGGCGACCAGGACCAGTTGGCGTGCCTCGCGGCGCCAGACGGCACGCAGCATCACGCCGCCCGCCGGGTCCAGCGCTTCGGTGGCGAGGGCGACGCACGCGTCGAGCGGCCGGTCGCTCTCCTGCCATCCCGCCACGGCCTGGTCCGCCTCGGGGATCTCGAAGCTCCAGCGGTCGCTGCGCACCAGCCTGGCGCGCAGCATGTCGTGCCGTCGGACCACGGCGGTGAGGATCTCGTCGAGGGCGTCGGCGGTCAGGTCCACGGGGGTGGTCAGCACCAGCGACTGGACGAAGCCGTCGATCGCGTCGGTGGTCTCGCCGAGCCACTGCACGATGGGAGATCCCACGATCGCACCGGTGGCGACATCGCGGTGGTCGACGGTGGAGACGTCCTCGTGGCTCGCCACCGCCGCCAGCGCTCCCACGGAGCTGTGGGTGAAGATCTGCCGTGCCGTGACATGGAGACCGGCCTCGCGCAACGCGCTCAGCAGGGAGATGGCGAGGATGCTGTCTCCGCCGAGCTTGAAGAAGTCCTGGTCGACGCCGACCTCGTCGAGCCGCAGCACGGCGGCGACCGCCGTGCACACCGTCCGTTCGGCCTCGGTGGCGGGCCGGACGAGCGAGCCCGTCCCGATCACGGGCTCGGGGAGGGCGCCCCGGTCGAGCTTGCCGTTCGCGGTGAGCGGGAACTCCGTCATGACGACGACGTGGGCGGGGACCATGTACTCGACCATGTGCTCTGTGGCCCACGCCGTGACGTCGTCCGCGCGCAGGTCCTCGCTCCCGGCGGCCGGGATGACGTACCCCACGAGGTAGGTGCCGCCCGCCGCGTTCTTCTTCGCGACGACACAGGTGTGCCGGACGCCGGGGTGCTCCGCCAGACCGACCTCGACGTCCTCGATCTCCAGCCGCATACCGCGGATCTTGATCTGGTTGTCGGCGCGGCCGAGGAAGTCCAGCGATCCGTCCGGGTTGAAGCGTGCGAGGTCACCGGTCCGGTAGAGCCGGGAGCCGTCCTGCGCGAAGGGGTTCGCGACGAACCGGGAGGCCGTCAGTCCGGGCGCGCCCACATATCCGCGCCCCAGGAGGAAGCCGCCGACGTACAGTTCGCCACCCGCGCCCACCGGGACCGGGCGCAGTTCGTCGTCCAGCACGTACAGCTGGGTGTTCGGGTTGGCCTTGCCGATCGACGTCGACAGGCGCTCGGCCGCGCCCCGGTAGATGACGTGCGAGACGCCGATGGTCGTCTCGGCCGGGCCGTAGCCGTGGTACATGGGGATGTCGAGCCTGGTGCGGAAGCGCTCGTACAGCTCCGGGGTCAGGACCTCGCCGCCGCACCACACGTGCCGCAGGCTGTCCAGTCGTTCCGAGTCGCCCGCGATCTCCAGCAGGACGTCGAGCATGGACGAGACCAGGTAGGTGAAGGTGACCCGCTGCTCGGCGATCACGCTCAGCAGCCGGTGCGGGTCGCGTTCGCCGCCGGGTCGCAGGACGACCAGCCGGCCGCCGGACACCAGCGGCAGGAATATCTCGTTGATGGAGATGTCGAAGGACAGCGGAGCCTTGAACAACGACGCGTCGTCGTGGCCGAAGCGCAGGATCTCGTTCACCTGCCACAGCAGGCGCTCGCTGATCGCCTCGTGCCGGATCATCGCGCCCTTGGGCCGGCCGGTCGAACCCGACGTGAAGATCACGTAGGCGAGGGCGTCGCCGGGGACGGTGACGCCGGTCCCCTCGGTGGGGTGCGCACCGAACCGCCAGTCGCCGAGGTCGACGGCCACGGCGTCCGGTTCGCCCGGGGCGTGTTCGCCCGAGTCGTTCAGCTGCAGGACGACCCGGGCGTCCTCGATGACGACGGCGCGGCGCGCGGCGGGCCACTGCGGGTCGAGCGGTACGAACGCGCATCCCGCCTGAAGCACGGCGAGCAGAGCGACGACCATGTCGGCGGAGCGGCCGAGGGAGATGCCGACGACCTGTTCGGCGGCGAGGCCTCGTTCGAGCAGGTGGTGGGCCAACTGGCTGGACAGCTCGGCTGTCTGACGGTAGGTCAGGGAGCGGTGCTCGTCGACGACGGCGATGGCGTCCGGCCTGGTGCGGGCCTGTTCGCGGAACAGCTCCACGATGGTCGGGCGGGCCCGGTCGGCCCGGTTGTCGTTCCACTCGGCGAGGGTGGCGAGCCGGGCCGCCACGCCGGACGGGCCGACGGTGCCGAGGGGCCGGTCCGGGAAGTCGGCCAGGTCGTCGAGGGTCAGCTGTGCGTCGGCCGGGTCGATACCGTCCGGGACGGTGATGCCGCGCCCGTCTGCTTCGACGTGCCAACCGGCGGGCGCCGCACCGCCGTTGTCGGCCCATCCGAGGACGTCGGCGAACAGGGTGCCGTCGGTGAGGTCGATGCCGTCGGGGCCCAGGCCCGTCGCCCAGTACGACAGCCCGATGGCACATGCTTCGGCGATGGTTTTGTCGGAGTAGTCGCCGATGCGCCGGCGTACACCGGTCAGGCGTTCGGGGGACAGCAGTACGAGACGAGCGCTCGGTTCCATCGACGACTCAACGCCCCTTCTGAGCATGGAAGTTGACTCACATCACTTCGGGCCGTCTGGCTCGGGGTTGCTCAACTGCCCTCTCGCCAGGCCCGCCACAGTCGTGCGTAACGGCCGCCCAGGGCCACCAACTCGTCGTGCGTGCCCTGTTCGACCACGCGTCCCGCGTCCAGTACGGCGATCCGGTCCGCCGCCATCGCCTGGGTGAGCCGGTGCGCCACGAACAGGGTGGTCCGCCCGGAGCATGCGGCCCGTACGGCCCGCTCCAGTTCGGCGGCGCCCTCGCTGCCCGCCTCCGCGGTCGACTCGTCGAGCACGACGACCGGCGAGCGGGCCAGCACCAGCCGGGCGAGGGCGAGTTGGGCGACCTTGGTGACGTCGAGGCGCTCGCCGCCCTCACCGACCGGGGTGTTCAGGCCGTCGGGCAGCGCCTTTGCCCACGCGCCCGCGCCGACCGTGCGCAACGCGCCCAGCAGTTCGGCGTCGGTGGCTTCCGGCGCGGCCAGCCGCAGGTCGTCGGCGAGCGGCCCGGAGAACACGTGCGTCTCCTGGGTCAGGATGCTCACCAAAGCCCGCGCTCCGGCCTCGTCCAGACCGGCGAGATCGGTCGGCCCGATGCGCACCGACCCGGAGGTCGGGGTCCCGATGCCCGCGACCAGCGCGGCCAGGGTCGTCTTGCCCGCGCCCGTCGCCCCCACCAGGGCGAGCGAACCGCCGGCCGGGATCGTCAGGTCGACGTCCCTGAGGACCGGTTCGTCGCCGCCGGGATAGACGAACGTCAGTCCCTTCACCGTCACCGGCAGGGGCGCGGGATCCGCCGGTGCGACGGCGGGATCGCCCACCAGCCGGCCCTCCGCGGCCTCCCCCAGCACTCCGACCAGCCGGGTCAGGCTCGCACCCGACTTCTGCGCCTCGTCGAAGGTGAACATGATCAGGCCCAGCGGGGTGAACAGCCGGTGGAACAGCAGCGGCGCCGCGGACACCTCGCCGAGGGTGGCGGCGTCCGCCTCCAGCAGGCCGTATCCCACCAGGAGGATCAGGACCAGCCCGATGAACTCGGCGCGGTTCTCCCGGCCGACGAACCGGCCGAAGAACCGGAACACCTCGATGCCCAGCTCGCGCACCCGCCACGACTCGCTGGTGACCTTCTCGCGGAAGGACTCCTCCAGGCGGTACGCCCGGACCGTGTCGATCCCGTTCAGGCCGCTGATCAGCGCCTGTGCACGGTCGGCCTGGGCCACCCGCTGCTTCTGGTAGAGGGGGGCGGAGCGGGGCAGATACCAGCGCAGGGCCAGCGCGTACGCGGGGAGGGCGGCGGCGCCCGCGAGGCCCAGCCGCCAGTCCAGTCCGAACATGCCGGCCGTGGCGATGGTGACCAGCACTCCCGCCGAGAACACCGTGGGTACGGCCGTACGGATGCCCTTGGAGACGACGGCCACGTCGTCACCGACCCGGGAGAGCACGTCTCCCCGGCCGACCTGCTCGATCCGGGCGCTCGGCATCCCCAGCACCGCGCGGACGGCGCCTTCGCGGAGCCGCGCGAGGAGATCCGCGCCGAGCCGCCCGATCAGATAGGTCGACACCGCGGTGGCCGCCGCGCCGAGCAGGGCGGCGGCCCCGATCAGCACGCCGACGGTGACGAGGATCGAGCGTGACTCGCCCTCGACCACTCCGTCGACGACGCGGCCGAGCAGGAGCACGGGGAGCACCTGGAGCGCCGCCCCGGCCACCGTGGTGAGCACGGTGGCCGCGGTCAGCCAGGGCACCTCGCGGCAGTGCGTCGCGACCCACCGGGTGGCCTCGCGTCCGGACGCCGTACGCAGGGTCGCGGGGGCCGCGGGGGCCACACGTGTGTCGGTCGACATCGATTATCCGGCCGCCGCTTCGACGAGCTCGTCGACGGCGTACGGCATCGACAGCAGGGTGCCCTGGGAGATGGCCGCGCCGACCGCCGGGCCCTCGCTGTCCAGCAGGTAGGAGACGTTGCCCTTCTTCACGGCGTCCAGGTTGGCGAACAGCTTGAACTTCTTCAGCGCGTCCGTGTCGGCCTGGTCGTTGATGACGAAGATGTGGTCGACGTCGACCAGGTCGACGCGCTCGGGCGAGAGCTTGGTGTAGAAGCTGCCGTCCGCGATCTTGTCGATCTCGGTCTGGTATGTGAAGCCGATGCCGGTCACGAGCCGTCCGCGGACGTCGGTGGAGGCGAACGGCGCGACGGAGTTCTCGTACCAGGACAGCACCACGGCGGTCCGGTCGGCGAACTCGGGGTGCGCCTGCTTGCCCGCGTCGAGCTTGCCCTCGATGTCGTCGACCATCTTCTCGCCCTCCTCGGCCTTGCCGAGTGCCTTGGCGATCTGGAGCGCGTTGTCCTGCCAGGGCGCGCTGAACGGCTCCTTCTCCGCCTTGGTACGGCCCACCGTCGGCGCGATCTTGGAGAGCTTGTCGTAGGCGGCCTGGTCGACCTCGGAGTAGACCGCGATGATCAGGTCCGGGCGAAGGGCGGCGATCTTCTCGTAGTTGGGGCCGGAGTCACCGTTCTTCATGATGACCTCGGGCTTGGTGTCTCCCCACTTGTCCTTGACCCACGGCCACTGGGTGTTGATGTCGGGGCTCTGGCCCTCGGGGTTCGGGTACTGGTCGACCATGCCGACCGGCTTGATGCCGAACGCCAGGACGGTCTGGTCGTCGGTGTAGCCGACGGTGACGACCCGCTCGGGGGCCTTCTTGACCGTCGTGCTTCCGAAGGCGTGCTCCACGGTGACCGGGAAGGCGCCGGCCGCGGTGGTCGAGGTGGCGTCGCCCGCCTTGTCGGCCGAGTCCGAGTCGGAACCGCACCCCGCGAGGAGGCCGACGCCGAGAGCCGCGGCGGACAGGGTCGCCGAGAGCCGCCGCCACGGCTTCCTGCGCGTCGTTCTGTGGAGGAGCATCCGTCAATCCCCTTGCTGTTCGCGCTGTCCGGTGCGCCCCGGGTAAGGGCAGGCAAACCGTACCGCACGGCAGTAAGGTTAGCCTAGCCTAACTTACCCAACTTTGTTGGCATCTAGTCGAGTTGGACGTGCGTACGTCCGATCGGGACGATGAGCGGCCGGTCACCCACCGGATCGTCGATCACCTGGGCACGCAGTCCGAACGCCTCGTGCAGCAGCTCGGCCGTGATGACGTCACGCGGGTGTCCCCGCGCCAGGATCGACCCGGACCGCATCACGACGAGGTGGTCGCTGTAGCGCGCGGCCAGGTTGAGGTCGTGCAGCACCATGACCACGGTGCACCCCGACGCCTGAAGGTCGCTCACCAGGTCGAGCACGTCGATCGCGTGCGCCAGGTCCAGGTACGTGGTGGGCTCGTCGAGCAGCAGCAGGTCGGTGCCCTGGGCCAGGGTCATCGAGATCCAGACGCGCTGACGCTGTCCGCCGGACAGTGTGTCGACCGCGCGGTCGGCCAGGTCGGACACCCCGGTCATGGCGAGCGCGCGCTCCACCACGCCGGCGTCGTCCGAGGACCACTGCCGCAGCCAGCTCTGGTGCGGATGGCGGCCCCTGGCGACCAGGTCGGACACGGTCAGGCCCTCCGGCGCGACCGGCGCCTGCGGCAGCAGGCCGAGCTTCTTCGCCACGTCCCTGGTCCGCAGTCCTGCGATGTCCTCGCCGTCCAGCACGACCGTCCCGCCGGACGGCTTGAGCAGCCGCGCCAGGGTCCTCAACAGGGTCGACTTCCCACAGCCGTTGGGGCCGATGATCGTGGTGATCACACCGGGCGGTATCGCCACGTCGAGATCCTCGATGACGGTCCGGGCGCCGTACCCGACCGTGACACCCCTGGCTGCCAGCCGCTCCGGCGAGGCTGTATCGGTCCCGGACTCGACGCCGGTGATGGACTGCACGACCACAAGGCCCCCTTGTTCAGGCTTACCTAACTTAGTGTCAGCTATCTGCGGTTCGCCCGCACCAGCAGATATACGAGGAAGGGGCCGCCGATCGCGGCGGTGACCACGCCGACCGGGAGACTGGCGGGCAGTGCCGTACGCGCGAGAAGGTCCGAGCCGATCAGCAGGAGGGCGCCCACCATCCCGGAGGCCGGCATCGGCGGCGTCGGGGACCGCGTCAGACGCATCGCCACCTGCGGCGCCACCAGCGCGACGAACGGGACCGGGCCCGCCGCGCTCACCGCCACGCCGGCCAGCAGGACCGCGCACAGCAGGAGGGCCGCACGCACCGCCGAGAAGCGGACGCCCAGTCCCGCGGCGACGTCGTCGCCGAGGTGCATCGGCTTGAACTGGAACGAGACGCAGGCCACCACGACCAGCAGGGCGAGTGTGCCCCAGAGGGCGATCCACACCTCGTCCCACGACCGGTTGTCCAGCGAGCCGACCAGCCAGGCCTGGGCCTGGGCCACGTCCCTGATGTCGGCGGTGACCAGCAGCCAGGTCGTGATCGCCTCCATCACGGCGCTCACCGAGATACCGATGAGGATCAGCCGGAAGCCGTCGATCCCGCGCCGCCACGCCAGGAAGTACACCAGCAGCCCGGTGCCGAGACCGCCGGCGAGCGCGGCCGCGGACACTCCCACGGAGTCGACGATCGCCGTCGCGGTCCCGCCCGACACCGTCACCAAGAACACCGCGGTGGCGCCGGCGCCCCCGGTGATCCCCAGGATGTCCGGGCTGGCCAGCGGATTGCGCGCGATGGACTGCGTGATCGCCCCGGACACACCGAGCGCGATGCCCACGACGACCCCGGCGAGGGCGCGCGGCATCCGCAGATCCATGATCACGAACTCGTCGACCTGCTCGCCCCGGCCGAGGATCGTGGCGATCACCCGGGGCAGGCTGATGGGGAAGTCCCCGACGCCGATGGACAGGCAGAACACCAGGAAGGTGACCGCCGCCAGCAGCAGGGTGACGAGGACGAGCCAGGGCCGCCAGACGAACGACACCTGTCCGAGCCTGAGGCCCGGCGCCACCGATGGCTTCACGTCCGTCCCGTTCATGCGTTCTTGAACTTTCCGAGCCACACCAGCCCCGCGAAGAACGGCGCGCCGAGGAGGGCGACGAGGACACCCGCGTCCAGCTCCCCCGGACGCACCACCAGGCGGCCCACGATGTCGCAGACCAGCAGGACGACGGCACCGAGCAGACCCGCGTACGGCACCAGCCAGCGGTAGTCCGGTCCGGTCAGGTACCGGGCCACGTGGGCCACCATCAGCCCGAGGAACGCGATGGGGCCGCAGGCCGCGGTCGCCGCGCCCGCCAGCAGGGTGATGGCGGCGATGCCGATCGTCCGGCTGAGCGCGATGTTCACGCCCAGTGCGCGCGCCACGTCCTCGCCGAGGTTCAGCAGGTTGACGGTGGGCAGGGTGGTCAGCGCCAGCACGAGGCCGACCACGATGAACGCGGTCACCGGCCAGATGACGTCGAAGCCGACCCCGGCAACCGAGCCCGCGTTCCAGAACCGGAGGGCGTTCAGCGACTTCTGGTCCGACAGCGCGACCGCGGTGGTCATCGCGGCGAGGAACACGGTGACGCCCTGCCCGGCCAGCGCGAGGGTCAGGGGATTGCCGGCGCCGCGGCCGATGCTCGCCAACCCGAACACGACGACACCGGCGACCGCCGCCCCCAGGAAGGCGAACCAGACGTACTGGAACGGGTTGGAGAACCCGAACACGGCGATCGCCGTCACCACGGCGAACGACGCGCCGGAGTTCACCCCCAGCAGGCCGGTGTCGGCGATGGGGTTGCGGGTGTACCCCTGGATCAGCGCCCCGCCGACGCCCAGGGCGACGCCCGCGACGATCGCGAGCACCGTCCGGGGCACGCGTACGGTCTGCACGATGAGCCTGATCTCCGTGAGCCGCCGGTCGGCGTCGGGCCCCGCGAACAGCCCGTGCCACACCTCGGCGGGACTCAACGCGCGCGCCCCCACCGCCAACGACACCACCCCCGCCGCGACGAGGACGGCCACCAACACACCGAGACCCACAACTCGCCTGTGACGGGCATGAGTTGGGGCCTCGGGCGTGGGTCGCTCCACTGCAGTCGTGCCCATGTCGACGTACGTTATCCCTTTGATCGGACTAGCGGGCGGTGCTGCTGGTTCCGTCGGTGACCGCGCGGGCCTCGTCGGAGGCGGGCTTCAGGCCCCGGCCGAGGAGCGAGTCGAGGATCTCGCCGACCCTGATGGCGGTGTTGGACAGCAGCGCCGAGGTTATGCCGTGCGTGTGCTCCGTACCGCCCTGGAGATAGATGCCGCAGCGCAGGCCGGGGTCCGTCGCGATGCGGTAGTCGCGCTCGACGCGGACGCGGCCCTCGTCGTCGCGCAGGCAGCGGTCCGCGACCTCGCCGAGCAGCGCGACGGGGTCGGCGGGGCTGTAGCCGGTGGCGAAGACCACGACGTCCGCGTCCAGGAGGGTCTTCTCCCCGGTGACGAGGGAGGTGACGGTCGCCCGCACCAAGCCCTGCGCGTCCTTGACCTCCGTGAGCCGGGAGACGTTGAGGAAGCGCAGCCGCTCGCTGCCGAGGACCTTCTCCTGGTACATCTGCCGGTACAGGTCGTCGATCAGGTCGATGTCCACCACGGAGTAGTTGGTGTTGCCGTGGTAGTCCATCAGCCGGCGTTTGACGTCCTCCGGCGCGGTGAAGAACTCGTCGACGGCCTCGGGGTCGAAGATCCGGTTGGCGAAGCTGCTGTCGTCGGCGGGGCTGTAGCCGTAGCGGGAGAAGACGGCGCAGACCTCGGCCTGCGGGAAGCGCCGGTGGAGGTAGGCGACGTTCTCGGCGGCACTCTGGCCGGCGCCCACGACGACGAAGCGGGAGGGCGAGTCGCCGTCCAACCCGTCGACTTTCGCCAGGAGTTCGGAGTTGTGCCAGACCCGCTCGGAGCGCTCCACGCCCTCCGGCATGAGGGGACGCAGTCCGGTGCCGATGACGAGGTTGCGCGCGCGGTGGACCGCGAGCCCCTCCCCCGACCGGACCGTCACGTCCAGGTGGTCCACGACGCCGTCGCGGACGACGGGCATGACGCCGACGACCTCATGGCCGTAGGAGACCATGTCGTCGACCTTGCCGGCGGCCCACTCGAAGTAGTCGTGGAACTCCACGCGCAGCGGGAAGAGGTTCTTGTGGTTGATGAAGTCGATCAGCCGTCCCCGGCTCTGGAGGTAGCACAGGAAGCTGTACTCGCTGGCCGGGTTGCGGAGCGTCACCAGGTCCTTGAGGAAGGACACCTGCATGGTCGCGTCGTCGATGAGCATGCCTCGGTGCCAGCCGAAGCGCGGCTGCTGCTCGAAGAAGTGGGCGGTGACCGCTTCCTCGCCGTCGACGCGTGCGTTGTGCTCGCTGAGCGCGATCGCCATGGCCACGTTGGACGGCCCGAAGCCGATACCTATGAGGTCGTGGATCAAAGGGGCGTCGCCAGGACGAGCCTGTGCCATGTCACTCCCATCGTGCGGGCGGCCGCCCTGCGGGGCAGGCGGCCGTCGGTCGAGCATCGGGAAGTACGGAAGCCGGGCACGCCGAAGAGCCGCGGCCCGGAACTTAGGTAAGGCTAAGCTCATCCTGTGAAGCGTGTCCATAGAACAATTCGGACAGTCGGAGCATGAGTGCCCGTCAATCCGCCCCCAAACGGGCCCCGTTGACCACTTAGGTAAGCCTTGCTTTACTGGCCAGGCCCAACCCCTGCCCTGAGGAGGAACTCCATGCGGGTCGTCATGTTCGGTTACCAGACCTGGGGGCACCGCACCCTGCAAGCCCTCCTGGACTCCGAGCACGACGTGGTCCTCGTCGTCACCCACCCCAAGAGCGATCACGCGTACGAGAAGATCTGGAGCGACTCGGTCGCCGACCTCGCCGAGGAGAACGGCGTACCGGTCGTCATCCGCAACCGCCCTGACGACGACGAGCTGTTCGAGCGCCTCAAGGAGGCCGACCCGGACATCATCGTGGCCAACAACTGGCGTACGTGGATCCCCCCGCGCATCTTCGACCTGCCGCGGCGCGGCACGCTGAACGTGCACGACTCGCTGCTGCCGAAGTACGCCGGCTTCTCCCCGCTGATCTGGGCGCTCATCAACGGCGAGCCCGAAGTGGGCGTCACCGCACACATGATGAACGACGAACTCGACGCCGGCGACATCGTGCGGCAGGAAGCGGTACCGGTCGGGCCGACGGACACCGCCACCGACCTCTTCCACAAGACCGTCGACCTCATCGCCCCGGTGACCATCGGCGCACTCGGCCTGATCGCCTCCGGGCAGACGGAGTTCACCAAGCAGGACCGCTCCCGGGCGAGCTTCTTCCACAAGCGGTCCATCGAGGACAGCCGTATCGACTGGAGCTGGCCGGCCGAGGACCTGGAGCGCCTGATCCGCGCCCAGTCCGAGCCGTACCCCAGCGCGTTCACCTTCCACCGGGGCAAGCGGCTCGAGGTCCTGGCCGCCGTCGTCTCCGAGGGGCGTTACGGCGGCACGCCCGGCCGTGTCTTCTACCGCGAGGGCGACGGCGTGGTGATCGTCGCCGGAGCCGACGCCCGCACCGGCCGCAACCACGGCCTGGCCCTCACGCGCGTCCGCACCGAGGACGGCCGCGAGCTGCCCGCGGCCGAGTACTTCACCTCCATGGGCGGCTATCTGACCAACCGCCCCTGACCCTGCACACGGCGAGCGCGGTCACCCATTCCCGCGAGTCCTTGCGCGGCCAGGCGAGCCACACGGTGGCGCAGGTCAGCAGGTGTGCGGATGCCATGGCGGTGAGGGTGGTCACGTACGGCCGCGCACCGCCGTCATCCAGCAGTCCGGCGCTGATCGGCGGCACCCAGCCCCCCGGTGTCACGGAGACCTCGACGACCGCGCCGACGGGCGTCCGTTCCGGTAGCCCGTACAACAGCCGGCCCAGATCCTGTTCGGTCGCGGCGTCGGCGAGCCGGTATCCGATCCGCCAGGCGTCCGTTTCCGCTGCTGCTCCGCCGCCCGAAGGAGAACTCGCCTCGACGACCAGGGCCCGTGTCGGCTTCCCCCACGTGTCGTGCACGGCCCACGGCACCAGCCAGGGTCCCGCGACGAGCAGAACGGCCGCGGTGAACACGGGCGCCACCCTGAGATGTTCCCTGAAGCGCTCGCCGCCCGACCCGTAGGGCCGGCCGGAGGGCACCAAGGGTGCCGCGAACAAGGAGACGAACCCACAGCCGACCGAGGCCGCTCCCCACGGCCCGCCGCGTCCCCCGAGGAGCAGGGCCGCCGGAGCGACGATCAGCGACCAGCCCATCACGCCGGCCAGCAGCCCTTTGTCCCTCCTGGGGACGGCGTGCGCGTTCGGCCGCGCACGGGTCACTCCGTCTCCCCGGGGTCCGTGCCGGTGTCGTGCAGTGAGCGGCTGATCTCGTCGAGCTTGTCGAGTCCCGCCTGAACGGCCTCCAGTTCGTGTTCGAGCGGGGTGAGATCGCCCGCGCCCATGGCGGCGTCGCCGGCGGCATGGAGGGAGACCAGCAGGGAACCGCGGTCGGCGGCGGCCTCCAGCCGCAGCACGGTCGACTCCAGTGTGGCGATGAGGACCTCGCGCAGTCCCGCCAGGCGTTCGAGGGAGGCGGCCCGTTCCCCGATCGCGCGGGCGGAGGCCTCCTTGGCCTCCTTCACCGCTCCCCGCAGCGCCGCGGCCTCCTTCTCCAGCCGGCGCTGGTTGCGCCGTAGCGCCCTGTGGTCGGTGCCGTCGGTGGCGGCGTCGATGACCCGGACGGCCTCGGCCCGGGCACGGAGTTCGTCGGCCGCGGCACGGACGAAGGTGACGGCCGTGGTGAGCGCCTCGGTCAGGGTGGGGGCGGTGCTGTCGCGCCGGTGGCGGTCGAGCTTGCCGGCGGCGGCCGATGCGCGCTCCAGCCAGCGCTGGGCGTCGGCGGGTACCCCGGGCCCGGCGGGGTCCGTCCGGGCGGACTCCGACCGGGCGGCGTCGGACCGGGCGGTGTCGGACCGTACGGCCCCGGGCGGTCGCCCCGGATCGGCATCGGGCCGGCGGGTCATGCGGTCGGTGACCGTGTGGACCGTCCAGACCAGCAGGCCGATGCCGGCGCCGGCGGGCAGGGCCGCGGCGGGCGCGGCCCCTGCCAGGAGGGCGGCCACGGCGCCGGCCGCGCCCAGCAGCGTGGTCGCGGCTGCGACCGGGAGGTGTCTGCCGTTCATCGTGTGCTCACCGCTTCCCGGCCTTCCCCGACGGGCGGGTTGTCACGGCCGTGTCGTCGCGAGGGCCCGGCAAGGACCGGCTGGGCCGGCAAGGGCCTGGCAGGGGCTAGAAGTTGCTGATGACGGAGACCATCACCTTGTCGATGACGGCGGGATCGCGGGCGTCGTACGAGGTGGCCTTGGTGGCCGCGGAGATCTCGCTGAGGGTGTCGAAGTCGGCCTGACCGCTGAAGGCCACGGTGAAGACCCGTACCGAGCGCTCCAGTTGGGTGGCGTCGATATCGCTCAGCAGGGCGTCGAGGTCGTTGTCGGCCGGGTATTCGTTCCTGCCGTCGGTCAGCACCACCACCGCGTTGATGCGGCTGGTGTCGAGATCGGAGAGGGCTGCTTGCTGGGCGGCGCGCACCGTGGTGTAAAGGGCCGTACCGCCCTCGGCGCTCAGCCCGTTGATGGCGTCGGCGAGCCGGTCCTTGCCGTCCCCGACGGGTTTCGGCGCCAGGATCTGCCGGTACGGCTCGGGATGGTCGTCGGTCTCGGTGGAGAAGGCCCAGAGCCCGACCTCGTCGTCCGGGTGGAACTGTCCGAGGCTGTTCACGGCCGCCTTCTTCGCGGCCTCCAGCCGGCTCTGGCCGCTGCCGGCGGACTGGTTCATGGAACCGGAGACATCCATCACCAGCAGCACCCGGGCCTTCTTGCGCAACTCGTCCCAGCTGTCGAGGACCGCGCCGAGCACCTCGGGAGCGGGCGGGTCGATGAGGGACAGCTTCTGTCCGCCCCCGTCGGGCAGGCTCACCGAGTCGGCGAGTTCGCGCCCGGCGTTGCCCTCGTGGTCACGGAAGCCGAAGTGCTGGAAGCGGCGCTGCTGTGCGGGTTCGAGCAGGAAGGCGCGGAAGTCGGCGGCCGCGGCCCGCTGTTCCTTGCTCGCCGAGGGCAGCACCACGAAGGGATGGTCGAGCATGAGGGTGCCGTCCGCCGGGTGCACGGCCACCAGCGGCACCTTCGGCTTGCGCCCCTTGCCGAGCTTGTCCACCTCACCGGTGGGGCTGCCCTGGTTGTACAGGTGGATCAGCTGCTCCTGGACCGTGACGGCGCTGGCGTAGGACAGGGACTGTCCCTCGGCGTCGGCCTCGGCGAGGTTGGCCATGTAGGCGGTCGCGTCGGAGCCGTAGTGCAGCACGCCGGCCTCGACTCCCGCCACGAACTCCCGGGCCTTGGCGTCCTTGACCTGGTCGAGGGTGAGGTCGCTGGAGCGGCCGGTGGCGGCGTAGAAGGCGGCCACGGTGGCCGCGAGGCCCGAGGTGGAGGTGTGCGGGTTGTCCTTGCCCAGGGAGAAGCGGCCCCACTCGGGATGGCCGAGGGAGCCCCAGCCCTTCTCGGTCAGCGACAGCACGTCCCGCCAGCCGATCTTCTTCTGCGGCCATCCCAGCGCCTCGGCCATGGGGCGGGGCATGGCGATGGCCAGTGGGCTGGTGGCCAGGGAGACGGGCTCGTCCCCGGTGAGGACGGTACGGTCCGAGGCGGTCCCCTCCTCGGTGAGCAATGTCAGCCACAGCGACGAGGTCGGCGTCCACGCCTGCGGCTCGGGCGCGCCGTCGCGCTTCTCGTTCCAGCCCTGCGCCAGCGCGTCCATGGCGACGCCCGAACTCGTCTCGGACACCGACACCCGGGCGCATCCGCCGTCCGTCAACTCACGCCCCGAGGCGTTGTACTTCTTGGCCAGTTCGGCGAGCAGATCGCCCTTCTCCGTGGAGGAGTTCACCTCCAGCCGGACGTCGCAGTCCGGCCCGGACCCCCCAGAGAACTGAAGGGTCGTCAGAACCGTGGCCAGTACGGCCGCCAGTCCCACTCCCGTCGCCACAAGAAGCGGCATCCTGCGCGCCCCCTGCCCACCCGTACGTCTGTTCATCGCCACCCCCGGAATCACACACCGTCAGCCGACGCGGGGACGGAACGGCGCGGACATGACCAGCCGTCCCCAAGTCCCTTGCAGGCACCCGCACTTGCTCATCCTGTGCATGACTGACGTACAGGGACGGGCCTTCGGTTGCAAGACATGGAGGAGTGGAGTCCGATCATGACGTCCACAGCCCACTTGTTCCGCACAACGGGTTCCTACGCTGCCGTCGCACCGTCCACCGAGCGCGGGGAGTCGTCCATGGCACTGATCGTCGCCGCCGCAACGCCGTTCCACGGCCATGTCCAGCCCGTCCTGACCGTCGTGTCGGACCTGGTGCGGCGCGGGCACGAAGTCGTCGTGCTGACCGGGAGCCGGTTCGCCGAGCAGGTGGGGGCCGCCGGTGCCCTTCATGTGACGCTGCCGCCCGCCGCGGACTTCGACGACCGGCAGCTGGACCTGTACTTCCCCGATCGGTCCGCCGTCCCGACAGGGCCGGCGCAGTTGGAGTACGACTTGGCTTGCTCCCCCGCCTAGGGCGTGTTTCGAAAGTAGCGTCGTCCGCCCGTAGGGCGGGCCCGGCGGCGTCTGGTGCGTGCGATCGCAAGGCGGAGGGTCGCCCC
>NZ_JBLRVZ010000059.1:0-41062 GCF_048159505.1 Streptomyces sp. T028
TCGACCGCCGCTACCTGTCGGAAGCCTCCATGGCCGAGATCTTCACCGCCAAGCCCACCGAACCCGAACCGCAGATCACCCCAAAACCGGAACCGAAACAGCTGCCGTGACTACACCACACCGCGGGACATGACCTCCGGGGAGGATCGACGGCGCAAAACGACGTCATTGTGAAAGCCCCGGAAACGAACAAAGTCGCGGGGCAGCACGGGGCATCCAGCTATCCCCGCGGGCAGCACGCCGAGGGCGACGACTTCCAGAAGATCTTGCTGCAGGCTTATCAACAGCGATCGGGCCCGAGAGGGCCGGACCGACACGTACAAGGCGCTGAGCGAGGCCGTGGCACCGAAGCACCTGGTGCCCGCCTCTCAGGCGTTCTCGTCATGAATCCGTGCACCCAGATCCTCCGCCCACTCCAGCGCCCAGACCTTGAGTTCTTCGATCTGCCGGGAGGTGAGCCCGTACGCGGTGTAGTCCTCATCCTCGTACCAATCCGCGCCGATCAGCCGGTCCCGGAGGTCTTCGAGGCTGAACTCGTCGTGAGCGCGACGGCGGCCCAGGGATTCGAGGTCGGCGGTGGAGCGGTGGCGGGAGGCAGCCTGGACGTCGATGAGGTCGCGGACGGTGCCGCGGTCGGCGAGGGCACGGACCTTGGTGCCGATCACGTCGTCGAGGGAAAGAACGGGGCCGTAGGGGGTCTGGGCAGGCGGAGCCCAGAACGCCTCCTTGAGGACATCGACCTCGCACTCCTCGCCGGTGTCCGGATCGGTGACGAGGAACCGGCCGCTGAGCGGATCGGTCTGGACGTGCGTGGTCCGCCATCCGCGCGCGCTGAGGCCTGCCGTGAGTGAGGCGACGATCTCCTGCATCGGAGCGGGATTCTCGGTGGCGACGTCAAGGTCACGGCTGAAGCGTTCGACCAGGCCGTGGGCCTGCACGGCGTATCCGCCGGTGAGGACCAGAGGGTAGGGGGAGCCAAGGTCGAGGATGTCGGCGAGGAGACGCTCGTGGAGCGGAGTGAGCTTCACGCGGCTGTCGTGTCGGCCGGAGCGGTGCGGAGCAGCTCGGGGAAGGCGTCCTCCCAGACCTCGCGGATGTAGGGACTGATCAAGCGCCGCAGCACGGGCCACTGCTCGGTGAGCAGCCGGTGGTGCAGGAGGACCACCAGGTCCTCACTCAGTCCTTCCGCGAGAACGGTCCGGTAGAGCGTCATGCGGGACTTCGGACGGTCCAGGCTGTAGCTCGTCCGCCCGGACCAGACGATGTGGAGCGGCAGATCCACGTTGCCCTCGACGGGGCCGGCCAGATCCTGCAAGCGCTCGGGCAGCCGGCTGCGGTAGCGGTCCCGCAGCACCTCGGCGCGGGCGGCGGTGATCGTCGTGTCCATGCATCCAGTATCGCTGCTGGGAGGCGGCGGCATGGCGGATACGGGGTTCCCTGTCGGATACGGGTCAGGCAGCCGCCCGCCCTTCCCTCGGACATCTCACCCAGGGCGCGCTTAGCGCATCATCGCCTACCCGCGCAGGCCCCCCGGTGGCGCGGCAACCGGCTGCCCTGCAAACCGGGGACCAGCCCGCCCGCGGACGCAGGTGATCATGACGCAGCAGGTCACGCGGAGGGCCGCGGCGGTGGGACCGGCTGCGGCTTCGGTCTCTCTGTCGGAAGTGACGACGGTGCCGAGGCCGAGGCCCATGGCGTCGGCACAGTGGACGAGAAGGACACCGGGGCGGGCAAGGTCAGGACCCATGCCGCGGTTGACCTGTCGAGTACGCAGCGAACGTCCCCAGCGGGAGCCAGAGACCTGTCGAGGTCACCCGCCATGGCGGCCACCTGGTCAGCAAGCTGGGACGCTCCCACGCCCGATGCTGACCGTTTGCTGACCCGAGCGGGGTCAGCAAACCTCTGACCTGCGGAAACAGTCAAACGCTAGATCTTGGACCTGAACATGGTACGAAGCACGGAGAAACTCCCGACTTGTCTGCTCCCTGCCTGCTTTGTGCAGGTCAAGGGCGGTCTCCGGAGACTACAACGATTCGCGTGTACGGTCAGCCGTCACCGGGTGTTCCAGGGCTCACACTGCCCGCCCGGACCGGGCTCCCCCAGGTGTCCCCCAACGCGTGCGATCGGGTCCCTCATCGCCATGCGGCGTAGTAGCGCCGCAGTGCTGCCCTCTTGTGGTCGTTCATCGTCACGAGGAATTCCGCGGGAGGGGTGAACTCCTCGTCCAGGGCGTTGGCCGTGTCGAGATACTTGCCGGCCAGCGACTCCTCGATGATGGCCGGCCACTCGCCCGTGATGTTCCACTTGCGCTCATAGCCGGTGGCAACCATGTGCGAGACGGCACTGGACACCACCTGCTCCCGGGTTCCGGGGGCCAGCGGCGCACGCACGGGTGCGAAGGCCCTCAGCTCTGCTGTCCGCCCGACCCCGCTCTCGAGCATGTCGGCCATTTCCCGGGCCAGGAGTGGCGACTGGTGCAGACCGTCGCGGTACGTGCCGCTGGCCATCCACAGCCCGGCCACGCCGGTGGCTCCGAACAAGGGGTAACCGTCAGCGGGGATCGGCCGGTTGCCGACCTGGACGTTCACCAGGGCGGCCTCCTCCAGGTCCGTGTGGAGCTGGTCGATGGAACAGTCGACCAGGAACTTCAGGTCCTTGAGATCCGCGTGCTCGCGGGGGGTGTCGGAAATGATGTTCGTCGCTCCGAGGTACAGCACTCCGTCGGCGCGGGGCACACAGTGCAAGCCGCAGGCGAGCGCTCGGTTCGGCGTCCGCAGCACCGAGCGCGGCAGCGACCGGTCCTTGGTGCGCACGAGCGCCGAGACGCCGTAGCCGCTCACCATCGGGGGGATCCTGCGGTGCACGTCCTCCAGGTCCGCGAGCAGATCCACCGACTGTGCACCCGCGGCCACGACGACCTGCCCGGCGCTGAGCGTCTGGCCGTTCGCGAGTACCACCCCGGTCACGGAATCGCCTTCGACCACGAGCGAGGTGACGTGGTCCTCGACGATCGTGCCCCCGGCCTTGAGCAGTGCCGCGTCCAGCTTCTCGAACAGCCGGGCGGTGTTGATGGCGTGCTCCTGCGGCATGTACAGCGCACGAAGGGGGCGGAAGAGCTCATTGGGCCGCATCCAGTCGATGCTTTCGGCATCGACCGACTCGTAGGGCTCGTCGTACTGGTTCAGGGCTGCCTCGATGACCGCGAAGTTGGTCGTGTCGATCGCGGCCGTGCCCACGGAGTTCAGGAAGACGAACGTGCCGTCCGCGGTGATCAGTTCGGATTCGCAGCCGGAATACTCCGAGAGCGCCAGGAGCCAGTCCGCCCAGAGCCGCCGGGCCTGATGGTCCAGAGACAGCTTGGACCGCCCGTGCTCGGTGGACATCAGCGGCTCGGTGACTTCGCCGAAGCACCCGAGCATGGCGCCGGCCGCGGTCGACGCGGCGTGCCGCCGGGCCGAGCCTCCGACCCGCGCCACGTTGGTCCCCCGGCGGGCCAGCTCGAAGGCTATGGACGAACCCAGCGCGCCGTTCCCAATGACGATGACATCGTGATTACTCGGCATTCTCCGGCCTTTCCTCAACTCGATCGACACGTACGGTGGAATTGCGAATGGCCCATCGAAGGCCGGGGGCACGGGTTCACCTGGAGAACAGCGCCTTGAGCTCTCTGTCACAGGCCCAGGCCGCGTCGAGGTTCTCGGCCACGACGCAGTACATGACGCCGTTGGTGTTGTCGAAGGCGTTCGTGAACACCACGCCCGTACGGGAGTCGGGGTCGTAGGCGAGTCCGGCTGCCTCGACCGTGGTGCGCGCGTCGGTGAAGGACTCGGCCACGCATCCCTCGGGCCAGACCCGCTCCAGGATCAGCCGG
This sequence comes from Streptomyces sp. T028, assembly GCF_048159505.1. Classification (NCBI taxonomy): domain Bacteria; kingdom Bacillati; phylum Actinomycetota; class Actinomycetes; order Kitasatosporales; family Streptomycetaceae; genus Streptomyces; species Streptomyces sp. T028. The sequence continues at coordinate 3,872 of NZ_JBLRVZ010000059.1, forward strand.
TCCTTTCCGAAGCCCTCCCCCACGACCCGGCCGCCGATGCAGCCGTAGATGTGGGTCGAACCGGTCACCCGCCCGTTGAACTCGGTGAAGAGGACGTCGCGTTCGGGCGTCACGATCGCGTCCGGGCAGAGGACCCCTCGGTAACCGAGGCCGTGCAGTGCCACCGCGAGGCGGCGGCCGCCCTCGACGATCCGCTCGACAACCTCCGGCTCCAGGCCCTGCGAGGGCATGATCTGGCCCACCGCGTAGGGAGCGGAAAGCAGTTCACCGTCGCCGAGGAGTCGCACTCCGTCGTCCTGCACGAGGAACTCCGAGAAGAACGCGGAACTGTCGCGGACATAGCGCTCGACGACGGGTCGGCCACGGCCCGAGGCGGTCACCCATTCCCAGCGCTCGTCCAGCCACGCGCCGACGTCGGCCCGGTCCGTGACGGTGATCACGCGGCGTGCGCCGATGGGGCGGAACGGCTCCCCCAGGGTGAGGATCTCGTTGCCGCGGCCGCCGGACAGGTAGTCGTGCTTGACGACGACAGGGCCGTCGGGCAGGAGCCGCAGGATCGCGTCCTCGGCCGCCTGCTTGCCGGTGCAGACGGCCCCGTCGGGCAGAGGCACTCCGACACCGCCGGCGATGGTCCTGAACGCGGACTTGCTGTTGACCATGACCCCGCCGGCCTGGTCGACGAAACCGTGCCCCGGCATCGCGGACGTGACGCCGATCGTGCGTGCCAGACGGGCCACCGCCGCGTCCGGCCACAGTCCGGACAGATGGGTCACCTCACGGCCGCCGACGGCCTCGGCCAGGGCCTCGACGAACTCCGGGTCCGCGAGACGGGCCGGGGACAGCGAGCCCTCGCTGCCCGGATGCACGGGGGGCACCACGACGGTCAGGTCGGCCGGGGACAGACCGGTCAGGGAGGTCACGTAGTCGAGGAACGCGTCGTCCGGGCGCACGGGCAGCACCAGGATGTCTCCGGCCTCCGCGAACCAGGCGATGCGCTGGACCCACCATCCGGTCCAGCCGCGGTCGCTCCGTACGTCCTCGCTGAAGTCGTTCCCCACGAGAATCCGGGTCGTGCGCCCCCCGGGCGCGGGGGACGTGGTCGGTGTCGGATTCAGCATGGCTTCTCCCGTTCGACGGCGGCGGCCACCGTGGCGACGGTGGGTGCGGTCAGGAACTCCTCCAGGGCGACCTCGACGCCGAGTTCCTCGTGCACCGAGGACAGCATCAGCATCATCCGGATCGAGTCGCCGCCACTGGCCATGAAGTTGGCGTGCAGTCCGGCCCGGGGGATGCCGAGCACCCGGCACCAGATGACGGCCACCGCCTGCTGCACCTCGGTGGCCACAGGCGTCTCGTCGACGGCGGGGGTGTCGTCGGGCAGGGGAAGCCGGGCATGGGCGAGTTTTCCGGTGGGGCCGAGCGGAAGGCGCTCCAGGCTGACGACGCGCCATGGGACCGCGTACTCCGGGAGAGCTCGCGTCAGGTACCCGTGGAGCTCCTCCGGGTCGGGCGGGAAGCCGGTGGCCGGGGTCACATAGCCGAGCAGCCGGGGAGCGGAGGGCCTGCGGTCGACGGTCACCACCGCTTCCGCGACCGTGGGGTGCCTGCGGAGCACGGCCTCGATCTCGGCGGGCTCGACGCGATGGCCTCGCACCTTGATCTGCCGGTCGCGGCGCCCCTGGAAGACCAGGGATCCGCCGGCTGTACGGCGCACGATGTCCCCGCTCCGGTAGCGGGGCGTGCCCTCCCCGGTCACGTCGAAGGCCGTCGCCGTGGCGTCGGGCAGGTTCCAGTATCCGCGGGCCACCCGCTCGGTGTGGACCGTCAACTCTCCCAGTATGTCGGTGGGGTGACCGTCCTCGTCGAGGAGCTCGACCTCGACGCCGTCCACGGGGTGCCCCACGGGCAGGGTCGTGGACTCCAGATCGGCCGGCCCCGCCAGGTGCTGCAGGACGAGCGTGCACTCGGTGGGTCCCAGACCGTTGACGAGACGGCAGTCGGCCGGGAAGACCGAGCGGACCATGCGCAGATCGTGCTGTCCGGCCTCCTCCCCGCCGAGAACGACCGCGCGTACCGTCGTGAACGCCTGGTCCGGCTGCGTGGCGTCGGCGGAGAGGCCGTCCACGAGGTGGCGGAAGAGGGTGGGCGTGCAGTGCACCAGGGAGGCTCGGGCTTCGAAGAGCCGGGCTCGCAGCTCCGCGGGCGTTGCCACGGGGTCGATGACGTGCAGGGTCGCCCCGGTCAGCAGTGCCGCGTAGAGGTCCATGACCGCCGCGTCGAAGGTGTGGCGCGCCAGGAGCGGAAGCTGCGCACCCGGGCCGATGCGGAGCCTGGCCGCGTAGGTCAGTGTGTGCGTCAGTACGTTGTGCCGTGTCTGCAGGACGCCCTTGGGGCGGCCGGTGGAACCTGAGGTGTAGAGCAGGTAGGCGGGGTCGGACGCGGGCCCGGGAGCCGTGTTCTCGGAGTGCGGCGGACCGTCCGTCGCTGCTGCTGATGCCTTCGCTGAATCGATCTCCATGACAGGTGCGTCCCCTGCCAGCGCTGCCGCTCTGCCCTTCAGGGGGCGGTCGGTCAGGATCGCGCAGATGTCCGCGTCCCGCAGGATCGCGCGCAGTCGGCCGTCGGGCTGCCGCGGGTCCAGGGGGACGTACGCGGCGCCGGTCCGAAGAGCGGCCCACGGGGCGACAACGGCACCGAGATCGTGCTCGCACAGCAGAGCGACGCGTCGCCCCGGCCCCGCGTGCGAGCTCAGCCGGCCGGCGAGCCGGTGCGTGAGGGCATCGAGTTCGGCATAGGTGAGGGTGCCTGAGGGGCCGGTCACCGCGGTCCGTGTGCCGTGCGCGGCCGAGATCTCGGTGAAGCGGTCGACGAGGCATTCGTCGGGCGCGGCGGGAGGCGGGAAGGTGTAGCCGTCGGGGACGGGGAGGGCCCATGCGGGTGGTGAGGGCGTGGGCTGGACGCGCAGTTCGCGCAGCGTGGACTCGGGGCGCTCCACTGCCTGTTCGAGCAGCGTCGCGCAGTGTCCCAGGAGCCACGACGCCGTCCGCCGGGTGAACAGGGCGGCGTCGTAGCGCAGCGTGAGGAGGAGGCGGCCCTGGTCGCGCGAGACGGCGAGCGCCGTCTCGAAAAGGGCCTCCCGAAGGCCCGGGGCGTCGTTCCGTGTGATCACGGTGCGCACGCGGTCGAGGAGCGCGGGTGGCGGGGGCCCGGCGTCGCGGACGGTGGCGCGGGCGTCGGCGATCGCGTCCTGGCATCGCCGGCGTTCCTCGGCGAAGGGCGCGGTGGGACGCAGCGCGAGCCGTACCGGGACGACCCCGCCGGCGGTGAACGGTTCCGCCCCCACGCCGATCACCATGTCCCGTTGCCCGGTATGGCGATGGAGCACGGCCGCCCAGGCGGTCGTGATCGTCACCATGGCGGACTCGTCCACGGCGTCGGCCGCACCGCACAGCCGGGCGGCGGACCGCGGATCGAGGGCGACGCTCTCGGCTTGGGCTCGGTGTTCCCTGGCCGTGAGCCGGGGCCGGTCCGTGGCCAGTTCGGGTGCCGTTGCACCGTCCAGACAGGACGCCCAGGGGTCGCTCAAGAGGACTTCCGGCCCGATCGCTCCGGTGGCGCGCGTCATGTCCCACTCCCTGGCTCGACATGGGTGGCGGTGGGGTTCGAGGGCGCCGTTCCGCCTGCCATCGCGGCGTGGGTCCCGCTGTGGTCAGCCGTGTGCCAGGACGACCACAACCGTGCGTACGGGCCGTCGCGCGCGACGAGTTCGTGGTGGGTTCCCGTCTCGCTGATCCTTCCGGACTCCATGACCACGATGCGGTCGGCGTCGTGCGCGGTGTGCAGCCGGTGCGCGATGGCGATGACGGTGCGTCCGGCCAGGACTCGGGCGAGGGTGCGTTCCAGGCGGCGCGCCGCGTGGGGGGACAGCAGGGATGTGGCCTCGTCGAGGACGACGGTGTGCGGATCGGCGAGGACCAGCCGGGCCAGGGCGAGTTGCTGTGCCTGGTCGGGGGTGAGCGCGATGGCTCCGGAGCCGACTTCGGCGTCCAGGCCCGGACCGGAGCTCCACTCCTCGGCGTGCAGGCCCAGACCGGAGCTCCACTCCTCGGCGTCGACGACCGCGAGGGCCCGCTCGAGGTCGGCCTCCTGCGCGTCGGGCCGGGCGATCAGCAGGTTGTCGCGCAGCGTGCCCCGGAACACGTGGTGCTCCTGGGTGACCAGCGCCACCGACCGGCGCAGTCGGTTCAGCGGGAGGTCCGCGAGGGCGGTGCCGCCGAGGGTGACCGCGCCCGCCGTGGGTTCGTGCACGCCGGCGAGAAGGCGGCCGAGCGTGCTCTTGCCGGCTCCGGACGGGCCGACGACGGCGAGCCGTTCACCGGCCGCGACCCGCAGATCGATGTCGTGCAGCACGTCGTGTCCCGTCCGGTACGCGTACCTGACCCCCTCGGTGACGAGGTCGCCGCTCGCCGGTGCCTCGGTGTCCGCGGCGGGCACCGCCGGGCGCCGGGGGGCGCCGGGGGGCCGCACCCCGAGGATGCGGGCCAGGGAGGCGCCGCCGACCTGGAGTTCGTCCATCCAGTACAGGAACCGGTCCACCGGCCCGGTGAGTTGCTGGACGTAGAGGGTGGCCGCCGTGACCTCGGCGAGGGAGACGTGTCCTCGCAGGTACAGCAGTCCGCCGATGATCAGGGTGGCGACCACGGGCAGGGCGTACCCGGTGTCCGCGACGGGCAGGTAGACGCTGCGCAGATACAGGGTCCGGCGCTCGGCCGCGTACGACTCCGCGATGTCCTCGGCGACGCGCCGCAGCCGTCGTTCGCCCAGGCGCAGCGCGTCGACGGTGCGTGCGCCGTCGACCGTTTCGCTGAGCCCGTCCGTCAGCCGCGCGTAGGAGGCGTTCGCGCGCAGGTAGCCCGCTCGTGCCCGGCGCAGGTACCAGCGGGTGGACGCCCACAGCACCGGCACGGCGATCAGGCACGGCAGCGCGAGCACGGGGGCGGTCAGGAGGACGGCGCCGAGGGTCAGTGCGATCGTCGCCGAGGCCACGAGTGTGTCCGGGACGGCGAGTTGGACGGTGGTCGCGAGGACGTCGATGTCGCGCGTGGTGCGCGTGAGCAGCTCTCCCGGGCCGATGCGCTCGACGAGGGGAAGGGGGAGCGACAGCGCCCGGTCGATGAACTCTTCCCGCAGCCGGGCGAGGACCTTCTCGCCGAGGCGCAGCGACGCGCGGATCGCGTAGCGGGTCAGGACGGCCTGCAGGGTGAGGGCGGCGCAGATCCCCAGGGCGAACCGTCCGATGTGGTCGGAGCCCCGGCCCGCGTCCTCGACGAGACGGCCGAGCAGTTGCGGGGCGACGAGACCGGCTGCCGTGGCCAGGCAGTGCAGGAGCAGGGAGCCGAGCAGTTCTCCGGGATGGCGCAGCATCAGCCGCCGGGCGTGGGACCGCACTTCCTCGCTGGTCGCCACGGGCAGGTCGGCGCCGGACCGGGTGGTCGTGGTACTCACACCGTCGCCTCTCGGGTGATGGTGGCCCGGTAACGGGCGTCGGTGAGCAGTTCGTCGTGCCGGCCGGTGGCGACCGCCGCGCCGCCCTCCACGTGGACGACGTGGTCGGCCCGGCCGAGCAGGGCGGGGCTGGTGGTGAAGACGACGGTGGACCGGCCGCCGCGGTACGCGCCGAGACGCTCGGCGATACGTCCCTCGGTGTGCGCGTCCAGAGCGCTGGTCGGCTCGATCAGGATCAGCACCTCGGGATCCATGAGCAACGCTCGTACGAGCACGAGCCGTTGGAGCTGCCCGCCGGAGAACTCGCCGCTCCCGGTGATCTGTTGGTCCAGGCCGTCGGGCAGGGCGTCGACGATGTCGTGCGCGCAGGCGGCGTCCAGAGCGCGCCGTAGCCGGTCGGGGGCCGTGGCGGCTCTGCCGTGCGGATCGAGTTCCTCGCGCAGGGTGCCGGCGAACAGCCGGGAGCCGTGGTCGACGATCAGGATGTGCCGGCGGACCTCGCTCAGGGAGAGTTCGCGCAGCGGGACACCGTCCAGGTCCACGGACGACTCCGTGTAGCGGCCGAGCCGTTCGGCGATGGGGAGCGCGTCGGCGGCGACGGCGCAGGCCACCGCGGTGAGGCCGCCCCCGGGCAGGGTGAGCTTCGCGTCGGGATCGTGCAGCGTGCCGTCCCCCGCTGCGGCGGGGAGCGGGCCGTCGCGCAGGTGTCGGTCGAGTGCGAGGAACCCGGTGACGTGCTCGGCGGAGACGGCGCCTCGGGTCAGCTGGTCGAGCATGCCGGTGGTGCGGCGTAGTTGTTCGGCGAGGAACACCGCGTACCCGTAGAAGGAGACGAGCGCGCCGGCGCTCATCGTGCCGCCCGCGACCAGTTCGGCCCCCAGCCAGACGATGGCCGTGGTGAGCAGACCGGGCAGCAGCAGACGCCCCGCGGCGACCTTGCCCTCGACGGACGCCACCCGTACGCCCTGGGCGCGCACGCGCTGGGACTGGTCGCGGTAGCGGGAGGAGAAGACGTCCTCGCCGCCTATGCCGCGCAGGACCCGAAGGCCGCTGACGATGTCGACGGACAGGTCGGCCAGGTGGCCCTGCTGGGTGCGCAGTTCCTGCTGGGCGCCCTGCAGGAGGCGTACGAGCCGTGCCGTCGCCCAGGCGATCAGCGGTACTCCGACCAGGCAGACCAGGCCCAGTCGCAGGGACTGGGTCAGCATGAGGGTGGCGACCATGACGATGGACACCACGGCGCCGCTGCCCCGGGCGGTGCTCTCGAGCGCGGCACCGATCCGGGTGAGGTCGGTCGTGCCCACGCTGACGACGGACCCTGTCGACACACGCCGGGGCAGTTCGACCCCGAGGTCGACGGCCTTGCCGGTGACCAGTTGCATCGTCCGGTACGAGGCTCCGAGCCGGTTCGTCAGCGAACAGCGGTCCCGGAGCGTGCCGGTGATCGCCTGCACCACGCCCAGGGCGAGGATCGCCGAGCCCCACCACAGCAGTGCCCGCTCGTCGCGGTGGACGAGCCCTTCGTCGATGCCCTTGCCGAGGGCGAGCGGGACCAGTGCCTGGGCCAGCGTGCACACCACGCCGTAGGCGAGCGCCGCGAGGGCCGGGGCACGCTGTTCGACCGCGAGCCACAGGAGATATCTGCGGGGCGACCGGATGTCCGGACGTCCCGGATCGGACTCAGGGAAATGTCGCATGCTAACCGGCCTTCGTCCCCAGCGTCAGTCCGTGTTCGTACGGCAGGCCGGACACCGTGTGCACATCGACGAAACCGGTCTTTTCCAGCCAGCGTTCGTAGTCCCGCGCGGGATAGGCCATTCCCTCGCCGCTCGCCAATGCGTTGAAGTACAGGCCGAGGCGCGCAGAGAATATTCCGGAGGTCTCGTCGTCCGAGACGTTGTATCCGTAGACAAATACCCGACCGCCCGGCGGGAGCGCATTGTATGCCTTCTGGAGGAGGAAGGATATGCGGTCCGCGGAGAAGATTTCCAGGACGTGGCTGAAGAGAACGGCGTCGGCCCCGCCCGGAAACTCTTCGGTGAAAATGTCGGTGGGGTGCAGCGAGATGCGCCCTTCGAACTCCCGAAGGGATGCCCGCTCCGCGATCCGGGCCACGCTGGGCAGATCCAGAATCGTAATTCTGAGTTCTGGATTCCGCGCCCCGAGCCCCGCCGATGTCACTCCGTCCCCGCCGCCCACGTCGAGCAGGTGCCGTACGGTGGTGAATTCCGGACGTTCGACGAGCGCGTCGAGGGAACGCAGCGTGAAGGCACTCATGGCGCGGTGGAACACCGCTTCGAGCTCGGGGTTCCCGGACAGTCTCTGGTAGAGCGTGGGCCCGTCCCCCGGATGGTCGGCGAGCGCGGTGTTGGTACCGGTGCGCACGGCGCTGGTCAGGTGCGCGAAGGCAGGGTAGTAGACGGCCTTCCAGCCACGCAGGATGTGCGTCCAGCTGTCGGGGGCGTCCGTCGCCAGCAGGTCGGCGGCGACCGGGGAGTTCGTGTAGACGCCGTCCGTCCGCGCGAGCAGACCCGTCGCGCACACCGCCTGCAGGAGAACGCGCAGCTGATGCGCGGGAACACCGGTGAATTCCAGCAGGCGGTCGAAACCGACTTCCCCCTCGTCGGCGACGCACTTGAAGATGTCCAGCTGGACGGCGGTCTCGACGGCGCTGAACAGCGCCGGCGCATTCACGAGGAATTCAAAACGTTCGTACGCCGGGTCCCCCTGGTTCGCCACTAGGCAGCCCCTCTCTGTCATTTTCGAGGATCGATCGCCGGCCAAAGGAAGGTCGATTACACCCCGAATCGGGCATACGGGATGCTTTACCCGCGCAATCGAAGCGCTTCACTGAATCGGTTCAATGAGTGCGCCAAGTATCGTGTCCGCTCCGTAGCCCTCTGTCAACAGGGAAGCACATCCGACTCTACGAACCAGTAGCATGCGCTTTTCAGTCAGATGGATCCAGCCATGCGAAACCCCCTTGACGGTCCCCGCACCCCCTGCCATGATCCCTAGGCCAAAACGATTCAATGACTCCTGTGTTGCTCCGGGAGTTATCCGCACTCCGCGCCCTCCGAAACGCATGGGGCCAGCCTTCCTCAGCACGCTCACAAAGGAGCGGATATTGAACGAGGCAGACGTACGGAAAGCTTTCTCGGAGATGTGGTGCGAGTCCTTGGGCTGCACCACCATGGAAGACGATTCCGATTTCTTCGAGAGCGGTGGCACCTCGATCACCGCCGTGTACCTCGCGGCGGTCGTACAGGAAAGATTCGGCATCGAATTCGATGCGCTCGAAGTCGTCCTCAAGCGCCGCGCGCAGGACGTCCTCGGTCTCGTCTCCGAGCGTCTGGGCCAGGCCGGCGAAGCCCCTTCGTCGACGTGAGACTCCTGACGAACGAACGGCCGTATCGCTCCGGTACGCCGGCCGCCGCCCCGAACCCGACCCTGCCGCCGCACGGCCCGGACGGCACGCGACCGCCGGCGCTGCTCAAGGGCATGGTGACCAAGGAAGCCGGGCTGTGACACGCGACGCCTTTCCGACCCTTCCCACGCGGCGGGACAACCCGTTCGATCCACCCGCCGCGCTGACCGAGCCGTACGACGCACTTCCTCTGCGGCGGCTGCGCTATCCGGACGGGCATCTCGGCTGGCTGGTGACCGGTCATGCGCTCGCCAGGACCGTGCTGGCCGACCCCAGGTTCAGCGCGCGGTCCGAGTTCAAGCGGGCGCCGGTGGCGCGGCCGGGCATCGACCCGTTCTACGGCGCGCCCGCCCTTCCGGGCTGGCTCGTCGACATGGATCCGCCCGCGCACACACGGATCCGCAGACGACTCGCGGGCACGTTCACCGCGCGCCGGATGAAGGCCCTGCGACCTCGCGTCGAGCACCTCGTGGACGCGCACCTCACCGACATGGCCCGCACCGGTCCCCCGGTCGACCTCGTCTCCGCCTTCGCCCTGCCGGTCCCGTCGCTGGCCATCTGCGACCTGCTCGGCGTGCCCGAGCGTACGCGTCCCGCATTCCAGCAGGACAGCGCCACACTGTTCAGCCTGACCGCCTCCGCCGCCGACGCCGCTGACGCCATGGAACGCCTCGACGGTCTCCTGCGCGAGCTCACCGAGGACAAACGGCGCCGGCCGGACGACGGGGTGTTGAGCGCGCTCGCCCAGGACGGCGCGTTGAGTACCGAGGAGATCGCCGGTGCGGGCGTGCTCCTGCTGACCGCCGGGCACGAGACGACCGCGAGCTCGCTGAGCCTGGGCACGTTCGCCCTCCTGTGCCACCCCGAGCAGTTCGACCGGCTCCGCACAGACCCGGCGCTCGTCGACAACGCGGTGGAGGAACTGCTGCGTTATCTGACGATCTTTCACTTCGGGGTACCGCGCACGCCCTTGGAGGACGTGACCCTCGGAGAGCGGCTGATCCGGGCGGGCGAGTCCGTCACCGTGTACCTGCCGTCGGCGAACCGCGATCCGCAGCGGTTCCCCGAGCCTCATGTCCTGGACCTCGGCCGACGCACCGCGGGCCATCTGTCCTTCGGGTTCGGACTGCACCAGTGCCTCGGCCAGAACCTCGCGCGCCTGGAGATGCGGGTGGCCTTTCCCGCACTCCTGAACCGCTTCCCCGGCCTTTCGCTCGCCGTGCCCCCTGACGAGGTCCCCCTCTCGGCCGACATGGGTTTCTACGGCGTCCACCGACTGCCGGTCACCTGGTGAGGAGTCAGAACACCGTGCACATCACCGTCGCCCCGCGCACCTGTATCGGGTCGGGCCGCTGCGCCCTGGCCGTGCCGGACGTCTTCGACCAGGACGACGGGGACGGATCCGTCGTACTCCTGACCCCGCGTCCGTCTCCGGCACTGCTGTCCGCGGTCGAGGCAGCCGCCGCCGACTGCCCGGTCGCGGCGATCTCCGTGCAGGAGGCGGTACGGTGACCGGTCCTTCCCGCGGTACGTACCTCTCCTCCCTCGCCCACGTCTGCGGTGACCGGCGGAAGGTGGCGGAGCTCACCGGCGCTCCGGAGGAGCTCCTGGCCCCGCTGGTCCGCGAGATCGTCCACTTTCGTGAGAGCGGCCAGGACATCTGGGAACTGGCGGCCGCTTCCGCCGGGCGGACCCTCGCCGAGAGCGGAGCGCGGCCCGACCTCGTCGTGTACGTCAGCGAGAACGACCCGGACGTCACGGGATCGCTGGCCCGGATCACCGACCGTCTCCGGCTGACCTCGGCGAACCATCTGGCGCTCGCGGGCCGTGACTGCGGCAACCTCGCCCCCGCCCTGGAGGTGGCCGCCGCACTCCTGGCCGGCGGACGACACCGCCGCGTCCTGTTGCTCCTCGCCGACCGGGCACTGACCGGCCGACGGGTCATGGCGAGCGGGCTCTCCGTGTTCAGTGACGGCGCCGCCTCATGCCTGCTCACCGCGGAACCGACGGCCGCCGCCCGGCAGTTGCGCCTGGACGCCGTGGCCTCCAGCACCGCGGTCCGCACCGCCGACAGCAGCGCCGAGACGGCCATCCTGTCGACGGTCGCTCTCGCGGCACGGAGCATCACCGCGGTCCTGGACGACGTGGGTGCCACTCGTCACGACTTCGCCCATGCCGTGCTGCCCAACTACCGCCCCACCGCACAGCAGTTCCTCATGGCGGCTCTGAAGCTGCAGCAGGAGCGTCTGCTGCCCGGGCCGGTCACCGAGATCGGTCACTGTTTCTCGGCGGACGTCCTCATCGCTCTGCAACAGCACTTGGAAGCAGGCACGTTGCCCCCCGGGAACCGCGTCCTGGCCGGGGTCAGCGGGCCGCACACGTGGTCGACCCTGGCCCTCACCCGCATCCCCTGACCGTCCACACACACCACACCCGGGACAGGAACCCAGACATGCTCGATGACTCGTTCGTCTCGGCGGTACGCACGCTCCAGGTCCCCGAGATGGGGACGGACGCGACCGCGCCGATGCTCTACTGGCTGATCCGCACCCTGCGCCCGCAGCGTGTTCTGGAAGTGGGCATGGGCTACACGACGCCCTTCCTCGCGCGTGCCCTGCGGGACAACGAGAAGGCGTACGAGCAGGAGAAGGCGCTGCTTGCCGATCCTGCCGTGGCCGAGCTCCAACCGCTGGCTCATGCCCCGTACTACGACACCCCGTACCGGCCGCGGTTGGTGTGCATCGACCGGATGACGGACCCGTCCTCCTCCGCTCCCCGCGTGATGAAGACACTGGAGGAGCTGGCTCTGGCCGACACCTGTCACCTCATCGAAGGAGACCTGCGCGGTTCGGCCGAGCGGGTGCGGGAGGCGGTGGGGCTGCTCGACTTCGCGTGGATCGACACCTGGGACACCTTGGCCTTCGTACGCGAGTACTGGGACCTGATCGACCCGTCCGGAGGCGTGTTCGCCGCGCACTACCTGATGACCTATCCCGAGGGGCGTGCCGTGCTGCGCTACCTGGAGTCGCTGCGCGGCCGGGACGGGGGCCGGATGGAGATCCTCAACCTCCGTGAGCCGCACCGGTTCGCGCAGAACAGCACCACCTTGATCCGCCGGACACGGGACTACACGGATCCGCGGGATCTACGCCCCCATGGCCCGGCCAACGACCCCACAGGCGTCCTGAACATCGGCTGACCGGAGGCGAGCGATGGTCCACGTCTACTCGGTCACCCCGCCGTCGGCCGGACCCGGCGAACCCACGCAGGACTACCGGAGCCAGGTGACGGCGGCGGCCCGACACAGCGAGCAGGCCGGCAGGCGGGGCATCCTGATCCCCCACAACCTGCACGAGGTCGATCCGTGGCCGCTCGCGAGCCTTGTGGGCGCCGTCACCGAGTCCCTGGTGCCCCTGATCGCCCTGCAGCCCGCCTCCATGCCTCCGCACACGGCGGCCGCGATGGCGGCGTCGTACGCGACGTTGTACGGCCGCCCGCTGTACTTCAACCTGGTCGCGGGCGCCCGGGACGACGAACTGCGCATGACCGGGGATCTGCTCGGCCACGACGAGAGATACGCGCGGATGCGTGTCTACGGACGCGTGCTGCGGGCCCTGCTCCGGGGCGAGACCGTCGACCTGGAGAGCGACTGGTACACCTACCGGCGGTTCCGGCTGGCTCCCTGCCCGGACGTGCTCGCCCAGTGCAGGGTCTTCGTGGCCGGTTCGTCCGAGGCCGGCCGTGCCGTTGCCGGGGAGATCGCCGATGTCGTGGTCACCCACCCCGCCCCGTACGAGGACTGGCTACGGGAGTTCCGCACGCCGCTGCTCGACAGCGGCTACGGCGGCGAGTTGGGGATCCGCGTCGGGATCATCGCCCGGTCCGAGCGGGCCGCGGCCTGGGCGGCGGCCAGGGAGCGGTTCCCCGAGACCTGGCAGGGCAGGCAGGAAACCCTGCTCAAGACGGTCTCCCAGAACTCCTGGTCCCGGCAGTTGGCGGTGCGGGCGGTGGGCGAGGACGAGGCACCGGCCGACGGCGCGGACGCCGACCCCTACTGGCTCGGGGCGTTCCGCAGCGGTCAGGCCAGTGCGCCCTTCCTGGTGGGGAGCCACGAGGACGTGGCGGACCGCCTCGGCGCGTATCTGGGTGCCGGTGTCCGGCACGTGCTCCTCAACGGCAGCACCCCGGACGACAGCGACGGCATCGCGGAGGTGCTGCGCACGGTGCGCGCCCAGGTCGGCGCGCCGGGTCCGCACTGACCCGGCTCTGACCGGTGAACCAGACGAACCCCGGACACGACGAGGAGGCCGCCCCATGTACGAGGCGAACGGAACAGCCGAGGTGAAGTTCAGCGGAGCACGGGGAGGCAGGGCCACCACCACGTGGGCGCAGCGCGACACGTGGCTGACGCTGGAGGCCAACAGGCCCCACACGGCCCGCTTCCAGGTCCCGCTCCTCGTGGAGGTTCCCGCCGGGCGCGGCCTCGGTGACGTTCTGGACGTCGTGTCCCGGCTCGTCGAGCGCCACGAGGGGCTGCGCACCGTCTTCACCCGTGTCTCCGACGACGGCCCGCCGGACCAAGAGGTAGTGCGACAGGGAACGTTGACGGTGCCTGTCGTCGAGGTCGATGCCGCACCCGCTCTCCCCGAGGTCACACGGCTCGTCGAGGAGCTGACGGGCATGGACCCGTCCGCCGGCCGGGACCGGGCGATCGACTTCGCCGTCCTCACCCGCGACGGCGCCCCCGCCTGGCTCGTCGCGTCGCTGTCCCACCTGACCGTGGACGCGGTGGCCGTGGACCTCCTGGCGGAGGACGGCGCCCGCCTTCTCACCGAGGGGAACGGGGCGTTGCCGCCCCCGCCCGCGCATCAGCCCCTGGACCGGGCGGAGTTCGAGCAGTCCGACCAAGGCCGAAAGATCCTCGACACCGCGCTGCGCGGCTGGGAGCAAGGACTGCGAGCGGTGCCGTGGTCGCTCTTCCGTACGCCTGTCGCCCCCGACACCGAGCGCCGGTTTCCCAGCGTGCGGCTGTACTCCCGGGGCACGGGAGCCCTCGTACGGGAAACGGCGGGCGCACGTGGGGTCAGCCCCTCCGCGATCTACGTCGCTGCCGCCGCGGCGGCGCTGGGCAGGGCGTTCTCGGTCGACGCCTGTGCGCTGGTGATCACGTGCGCCAACCGCTGGCTGCCACGCACCGCCCGGTACATGGGGTGCGTGGCCCAGCAGGGACTGCTCACCCTGCCCACCCTCGGAAGCTCGCCCGGCGATCTCGTGGACGAGGTGTGGCCGCGCATCCTGGGCCTGCACAGGACGAGCATGTGGGACCCCTACCGCCTGTACCGGCAGCTGCGCCCCGCAGAGAGCGGTGCCCGCCCCGCGCTCGACCAGTACGTCAATGTCCTGCAGGAGAAGGAAGCAGTCGTTCCGCAGGATGTCGGCCCGCTGGAAGACGGCGGTTTCCTGCTGCGCCACGAACCACCTGTGGCGTCCAGCATGCTCCGTTTCGGCCTGAACATCCGTACCGACGGCAACGATGTCGCCATACGGCTCTTCTCGGACCAGCGGTACGTACCTGTCTCGATGCAGGAGGAGACCGTACTGAACATCCACAGGTTCCTCAGCGACCGGCGGCGATGACACTGCTCGCCTCGGCCGACGGGAACCGGGTCGGGCCTGGCCCGAGGCGGACGGGCGCACCCGGATCGGGTACATCTACGCGACGATCCGGTTCGAGTCCCTTGTGCACCCTGGCTACACGTCGGTGGATTTCTGGGCGGCGACGTCGCGTATGAGCCGCCTGTTTGCGCGGCTGCGGCGGCGCCGGCCGAACGGCCCGATCGCAGGGCGTGGCGCCTGGCCGAAGCCACCCCGAGGCACGGGCGGCCGGCCTCGTCTCGCCGCCGCGCCCGCGGTGAGGCCCTCGTCTCCCTCCCACCGCGCCCAGAGCCCTGGTTGTTCTCCCCTCGGTGTTTGACATCACGGTCGGACATCCACCATGCTTCCATTAATTCATTAATACAACCATGGTGGAACCAAGGAAGGCGACGTGATCGAGTACCGGATCGACCGTGGCAGCGGCGTACCGGCCTACGTGCAGATCGTCGAGCAGACCGAACGAGCGCTCCGGATGGGCACCTTGCAGGTCGGGGACAAACTGCCCACGGCCAGGGAGGTGGTGGCGGCGACCGCCATCAACCCCAACACCGTGCTCCGGGCCTACCGCGACATGGAGCAGGCCGGCCTGGTCGAACTGCGCCGTGGCCTGGGCACCTTCGTGACGCGGTCGCTCGCCCGGCCCGGCGCCGAGAACGACTCGCCGCTGCGCAGGGAGATCACCGACTGGGTGGCACGCGCACGGGTCACGGGCCTGGAGAGGGCCGATGTCCTCGCCCTCGTCACAGCCGCCCTGGACGCCTACGACAACAAGCACGACAGCGAAGCCCCGGGCGACCGGGAACGAAAGGAGGACGCATGACCCGGCCTGACGCGCCGGCCGCGCTGTGCGCCACGGGACTCGGATTCCGGTACCGGAAGCGGGGCGGCCCGGCCCTGCGGGACTGCGAGTTCACCGTGCCCGTCGGCCGTATCACCGCCCTCGTCGGACGCAACGGTGCCGGCAAGAGCACCCTGCTGCACCTGGCCGGCGGACTGCTGCGGCCGGGTTCCGGGGAACTGCGTGTGCTGGGCGCCGTACCCGGCACGTCCGAGGCCCGCGCCCGAGTCGCTCTGCTGACCCAGGACAAGCCGCTCTACCCCCGGTTCACCGTGGCGGACACCCTGCTGGTGGGCGAGAAGCTGAACTCCTCGTGGGACCGGACCACCGCCGAGCGGATCGTCCGCGAGGGCGGCATTCCGCTCCACGCCCACGTCGGCGAACTGTCCCCCGGACAGCGCACGCGCGTCGCGCTCGCCCTGGCGCTGGGCAAGCGGCCCGAACTCCTGCTTCTCGACGAGCCGCTGGCCGACCTCGACCCCGTGGCGCGAAGCGAGATCATGGCGGAGCTGATGGCCGAGGCCGCCGAACGCGGCATCAGCATCGTGCTGTCCTCGCACGTCCTGCCCGAACTCGAGGAGACCTGCGACTGGGCGCTGGTGCTGCGGGACGGCCGTGTCGAACTGAGCGAGGACGCCGAGTCGCTGCGCGAGAGCCACACGATGCTGACGGGCTCCGCCGACCAGGCCGACGCCCTGACCCGAGAGCACACCGTCGTACAGCACCGCACCGTCGGCAGGCAACTGGCCGCCCTGATACGGCAGCGCGGACCGCTGCGAGGCGACTGGCACGTCGAACGGCCCAGGCTGGAGGACATCCTGATCGGCTACCTCCAGGCCGGAGCCCCGGGGCAGCCCGTTCCCGGCGACCAGGCGGAGGAGGCGGCGTGAAGGGCTCCCTCTGGCTCGCATGGCGCCAGCAGCGCGTGCCGATCGGCATCGGCGCAGCCGCCCTGGCCGTCGCTGCGGCGATCGCCGCGTACTACCGCTCGGGCATGCTGGACGCCCTGAACAGCGGGCTGTTCGACCACTGCGACACCGGTCCGCTGTACTGCACACGCTCCGACACCGGCCTGCCCCTGCTGCTGGATGTCGAGCCGCTGAAATACCTCGGGGCGCTGAACATCGCCCTGCCCGTCGTCATCGGCGTCTTCTGGGGCGCCCCGCTGCTGGGCCGCGACCGGGAACTGGGCACACACCGCATGATCCTCGCGCAGGGCGTGAGCCGCGGTCAGTGGTTCGCCTCCCGGTTCGCCCTGGCCGCGACGACCACGATCGCCCTGTCCAGCCTGCTCGCGGGAGTGTTCGCCTGGTGGTGGCGACCGGCCGCCGACCGGAGTTACGGCCTGTTCTGGTACGACGTCACGGCCCTGAGCGGCTCAGGTCCCCGTGTCGTCGCCGCCGCCCTGTTCGGGCTGGCGGCCGGCACCCTGCTCGGCCTGCTGGCCCGCCGGGTCCTGGCGGCGATGGGTCTGACCCTGCTGGTGACGGGACTGATGACGTTCCTGCTGGAGTGGACTCACCGGACCCGGCTGCTGGTCCCGCCGCACACCTACGTCAGCGCCGGCAGCACTCCCAAAGCACCGATGGGCGAGAAGTGGTCGACCGGCACCTACGGCCTGATCACCGCCTCCGGCCGCCACGACGACGTGCTGAACTGCCCCTTCCCATCGGGCGCCCAGCTCAAGGAGTGCATGGCGGCGCACGGATATGTCGCGCGCTTCTACGAAGCCAACCCGGCCGGTGACTACTGGAGCTTCCAGTGGACCGACACCGCCGTCCTCGGCGGCCTGGCCGCTCTGCTCACGGTCGTCACCTTGCTGCTCCTGCGCCGCCGCGTCTGACCGCGGACGACCGCCCCGGGGCACATCTGCCATACCCCTTCTCGTTCTCCTTTTCTCCCTCTCTCTTTCTTCCTTTCTCCTTCATCCCTGCCGGGATCCCCTTTCTTTCGCACGGAGGTCGCTTCGCCATGCCCGCCGACGCCAAGTCACCGAAGAAACTCCGCAACAACCGCGCCGCCCTCACCCACAAGACCGGTTACGCCCTGCGCCACCCCGGCCGCGTCATCCCGTACCTGCAACGGGCCGGCCGGGACGCCTGGCTGCGCCTCAAGCACCCCGACCACGTCGGCTACTACCGCGCCGTGATGGCCTCGGACACCCGCCGCAACCCGGAGGCCGCGGTCGGCAGCCAGACCCACGACCGCTGGCTGGCCCTCGGGCAGATGCAGTTCGACTACCTCATCGAACACGGCCTGCGCCCCGAGCACCGCATGCTCGACATCGGCTGCGGCAACCTGCGTGGCGGCTGGCGCTTCATCAGCCATCTCGGCACAGGCAACTACTACGGCATCGACATCTCGCCCGACATCCTGATGGCCGCGAAGAAGACGCTCACCGAGCGCCACCTCCAGGACAAGTTGCCGCATCTGACCATCACCGGCGACCTCACCCTGGACTTCCTGCCCGACGACCACTTCGACGTCGTCCACGCGCACAGCGTCTTCTCCCACTCCCCGCTGGACGTCATCGACCAGTGCCTCGCGCACGTCGGCCGCGTGCTGACCGACACCGGGTTCTTCGACTTCACCTTCGACCGCACCGAGGGCACCGAACACCAGGTGCTGCGCGAGGACTTCTACTACCGCACCGAAACCCTCCTGGCCCTGGCGCAGCAACACGGTCTGCACGCACGGTTCATGGAGGACTGGGAGAAGCGCCCGCACGGTCAGTCGAAAATACGTGTGAGCCGCTCGCCCCTGCCCACCACCTGAGACGGTTCCGTTTCCGATATGCCGTCCGACACACCGTCTCCCGCACAGCGGAGCGGGCCGGCGCGCCTGGCCGCGATGGACGGGCTCCGCCTGGTGGCAGCGGTCATGGTGGCCGCGTACCACTTCCTCGGGACACCCACCCCGCACTTCTGGGGAAGGGCCGAGCTCCGGGATTTCGCGCCGTTCCTGCACGAGATCAGCCGTTACGGCTGGCTCGGCGTCGAGTTCTTCTTCGCCATCAGCGGATTCGTCATCTGCATGAGCTGCTGGGGGCGGACTCCCGCACAGTTCACCGTGTCCCGCGTCGCCCGGCTCTTCCCGGCCTACTGGTGCGCCGTGCTGCTGGTCGTCGCGCTCGTCCTCGCCGCACGGATGGGCCACTGGCCCGCCGCCACCCGCATCGACCCTCGTACCGTCCTGGGAAACCTGACGATGGCTCCGGGACCACTGGGTCTGGAACTGGTCGACGGAGTCGGCTGGACGCTCTGGGTGGAGGCCCGTTTCTATCTGCTGATGGCGGCGCTGCTCGTCTTCGGGCAGTTGTCCTACCGACGAGTGGTGACCTTCTGCGCGGCCTGGCTCCTGGCCGGTGTCATCACCCTCGAACTCCGCTCCCCCCTCCTCGACGAGTTCGTGCTGCCCCGGTACACCGGTCTCTTCGTCGCCGGGATCGTGCTCCACCTCATGCACCGGTTCGGACAGAGCCTCCTGCTGTGGCTGCTGCTGGGTTTCGCCTGGGCCTACGAACTCACCGTGCTCGACCTACGGGTGGCCGACCACGCGACCACTCCCCCTGGCGAGAGCCCACCCTCCTGGGCCATGTGCGCGGCCGTGCTCACGCTCTGCCTCGGGCTGCTGGCACTGGCCGGCATCGGACCGCCGGCGCGACTTCGACGGCGCTGGCTGGTCACCGCCGGGGGCCTCACCTACCCCTTCTACCTCATCCACCAAAGCATCGGAATTCCCTTGGCCAAAGGCTTGCTCCGAGCATGGCCGAGGCTGGGGCCGCTCCCGTCGATGGCGGTGTCCGTCAGCTGCGTACTGGCGCTGTCCCTGCTCATCCACACAACGGTGGAGCGCCGGCTCGGACACCTGCTGAGGCACCGTCTGACGCTCGACTTGAAGAAAGGTCACGCATGCCTTCCAGCAAGCGGACAAGACGCTCTCGCATAGGCGTCACCATCGCGACAGCGGCGGCCACCGCCCTGGCCGTAGCGCTGACTCTGGCTCTGACCGTCACCACCTACGAACACACCTCACCGCGCGCCGCCCGGGTCGAGGCATCGGGATCGGTGGCCGGAGACGTCGACTGCCGCAGGGCGAAGTGCGTGGCCCTCAGCTTCGACGGCGGCCCCAGCCCGACGACCCCCGGGCTGCTGGACATCCTCGAACAGAACGGTCTGCACGCCACGTTCTTCGTGCAGGGCAGGGGCCACATCGCGAAATACCCGGACATCCTGCGCCGTATCTCGGACGAGGGGCACGAAATCGGCAACCACACCTGGAATCACCCGAGGCTGACGGACCTCGACGACGCCGACGCCCGTCAGGAGCTGACCCGCACGCAGGAGGCCATCGAGAAGATCACCGGCACGAGGCCTGTCCTGATGCGTCCCCCGGAGGGCCGCACCAACCGTCACGTGGCCGAGATCTGCCGGGACCTGGGGCTGGCGCAGATCCTGTGGAGCGTCACGGCCAAGGACTACGAGACGACCGATTCGGCCCTGATCACCCAGCGGGTGCTCGACCAGACCCATCGCGACGGCATCATCCTCCTGCACGACCTGCACAAGGGGACCGTGCCCGCCGTCCCGGGGATCATCAAAGCGCTCGAACAGCGCGGCTACACCCTCGTCACGGTGTCGCAGCTGCTCGCCCCTGCCCAGCCCCGTCCGGGCATGGTCTACCGGCCCTGAGGGACTGCCACGCGCGTGACGCCGTCAGGGCCCGTCGCTGCCGTCCCACGCCTCGGAGCATGGTCCGGGGGGTGGGACGGCAGCGGTGGGGACTTACTTGGTGAGCGGTGCCAGCTTCGGATCGTTGGCGTAGGACTCGGCCGCGTTCTCCTTGGTCACGATGACCGGCGGGAGGAGGTAGGCCGGGACGATCTTGACACCGTTGTCGTACGACTTGGTGTCGTTGATCTCCGGCTTGTCGCCCTTCTGCAGGGCCTTGACCATGTCGACCGTCTCGGCGACGAGGTTGCGGGTGTCCTTGTTGATGGTCGAGTACTGCTCACCGGCCATGATCGACTTCACGGACTCGACCTCGGAGTCCTGCCCGGTGACGACCGGGACCGGCTTGCCGGCGCCCTTCACCGAGGTGATGATCGCGCGGGCGAGGGTGTCGTTCGGGGACAGGACACCGTCGAGCGTCTTCGTGCCGTTGTACGTCGAGGTCAGCAGCGAGTCCATGCGCTGCTGGGCGTTCTCCGCCTTCCAGCCCTGGATCGCGGTCTGTTTGATGTCCGTCTGACCGGAACCGACAACGATGTCGCCCTTGTCCATGAGGGGCTTGAGTACGTCCATCGCGCCGTCGAAGAAGACCTTGGAGTTGTTGTCGTCGGGGGATCCGGAGAACAGCTCGATCGTCCAGGGACCCTTCGCCTTCTTCGCCTTCATGCCGTCGACGAGGGCCTGTCCCTGCAGCTGGCCGACCTTGAAGTTGTCGAACGCGATGTAGTAGTCGAGGTCGGGCGTGTTGGTGATGAGCCGGTCGTAGGCGATGACGGTCGCCCCGGCCTGCTTGGCCTGCGCCACCTGGGTGGACAGCTGTGAGGCGTCGGTGGCACCGATGACGATCACCTTCGCGCCCTTGGTGACCATGGCGGAGATCTGCGCCTGCTGGTCCGCGACCGTGGTCGACGCGCCGGCGTACTGCACGTCGGCCTTGAAGCCCGCGTCCTTGAGGCCGTTGGTGAACAGGTCACCGGCGAGCACCCAGTTCTCCGAGGTCTTCGCGGGCAGCGCGACGCCCACGAGGGAGTCCTTCGCGAACCCCTTGGCGGCGCTGCCGTCCGTGCCGGTGGAGCCCTCACGTTCGTTGGAGCATGCCGTGCCCAGGGTGAGCAGTGCGACGGCGCCGACTGCGGCAATGCCTCTGGTGATGCCTGTGCGCATGGTGAGCCCTTCTTGCCGTGATGCGGGGTGAGTTGCGCGCCGTCGGGTGCGGCGTCGTCGGGGATGGACCCAGGTCAGCCCGCGACCTGGGCCTTGTCGGGGTTGGCGGTCTGCTTCGGCGGATCGACCGGTGTGGCCGCCTCGCCGCGGTGGAACGGGCGCATCAGCGTTCCGATGATCGAGAAGCGTCCCCGCTTCTTGCTGTAGACGTCGAAGGCGACGGCCAGAAGGAGGACGAGGCCCTTGATCATCTGGACCATGTCGGAGCCGACGCCCTCCAGTTGCAGACCGTTGTTGAGCAGAGCCATGACAAGACCACCGACGATGGAGCCGCTGATGGTTCCGAGGCCGCCGGAGACCGCGGCGCCGCCGATGAACACGGCCGCGATGGCGTCGAGTTCCCAGCTCAGCCCGTCCTGCGGGCCGGAGGCCGCGGACCGCGCCACGAAGATCATGCCGGCCAGCGCGGCGAGGACGGACATGTTCATCATGACGAGGAAGTTGACCTGCCTGAGCTTCACCCCGGACAGCTCGGCCGCGCGGGAGTTGCCTCCGACGGCGTAGATGTGCCGGCCGCCGATGGTGTTGCGCGTGTAGTACGAGTACGCGAGCACCAGGACGATCAGGATGATGCCGGAGATGGGCAGGCTGGTACCGATGCGGCCGCCGGCGAAGCGCAGCGTCGCGAAGACGATGACGCTCACCATCACGGCCAGCCGTACGCCCGCCACCCACAACGGCGCGACGTCGGCGTTCATTTCGCGCCGGGTCTGCCGTGCCTTCCACTCCCGCCACACCACGCCCAGGCAGGCGGCCAGGCCGAGCAGCAGGGTCAGGTTGTTGTATCCGGTGTCCGGCCCCGCTTCCGGCAGGAAGCCGGCACCGATGTCGCGGAAACCGGTGGGGACCGGAACCGTGTCGGCGTTGCCGATGTACTGGTTGCCGCCGCGGAAGAGCATCATTCCGGCCAGGGTGACGATGAACGCCGGCACCCCCACGTAGGCGACCCAGAATCCCTGCCAGGCGCCGATCGCGGCGCCGACGAGCAGGCCGAGCACGATGCCCAGGGGCCACGGGAGCGAGTACTCCTGCATCGCCTTGGCGACCACGATGCCGGTGAACGCCGCGACCGAGCCCACGGAGAGGTCGATGTGGCCCGCGACGATCACCATCAGCATGCCGATGGAAAGGATCAGGATGTAGGAGTACTGACTGACCACGGCGATGAGGTTGCCGGAGGTCAGGGTCAGGCCTCCGGTCCAGATCTGGAACAGCACGACGATCGCCACGAGTGTGGAAATCATGCCGAACTGGCGGGCGTTGGAGGTCGTGCCTCCGAAGAGGTTCTTCTGCAGCTCTGTGATGCGGCTCATGGGGTCGCTGTCTTCGTGTTGGAGGTCATCTTCTTCATGAGGAGTTCCGGGTCCGCGTCGCGACGCGTCACCTCACCGGTGATGGCGCCCTCGAACACGGTGTAGATGCGGTCGCACAGGCCGATGAGCTCGGGCAGCTCCGAGGAGATGACGATGACGCCCTTGCCCTGGCCGACCAGCCGCTGGATGATCCCGTAGATCTCGTACTTGGCGCCCACGTCGATGCCACGCGTCGGCTCGTCGAGGATCAGCAGGTCCGGGTCGGTGAACATCCACTTCGCCAGGACCACCTTCTGCTGGTTCCCGCCGGACAGCTTCACGACCCCTTCGTCGACGCTGGGCGTCTTGATCCTGAGGCTCTGGCGGTACTCCTCGGCGATCCGGTGCTCACGAACCGGATCGACGACCCGGCGCCGGGCGATCTTCGACAACTTGGCGGCCACCATCGAGGTCTTGACGTCGTCCAGCAGGTTGAGGCCGATCGACTTGCGGTCCTCACTGACGTAGGCGAGACCGTGCCGAATGGCGTCCGCCACCGACTTCAGCTCGATCTCCCTGCCGTCCTTGAAGACCCGGCCCGACAGGTAGGTGCCGTAGGAGCGGCCGAACAGGCTCATCGCGAGCTCGGTGCGGCCGGCACCCATGAGTCCGGCGAAGCCGACGATCTCACCGCGCCGAACGGTGAAGTCCGAGCCCTTGCACACGAGCCGTTCGTCCGAACTCGGGTGCCTCACCGTCCAGTCGCGGACCTCGAAGAACACCTCGCCGACCTCGGGCGTGTGAGCGGGGAACCGGCTGCTGAGCTCGCGGCCGACCATGCCGCGCACGATGCGGTCCTCGTTGACGCCGCCGGTCTGCACGTCGAGGCTCTCGATCGTGCGGCCGTCCCGCAGGATCGTGATGGTGTCGGCGACGGCCTCGATCTCGTTGAGCTTGTGGGAGATCATGATCGAGGTGATGCCCCGCTCCCGGAAGCCACGGAGCAGGTCCAGCAGATGCCGGGAGTCGGTCTCGTTCAGCGCCGCGGTCGGCTCGTCGAGGATGAGCAGCTTCACGTCCTTGGCGAACGCCTTGGCTATCTCCACGAGTTGTTGCTTGCCGACGCCGATGTCCTTGATCAACGTGTCCGGGTCCTCGTGGAGCCCGACCTGCTTCATCAGCTCGAGCGCCCGCCGCTGCGCGGTCTTCCAGTCGATCGCGCCGCGCCTGCGGGGCTCGTTGCCGAGAAAGATGTTCTCGGTGATCGACATGCCGGGGACCAGCGCGAGCTCCTGGTGGATGATGACGATGCCGGCCTGCTCGCTGGCCCGGATGTCAGGGAACCGGACCTCTTCCCCCCGGTAGATGATGTCGCCCGTGTAGCTGCCGTGCGGGTGTACGCCGCTCAGCACCTTCATGAGGCTGGACTTGCCGGCGCCGTTCTCGCCGCAGATCGCGTGGATCTCCCCCTCCCTCACCTCCAGGCTGACGTCCGCGAGCGCCCGCACGCCCGGGAACGTCTTGGTGATCGACCGCATCTCCAGCAGGACCGGGTGTTGGCTCATGGGCGGAGCCCCGCGCCACGGAGACCGCGGCGATCACATGGTTCGGAACCCATGGGGATGCGACATTTCGTGGACATCAACTTGCCTCCGCCGAGCCTGCGTTGTGCCTTCATGTCCGAGCTGTAGGTCCGAGCGACCGGACTTTAAATCCATTTGTTTTACTAAGTCAACGCCCCGCGGCGGTATCGTCATTGAGCTGGAACAGAGAGGACCTCGCGCGTGCGGCAAGCAGGAACAAACCTCCCCAAGGTCGGGCGCTACAACCGAGCGGTGGTCCTCGACCAGATCCAACTCGCGGACGGCATCAGCCGAGTTGAGATCGCCCAGCTGACCGGCCTCACCCCGCAGACGGTCTCCGGCATCGTGCGACGGCTGCTGGACGAGGGGATCGTGCGGGAGGACGGAGCCAGCCGGGTCGCCAGTGGCGGCAAGCCCCGCACCACCCTGCGGATCAACGCGGACGCGGGCAGCGCCGTCGGGCTCGTCTTCGATCCGGTCGAACTCACCTGCGCCGTGGTCGACCTGCTCGGACGGCCGCTGATCGTCAAGCGGCGTCCCACCCCTCCCGGCACCGACCCGTCACACGTCGTGCCGGCCATGGCCGAGCTGGTCGCCGACGTGCTCGACGAGGCGAAGGTCCCCCGCGGCCAGGTCCTGGGACTGGGACTCGCCACGCCGGGCCCGATCGACCAGAAGCTCGGCATGATGGTCGACCCGCCTCAACTCGCGCACTGGACACGGGTGCCCTTGCAAAGCATGCTGAGCGAGGCCACCAGCCTGCCGGTGACCCTCGACAACGACGCGACCGCCGCCGCGATCGGCGAACGCTGGTCCGGAGTGGGCAAGGGGGTCGCGAACTTCGCCTACTTCTTCTTCGGTACCGGCGTCGGCGGCGGCCTGATCCTCAACCACCAGGTGTACAGAGGCGGTTCGTTCAACGCCGGAGAGTTCGGTCACTCCTCGGTACTGCCCGACGGGCCCGAATGCTACTGCGGCAGCCGGGGCTGCCTGGAGAGGCTGGTCAACCCGTCGGCGATCGTCACCGAGGTGCACCGCCGACTCGCCACCCGACCCGACGGCAACAGTGTGCTGTCGCACATGTTCGACAAGGACCCCGCCTCCGTCGACCACGCCGCGATCCAGCTCGCGGCGGGAGCCGGCGACCCCGTCGCCGCCGCGGTCGTCGACGAGGCCGCGGAACATGTCGCCTCGGTCGCGGTCAACATCGCCAACTTCATCGACGTGGACCTCATCATCCTCGGCGGTCACGGCATACGGCATGTGGAGTCGCGGTACGTCGACGTCGTCGCCTCCGCGCTGGCGAACAGACCGCTGGCCCGGCACATCCGATGCGTGGAGGTCGCGGCCTCCCCGCTCGGCACGGACGCCGCCGTCGTGGGCAGCGCCGCGCTCGTGCTGCACGCCACGTACTCCCCACAGCTGTCAGCGCTTCTGTCGGACTGACCGAGCACCGGGATGTCGTGCGCTGTGCGGGTCAGCAGGTCAACTCGCCCGACGCCGCGGGTTCGTTCGCGCCCGTGGAGAGCGAGATCTGCTTGACCTTGCCCGTGTAGTCGCCCACGGCCCCGTCCTCGGTCGACCCGTCGGAGTAGTAGAGGGCGGACGCCCAGGGCTCGGCGTCCTTCTCCAGCTGGTCCATCAGCGCTTCCATCGTCGCCGTACGGAAGTTCGTGTTCAGGCAGCCGCCGCCCAGGTACGACCAGTCGGGGTTGGTGCCCTCCGTCGGGTCGGTCGCCTTCGCGTCGGACGGAAGCAGGGCGAGCGCCGCCTTCCGCGCCCGGTCCTCGTCGACCGGGGACGAGAAGACGACGTCCACGCTGATGAGGTGGTCCTTCAGCGACTCGGCGGGCGGGACGGTGGCGCAGACGACCTCGTCCTTCGCCAGGCGGTAGGCCACCGGGTCAGACATGGGCATGCCCAGCTGTGCCGCGCACTCCTTGGACCACGAGACACGCGGATAGCGTTCGTCCCACCAGGTCACCGGTGAGGCGAGTCCCCGGCCGCCGAGGTCGTCCTCGGACGGTCCGCCGAGGGACTGCTCGGGAAGAGGGGCTTCCTTCAGCGGTGCCACGTGGGGACAGAACTCCGTCCGCAGGAAGTCGGCCATCGCGGCGGCCTGTTCCTCGGTCGCCCCGGCCGACTCGTCCGAGTACTGGATGCCCTCCCAGGTCCGGTAGCCGACGGCCACGTTGCGACAGGTGTCGACCTGGCTGGTCGCGAGCCGACGCCGGTCCTCCAGGCTGGTCTCGACGCCCACACCGAGACCGTAGTTGTTGGCGTCGCCGACCTCGCCGAGCTGGTTGACCAGGGCGTCGTCGACACCCGCGGCGGCGAGGAAGTCCTCGATCGACGTGTCGTCCCCGGTCGCCGCCTCCGTCTGCGCGGGGTACGTGTCCGACTCGTCGGCCGGTGCGGTCGACTCCGTACCCGTCACGTCCTCCGAAGCGGCGGAGGTGTGCGCGGCAGAGGATTCGGTGTCACTCCCGCAGCCGCCGACGGCAAGCACGGCGGCGAGGAGCAGAGCGGCGCCGGCGGGACGACGGTATCGGGACATGGGGCGACTCCGTGTGCGGGGAACAGACTTGGCGGGAACGGCGAGGCGGGAACGGCGATCACTTCGGCCTCTTCTTCGGTCGAGCGTCGACGACTCCGGGCAGGGGACGTGCACCCTGCAACGGGTCCTTCGCCTTCTTCCCCTGCTGCGTCTTCTTCGCTCGTGCCGACTTCTTCGCGGCTGCGGTCCTCTTCGCGTCCGCCGCTCCCTCGGCACGCCGAGTCTGCCTCGGCTTCGGCTTCGGCTTCGGCTTCCGCGCCGGTGTGTCCGGTTGGCTGTCCAGCCAGCGGCGGGTGGTCGCCATCTCGGTCACGAGCTGCGTGCGTTGCGGTTCCGGCAGCCTCGTCAGGGCCTCTTCCGCCCGCACCATCAGGGCTGCGGCGCGCTTCGGTCCCCGTCTCTGCCGTGCGCTGCGCAGAGCATGCCGAATCTCGGTGTCGCGGTACAGGGGAACACCGGCGAGAGTCTTCGGCTTCGGCTGGGCATCGGGCCATCGGACAAAGCCGCCCAAGCCCGGGACATAGTTGATGGTCTGGTGCTGAGCGGGCCGCTCCGCACTCTGCTGAGCGGCGATCCGACCGTCCGCGGTGAGCGGCAGCCGCGGCGGAGCCGTACGGGACGGCACCCCGTGCACGGCGAACGCCCGGTCCGCCTCACGCTGGCACCATCGCTTGAGTACCGCCGCCGTCGCGGGAACCCCGCAACCGACAGCGGCGAGCACATCCCCCACGTAGGGCGGCGGGTCGCTCTCCCCGGTCCTGATCAGCGCCGACAGCAACGGGCTCCCCTCACCGCCGCCGGTCCGCTCCACGGCGACCAGCAGACCGACGCGGTCCGGGTCGGACAGAGCGAGCAGGTCGCTTCCGGCGGTTCGGGCCAGCGCCTCCCAGGTGGGCCGGGTCCGAAACCTCGCGGCGCTCACCAGCGCCTCCTTCAGCGCGAGCACCTGGTCCTCGCGGGACCGCCGCACCGGCGCCGCACCGCGCCCGGCTCCCGCCTCGGCGGCCGGACCGCTGCCCGAACGGCGGCGCGGCTCCACTCCCGGGAGCCGGAGCCCCGCAGGGGTCATCGCACAGGCGTCGAGGGGCACCCAGGCCGTGCTGCGCCGGGGGTCCTCCGCCCTGAGCCGGATGTGCCGTACCGCACCGTGCGTCTCGAAGCGGAAGCGGAGTACGTACCCGTACTCGTCGTACAGCTCCTCCATGGTCTCCCGGTGGGCTGTACCCGGGCCGAAGACCCAGTCGAGGGTGGCCGATTCACTGTAGAGCCGCCGACGGGCCCGCTGCCAGTCCGCGTGCGCGAGCCTGCTGAACTGGAAGCGCACACGCTGTTGCCCGGCCGCGCCGACCCGGAAGTCGACGGCGTCTCCGGGGCCGGATCCGAGGTCGTGTGAAGTGGTCCGCCCCTTCAGTCGGTTGCGTCCGGCCCAGGCGGCGAGGTCGTCCTTGACGAAGAGATGGTCCGCGCTGGCCGCACCGTTGGCCGTACGGTGGCAGGAGGTGTGGGGCCGGTGAGCGAAGTGGCAGACCTTGTCGCGGTACAGGCGGTCCGACAGCTCGTTGCCGCACCCGCCGAGCTGGGTGCCGCACCAGTAGGTGTAGGCGGGGTGGCGTCGGCGCCAACGGGTCAGTTCGTCCGCGTCGGTCGGCAGGATGATCGCGCGCCCGGAGTTCCGGCCCCCGATCACCGCGGTCTGCACGAGTCTGCCGTCTGAGCCGTTCACGCATTCCCCCGGGCGACGCACGCCTGCCTGCCGAGAGGAACGGCGGGCGGACGACGGTTGATCAACATCAGTATGTGATCCATGCACTCGGTTCACAAGTGGTGAATCATCCCTGGGACGATCCCCTTCTCTCCCCCGGCAGCGTCAGACGTGCGTGAGCAGCAGGCGCCATGCCTCCGGGCCGCGCTGGAGGTACTCCACCGCGAACGCGCCCGGGTGGCGGTCCTCGATCTGGCCCAGCAGAGGCAGCGGGTCGTGCGGCGCGACCAGGATCATCGCCCGCCCCGAGGGCACCGCGGCGATCGCGCCGAACACCGTGGCGTGCCGCAGCGAGTGGGGGACGTCGCGTACGTCCAGCTCCGGCACGTCCGTCTCGTCCGAGCCTCCGCAGCCGCAGGTGCCCCCGCAGCCGCCACCGGACTCCACCGCCGTCTGGCCCTCGTGCCCGTGACCGTGCCCGAGGATGTCGTGCATGCCGTCCAGGAGTCCGGCGAGGGAGATGTCCGGGGCGCCCGCCAGCAGCGGCAGGATCAGCGTGTTCTCTTTCTCCAGGTGCTCCTCGAACAGCACCTGGAGCGCCCGGCCTTCGGTCGCCGCCTGCACGGCCGAACCGGCGGTGCGCAGCGCCTCTACGAGCGCGGCGAGCCTGCGGTGCTCGGCGAGCATGCCGTCGATCAGGAGACGGGCGGCGGGCAGGTCGTGCGCGACGGGGTAGAGGGTCTCCTCCTCGGCGGCCGCGTGCGGCAGCAGGTCCCGGTCGCAGAAGTCGACCAGTCCCGCGCGCACCGCGCCGGCCGCCGCCGGGTCGCGGTCCGCGGCGGCGATCAGCATCGCGACCCGTCCGGCCAGCTCACCCGCCAGCTGCGTGTGATGCGCCTCGGCGGCTTCTGCGGCCGCCGCGTCCTGGGGGTCCGATGCGATGGTCAGGGTGCTCATGAGGGTCGTCCTTCCAGCAGCCGACAGCCCGTCTCAGTTCGGTTTCGGGCCGATGACTGCAATATAGTACGGACATGACCGTGGAAAATAACGGGCCGCTTCCCGGCAGCGGATCGAACCGCGTACCGCTGTCCCGGCAGCGCCGCGGTGTCCTGCAGCAGCTGCGCGGCCAGGCCGCCCCCGTCACCGCGGGCGCGCTCGCCCAGGTGTGCGCGCTGCACGCCAACACCGTCCGCGAACACCTGGACGCCCTGGTGGACGACGGCCTCGCCGTCCGCGAACGGTCCAACCCCTCCGGACGTGGCCGCCCCGCCTTCCGCTACCGGGCCCGCCGGCCGCAGGAGTCGCCCGCACGCGAATACGCCGGGCTCGCCGCCGTCCTCGCCGCGCAGATCGCCCGCTCCAGCGCGGACCCGCGCCGGGACGCCCTCGCCGCCGGTGAGCAGTGGGGGATCCTCCTCACCGCCCGGCAGACACCGACGGCGGATCCCAAGGAGGCGCGGACCCGGCTGCTGGGCCTCCTCGACGAGATCGGCTTCGCCCCGGAAGCAGACCCGGAAGCGCGTCAAGTCCGGTTGCGGCGCTGTCCGTTCGTGGAGACGGCGCGTGAACACCCCGGTGTCATCTGCGGTGTTCACGAGGGACTGGCCCGGGCGGGGCTCGCCGTGCTGGGCGGGTCGCCGCAGGAGGTCGAGCTGCTGCCGTTCGCCGAACCGGACGCGTGCCGACTGCACTTGGGCCCGACCGGGCAAGCCGGCGATGAGGACGGCGCCGAGCACCCGGCCTCGGACGGCACACCCGGAGCGCACCGGTGACCCCGGCGTCCCGCTCCGCCCTTCGCGGCACCGCCGCCCGGCGCGCGGGAGCCCGCCGCGCACCCCTGCTGTTCGCCGCCGGACTCTGCCTCCTCGCCGGTCTCGACGCCGCCCTCGGCCTGCTGGGCCTCCCGGCCCCGGTCACCGCCGACCGCCTCCCACAGGTGCACGGCGTGCTGATGGTGCTCGGCTTCACCGGCACGCTGGTCGCGCTGGAACGCGCCGTCGCCCTGGGCCGGCCCTGGGCCCATCTGGCCCCCGGATGCCTCGGCGCCGGGGGCCTGTTGTTGCTCAGCCCGGTCGACCTGGTCGTACCCCGGCTGCTGCTCGTCGCCGGATGCGCGGCCCTGGTCGCGCTGTACGTACGCTTCTGGCACCGGCAGCCGAGCGCCGCCCTGATCGCTCAGGCCGCGGGCGCCGTCTCGGCACTGGGTGCGGCGCTGCTGTGGCTGGGCGGGACCGACGTACCGCGCATGCTGCCCTGGCTGGTGGCGTTCCTCGTGCTGACGATCGCCGGGGAGCGGCTGGAACTCGCCCGGGTGGCCGTCCTGGCACCCTCGACGGAACAGACGTTCCTGTGGTGCGTCGGCGCGGTCACCGCCGGCGTGGTCGCCACCCTGCTGTGGCCCGCGACCGGCACCGTCCTGCTCGGCGCCGCTCTGCTCGCCCTGGTCGCCTGGCTCGTCGTGCACGACGTCGCCCGCCGGCTGCTGCGCTCCACCGGCCTGCCCCGCTTCACCGCGGCGTGTCTGCTCGCCGGGTACGCCTGGCTGGGCCTGGCCGGCGCCCTGTGGCTGCTCACCGGGCCGGTCACCGAGGGGACGCGGTACGACGCGGTGGTGCACGCCGTGTTCCTGGGCTTCGTGATGTCGATGATCATGGCGCACGCCCCGGTGATCCTGCCCGCCGTCCTGCGCCGTCCCCTCCCCTACCACCCGGCGCTCGCGGTGGCGGCCTGGCTGCTGCAGCTGTCGCTGGCGCTGCGCGTGGTGGTCGGTGACCTGCGGGACGTCCGGGGCGCGTGGCAGTTCGGCGGGGTGCTCAACATCGTCGCCGTACTGCTGTTCGTCGTGTCGGCGGCCACCGGCTCCGTCATCGCCACGCGGCGCGCGTCGGCGACGGCCTCTGCCGCTGCCTCTGCCGATGCTTCTGCCTCTGCGTCTGCGTCTGCGTCTGCGTCAGCCCCCTCCGACCACAGGACCCGCCGGTGACCACGAACCTGTCTCTGTCCACGGCGAGCGGATCCGCGCCGAAGCCCCCCGGCCACTCCCCGCGCGCCCGCTGGCACCTCGGTGTGAACGCGGTCGTGGTGGTCTGGCTCGCCCTCTTCGCCGCGGTCGGGTCCGCCCACCACTTCCTGCCGCACGCCTTCTGGCTGCTCGTCCACGCGCTGCTGCTCGGGGCGGTCACCAACGCGATCGTGATCTGGTCGGGCCACTTCGCCGCCTCCGTCCTGCGGCTGCCCGAGGCGAACCGGGGTGCCCCCGCCGCACTGCGTCTGGTCTGCCTGAATCTCGGCGCGGTCGGCGTGATCGGCGGCATGCTCTTCGAGCGGTGGTACGTCGTCCTGGTCGGCGGCTGCCTGGTCGCGGCGGCGGTCACGGCACACGCCGTATGGCTGGTACGGCTGATGCGGCGGGCGCTGCCCGGCCGGTTCTCCATGACCGTGCGCTACTACGTGGCCGCCTCCGCCCTGTTGCCCGTGGGTGCCGCGTTCGGCGTCGTCATGGCGCGCGGTGATCTCGCCGGTGATCTGCCCGAACGGCTGCGTGTCGCCCACGAGACGATCAACCTGTTCGGCTGGGTCGGCCTCACCGTCGCCGGAACGCTCATCACCCTGTGGCCGACGATGCTGCGCACGCGGGTGGCGGACGGCGCGGAACGAGCGGGCCGCGCCGTCCTCCCCGTCCTGCTCACCGGACTCGGTGCCGCCGTCGTCGGCACCCTGTTCTGCCCGCCGCCCCTGGCCGCACCCGGCGTGGTCGTCCACGCCGCCGGGCTGGTCGTCGCGGGCCGGCCCTGGCTCCGCGAGGCCCGGGCGAAGGCGCCGCGGTCCTTCGCCGCGTGGTCGGTGGCCGCGGGCTGCGGCTGGCTCGCCGGATCGCTGGCCGTACTGGCCGGGATCCTCCTGACCACGACCTCCTGGATCACGGTGGGGGCGCGCATACCGCTGCTCACCGCGCCGCTCGCCGCGGGCTGGATCGCCCAGGTACTGCTCGGCGCGCTGAGCTTCCTCGTCCCCGTGGTCCTGGGCGGCGGCCCCGCTGCCGTGCGCGCCGCCACCGCGAGCCTCGAACGAGCCTGGCCCGCCCGGCTGGCCATCACCAACGCCGCGCTGCTGCTGTGCGTGCTGCCGGTGCCGTCGACGGTGCGGGTGGCGTGCTCGGTGCTGCTGCTGGTGATGCTGCTGTTCTTTCTGGTGCTGCTGGTGCTGACGGTCGTACGAGGCCTGCGTGACCGGCGCGGTGCGGCCACCCCGGGGGTGCCCGCGCCCGCTCCGGCCGAGCCCCCGGCCCGCCCGCACCGCGTGCTCGGCGGCGTCGCCCTCGGACTCGCGGTCGTGATGCTGGCCGTCGCCGGCGGCGGTGCGGCGGACGTGCGGTCGCTGCCGGTCGTGGAGCGGTCCGCCGACACGAACGCCGACGGCGACGCCGTGAAGGCGACCGGCCGCACCACCACGGTCACGGTGACGATCCGCAGCATGCGCTTCTCGCCGTCCTCCGTCGACGTACCCGCCGGAGACCGCCTGGTGATCACCCTGAACAACACGGGCACCGACACCCACGACCTGCTGCTGGAGACCGGCGCCCGTACCGACCGGATCAGCCCGGGACAGAAGGACACCCTGGACGTGGGAGTCGTCGGCCGGGACCTCGACGGCTGGTGCTCCGTGGTCGGGCACCGGCAGATGGGGATGGTCTTCGCCGTGAACGTCACCGGAGCCGACACCGGAGCCGACACCGACACGGACTCCGACGCGGACTCCGGCACGGACGGCAGCGGGACCACCCACGACCACAGCGGCGCCGGTACGGCTCAGGAAGCCACCGGCGACTCCGCCGCCGACGCGTTCGACCCGATGGCCGAACCGGCCGTCGGCTTCACCGCCCGCGACGCCCGACTCCCGTCCGCCACGGGCGGATCCGGACGCGGGGTGATCAAGAAGACGCTCACCGTGCGGGAGGCGACGCGGGAAGTCGCCCCCGGCGTACGGCAGAAGCTGTGGACCTTCGACGGAACGGCCCCCGGACCCGTGCTGCGCGGACGCGTCGGTGACACCTTCGAGATCACCCTCGTCAACGACGGGTCGATCGGCCACTCGGTCGACTTCCACGCCGGATCGCTCGCGCCGAACGGGCCGATGCGCACCATCAAGCCCGGCGAGTCCCTGACGTACCGGTTCACGGCCACCCGCAGCGGCATCTGGATGTACCACTGCTCGACCATGCCGATGTCCCTGCACATCGCCAACGGCATGTTCGGCGCGGTGATCATCGACCCGCCCGGTCTGCCCGAGGTGGACCGTGAGTACGTGCTGGTCCAGTCGGAGTTCTACCTCGGCAAGCAGGGCGGTACGGCCGACGCCGCCAAGGTGAACGCCAAGGACTACGACATGGTCGCCTTCAACGGCTGTGCCAACCAGTACGATCACGACCCGCTGACCGCCGAGGCCGGTGAGCGCGTACGGATCTGGGTGCTGGCGGCCGGGCCGAACGTGTCCAGCGCCTTCCATGTCGTGGGCGGCCAGTTCGACACGGTGTTCCGTGAGGGTGCGTACGACGTGAAACGGGGCGGGTCGCAGAGCGGGGGCGCGCAGGTCCTCGATCTCGCCCCCGCCTCGGGGGGATTCGTCGAGCTGTCCTTCCCGGAGGCCGGTGACTATCCGTTCGTCACGCACGCCATGAGCGACGCGGAACGGGGTGCGCACGGCGTCTTCCAGGTGCGGTGAGCGGTCGGCGTCTACCGCTCGTCCACTCCTGCTCGGGTTGTTCGAGCGCGGCCCGGATGACCAACTGGCAATCGACGCCCGTGACTCGTCACCCCACGCGTTCCCAGCCGCGGCGCGGAGGGCGGGTGCCGAGGAGGGTGTCGCGGCTGCGGTAGACGATGTAGGGGCGGGTCAGGTAGCCCACGGGTGCGGTGAGCATGTGCACCAGGCGGGTGAAGGGCCAGGCCGCGAAGAGCAGCAGGGAGCTGGTCGCGTGCAGTTGGAACAGTACCGGGGCCTCGGTCATCAGGTCCGGGTGGGGCTGGAAGTAGAAGATGGAGCGGAACCACGGGGAGATGGTCTCCCGGTAGTCGTATCCGTCGCCGACGACGTTCGCGGCGTGCACGAAGGGGTGCATGTCCGTGCTGGACAGGTCGTGCTTCTCGTACCAGGTCGCGGCCGGCAGGACGATGTCGGAGTAGACGGTCGTGCTGGTCATCCGGAAGTCCAGGGTCAGCAGCAGGTCGAGCTTGCCGGCGGGGGGCCTCCTCCCGCCACTTCACGTCCTTCGGCCGGGCCCCGGGCGGCGCCTCCGTGGCGCGCACGTTCGAGTCGGCGCCCAGCAGGTGCTTGAGGAAGTACTCGTTGCCCTTGGCCGAGGAGCCGAGCAGGTTGGCCCGCCACACCGTCAGGACGCGCGGGAAGTTCTCGGGGGCGTCGGGGTCCTCACCCGCGAACCCCAGCCGCCCGGCCGTGAGTTCCTCCACCACGTGCTCACCCACGGCACGCCCTGCCGCCTGCGCCTCGTCGGCGAGGTCGAGAGGGTTGCGGTCGAAGGTCGGGTACGACGGCATCCAGCCCATGCGCGCCGACTGCGCGATCACGTCCGCCGTGGACTTCCCGGCGAACGGGCCGCCCCCACCGGCCGCGGCGAGGTTGTCGGCGGCGAGCGGAGCGAGATGGGGGTACCCCCGGCCGGAGGCTGGGGGAGGGGCGTAGCGGAACTGGTCGCTGTGCAGGTACCAGTACGCCGTCTGGATCATCTGCCTCGCCGGCCGGTTCCAGTCCGCGGCCGCCGCGATCGCCGAGTAACCGGTGAGGGGACGCACCTTCTCCTGGCCCACGTAGTGCGCCCAGCCGCCGCCGTTGACGCCCTGGCAGCCGGTCAGCGTGGTCAGTGTCAGAAACGCCCGGTAGATGGTGTCGGAGTGGAACCAGTGGTTCGTCCCGGCCCCCATGACGATCATCGAACGGCCGCCGGACTCCTCGGCGTTGGCCGCGAACTCCCGGGCGATGCGGGCGGCCTTCCCGGCCTCCACTCCCGTGATGGCGGCCTGCCAGGCGGGGGTGTACGGCTCGCTCGCGTCGTCGTACGAGGTGGGCCACCGGCCGGGCAGACCGTCGCGGGCCACTCCGTACTGGGCCAGCAGCAGGTCGTACACCGTGGTCACCACGCGTCCGGCGATCCGCCTGACCGGTACGCCGCGCCGCAGCCGGCCGGCGCTGCCGTCGGGGGCGTCGAAGCGGGGCAGTTCGACGGCGACCGGTGCCTCGTCGCCGCCCTCGGCGGACAGCAGGGGCCGGGTGTCGCCGAGGTCCAGGTTCCATTTTCCGGCGCCGGCCTCGCCGTAGCGGTCGCCGAGCGTGCCGTTCGGCACCACGGGCTGCCCGGTGGCCGCGTCCAGCAGCACGGTCCGGAACTGCGCGTGCTCGGCCGCGGCGGCCTCTCCGCCGAGGTCGGCGGCGGTCAGGAACTTGCCCGGCGTGTACGTGCCCGGCTCCCCCTCGGTCGCGTCGAGAGCGACCAGGAAGGGCAGATCCGTGTACTTCCTGACGTAGTCGGAGAAGTACGGCGTCTGCCGGTCGACGAAGAACTCCTTGAGGATCACGTGCCCCATGGCCATCGCCAGCGCCCCGTCGGTGCCGGGCTGGGCCGCGAGCCACTCGTCGGCGAACTTCACGTTGTCCGCGTAGTCGGGTGACACCGCGACGACCTTCTGGCCCCGGTAGCGGGCCTCGGCCATCCAGTGGGCGTCCGGGGTGCGGGTCACCGGCAGGTTGGAGCCCCACATGATCAGGTAGCCGGCGTCCCACCAGTCCCCCGACGCCGGTACGTCGGTCTGGTCGCCGAAGCCCTGCGGGGAGGCGACCGGGAGGTCGGCGTACCAGTCGTAGAACGACAGCATCACGCCGCCGAGCAGCGAGTGAAGCGGGCCCCGGCGGCTTGGGAGACCATCGACATCGCCGGGATCGGCGAGAAACCGGCGAGCCGGTCGGGGCCGTACTCCTTGATGGTGTGCACATGCGCGGCGGCGACCATCTCGACGGCCTCGTCCCAGCTCGCCCGGACGAGGCCGCCCTTGCCGCGCGCCCGCTTGTAGCGGCGCGCCTTCTCGGGGTCGGAGACGACGTCGGCCCGGGCGGCCACCGGGTCGCCCAGCCTCTGTTTGGCCTCCCGGTACAGCTGCAGCAGCACGCCCCGCACGTACGGGTGGCGGACCCGGGTCGGCGAGTACGTGTACCGGGAGAACGCCGCCCCGCGCGGGCAGCCGCGCGGCTCGTACTCGGGGCGGTCCGGGCCGACCGACGGGTAGTCGGTCTGCTGCGCCTCCCAGGTGATGATGCCGTCCTTGACGTACACCTTCCACGAGCACGAGCCGGTGCAGTTCCGCCGTGCGTGCAGCGCACCACCTTGTCGTGCGACCAGCGGTCCCGGTAGAACTCGTCCGCCTGCCGGCCGCCCCTCCTGTGCAGCGAGCGCAGGTCCTCGGAGACGTCGGCCCGGGTGAAGAACCGGCGGCTGCGCACCAGCGCCTCCGTCAGCTCGCCGTCCATGCCCGCTGCCCGTGTCCGGCTGGTTTCCGTGCCCACCGTGCCACTCCGCCCCGGGCGTGCAGGCCCGTTCGACTCGTGATCAAGTCCGGCCGCACACGACTCTACGACCGCTGTCCGAAGCGGTCACGCAACACGAGCGGCGG
>NZ_JBLRVZ010000059.1:41069-54547 GCF_048159505.1 Streptomyces sp. T028
GGGTCCGCCGCGGGAGCTGTGCGTGAGGTCAGGCAGTCGGCCGGGACAGCGCGCTGCCCGCCTCGGCACGGACCTTCTCGACCGCTTCCCACTCCTCGGTACCAAGGACCGCGAGCGCCGCCGGGAAGACGCCGTCCTGCTCCTTGAGGATGTGGTCGCGCAGCAGGGCCATCGCCGAGGTGAGGCGATCCGGCCAGGTCGGGTCCGAGGGTGTGACGCCGTCGGCGGCCTCGGCCAGCACCGCCTCGATGCGGCGGTGCTCGGCCTCCAGGGCGGCGATCTGCTCGGGGAACTCCTCGGCCATGGCGGGGAACAGGCCGTGCTCCTCGACCTGCGTGTGGGGGCCGAGCACGGTGGCGATCTGCCGGGCGGTCCGGGCCATCCGGGCCACGTCACCGTCCTGGTGGGCGGGGCGGAGGTGGCTGATCAGGCGGACGACCTCGTCGTGCTCACGGGTCAGTTCGTCGATGGACGCCAGGGACTGGCAGCCGCAGTACTCGCACATCGGTGCTCCTCCTTCACCCGTTCCGTTTCGCCCCTCGTCCGGCCCGTCGTCCGGTTCGCCCGTCGTCCGGTTCGCCCGTGGTCCGGTTCGCCCGTCGTCAGGTTCGCCCGTCGTCAGGTTCGCCCGTCGTCAGGCCATCCGGCCGCCGGTTCTCACGCCGTGGTGTGGGCGGTGCGGTGCCCCTGCCCCCGGCCGGTGCGCGGTGCCTTGTCGCCGCCCTGGACGGCGGAGCGGACCCCGGTGAGGGTGAACGCCAGGGCCGCGGCGGCCACGATCGCGAGCAGGGCGAGACCGGCCGCGTACGTTTCGTACTCCCCGTACAGAGAGCCCATGACCAGCGGCGGCAGGAAGCCGCCCAGTCCGCCTGCGGCGCCGACCACGCCGGTGACGGAGCCGACCTGGTTGGCCGGGGTCAGCAGGGCCACCAGGGCGAAGGTCGCCCCGCTGCCCGCGCCGAGCGCGGCGGCCATGGCCAGGAAGGCGACGGTGCCCACCGGTGCCAGAGCCGGGGTGAAGGACTGCGCCACCGCGCCGGCCACGACCACGGCCAGCGAGCCGGCCAGCACCCGGACCGGGCCCAGCCGGTCCGACAGCCAGCCGCCGATCGGGCGCATCGCCACCGCGAGGAGCACGAACCCGGCCATCCTGTTGGCGGCGTCCGCCTGGGTCAGGCCGTAGCCGGTCTTGAGGTAGGTGGGCAGGTAGACGGAGAAGGCGACGTAGCCGCCGAACGCCACCGCGTAGAGCGCGGACGCCTGCCAGGTGATGCCCAGCCGGGCGGTGGCGGCCAGCCGGCGTCCCAGCGGCTCGGTCGGCACGGTACGGCCGGGCGCGTCGCGCAGCAGCAGCGCCGCGACCACGGCGTACACGGCCAGCACGGCGGCGGTGATCAGGAACGGAGTCTCCATACTGTTCGCGTCGACCAGCTTCACCGTGGTCAGGGCACTGATCGCGGTGCCGCCCATGCCGGCGCCGAAGACGCCGATGGCAAGGCCACGCCGCTCGGGCGGGAACCAGGCGTTGACGAACGGCACACCGACGGCGAACGCGGTGCCACCGATACCGAGGAAGAACCCGCCGACCAGCAGTGCGGCGAGGGAGGAGTGCCCGGCCAGGCCGAGGTAGAGCACCGGAACGATGGTGACCGCCGTGACGATGGGGAACATGACCCGGCCGCCGAACCGGTCGGTCAGCGCGCCCACCGGGATGCGTCCCAGGGAGCCGACCACGACGGGCACCGCCACCAGCAGCGACTGCTGGAACGACGACAGGTCGAGGCTGTCCTTGAACCGCGGGCCCAGGGGGCTCAGCAGCGCCCAGGCCCAGAAGTTGACGGCGAAACCGATCGTGGCCAGGGCCAGCATCAGCCACGCCCTGCCGGGCACCGGAGCGCCCGAGGGTGAGCTGTCGCTCTTCGACTTCAACGGCTGGACCATGTTGTCCGTCCCTTTCCTCTGCGTGGTGGCTGTGCGGGTGGTACTACGCCACCGGGGTCGCATGCCACGGCAGGCCCCTTGCCTGCCCAACGGCATCCCGTGACCACGATCCGCGTCCGGACTCCGCGACAGCATGGGCCATCAGTCCCGGCCGAAGGACGGACAGGTCCCCCCTTCGTCCCCGGACGACCCGTGGGTGCTGTCTGGGGTAGGGCCGATCGGCCCTACCCCAGACAGCACCCACGGGGGACGATGGGCCGATGTTCCAGGGAAACGGCTTTCGCGCACTGGACCGGCAGGAGTGCCTGCGCCTGCTGGCCGAGGTGCCGGTCGGCCGTGTGGTGTACACGCGACAGGCGCTGCCCGCGGTCCTCCCCGTCAACTTCTCCCTGGACACGGACGCCTCCGTCCTGCTGTGCACGTCGTCGGCCTCGGACCTCGTACGCGCCGTCGACGGCTTCGTGGTCGCCTTCGAAGCGGACGAGTTCGATGGGGCGACCCGGTCCGGCTGGAGCGTCGTCGTCACCGGACGGGCCACCGTGGTGACCGATCCCGCCGAGCACGAGCGGCTGTCGCGGACCGGCCCCGGCTCCTGGATGCCGTTGCGGGACGAGGTGTTCGTACGGATCGAGTCCGAGATGGTCACCGGGCGGGAGCTCAACGGGGCGCTCGGCGGGCGGTCCCTCCCGCGTCCGGCCCTGTGACGGAAGCGGGCACGACGTCCGCGGACGCGCGCGGCGTACGAGCGCCGTCCGGGCCGTACCCGAAGCGGATCAGCAGCTGTGGCGAGCACCGCTGCCTCGATCCGGCCATCGCCTCCCGCAGATCCGGCCACTCCATTGTCTGG
The DNA here is from genome assembly GCF_048159505.1 of Streptomyces sp. T028. Classification (NCBI taxonomy): domain Bacteria; kingdom Bacillati; phylum Actinomycetota; class Actinomycetes; order Kitasatosporales; family Streptomycetaceae; genus Streptomyces; species Streptomyces sp. T028. Next base: position 43,858 of record NZ_JBLRVZ010000059.1, read on the forward strand.
TGCAGCATCGAGGTCCGCACGCCGTGCGCGGTCGCCGTGAGCAGCACGCGCTGCAGCGCCTGCCCCGCGCGCAGCCAGTCCTCCCGCCGGTCGTAGGGCGTCCACAGCAGAGCCACCTGGACGTGGCGTTCGAAGCGCAGGACGGGCAGCCGCGGCGCGGGCAGCGCACCGGTGAGGTCCCGCACGGGGACCCGCCCGGACGCGTCCCGCGATCCCAGGGCGGTCACGGGAATGCCGTAGGCGGCATCCGTTCCCGGTGCGGTGATCCAGGTACGCGCCTCGGCCGCGCGGGCCGGGTGGACGGAGTTGCGGAACTCGGCCGCCGCCGTCAGGCGCAGCAGCCGCCGGGTCGCCACGATGCCGGGCACGTCCAGATGCGCGCCTTCGGCCGCGGCCGAGCTGATCATCTCGTTCACTGTCGAGTCCGGCACGGTACGCCCGGTGAAGGGCATCCGGCTCGTGTGGCGTCGCTCGATCGCCCCGTACAGCTCGCGCACGGACGGCTCCCCGCCGGCAGCGGTTCCGGTCAGTTGCACGGTGGCCAGCAGGTCGGGATCGTCTCCGGCGGCACGCGGCCGGACGACGGGGTCCCAGCCCAGGTGCTCCGCGGCCACCCGGAGGTTGAAGACGGCCGCGCCCACCGACAGGTACTGGGCGCGCAGCTGGGGATCGGCTGTCGGCAGCTGTCGCCGCCGGTCGACACGGACCAGGATCGACCTGCTGTCCGGGTCCAGGCCGAACCGCCAGGGCTGTGTGTTGTGGATCGACGGCGCGGCCACCGCCGCGGCCAGCAGTGTCCGAACGGCTGGGGCGTCGACTTCCCGGGTCTGCATCACGGCTCCTTCTCCAAGTTGCCCTCCGTTCGGGCAACTCTGCGCCGCTGTCCCGTTCGTGAGGAGGGTTGACCGGCCCCTGCCGCGGGCCATGCGGCCTTGGTTCGGCGCCCCGGGTGCCGCGTGCCGCGCCCGCCAACCTCGCGCCAACCTCGCGGGGCGACAGTGAGGCAGACCACGACGGCGTGGGCCGTCGTACCACTGTCACCCACCATCGCCCACCGAGGAGAGCCGCCATGGTGTACGCACAGCCGGGAACGGACGGCAGCATCGTCAGCTTCGCCCCGCGATACGACAACTTCATCGGCGGCGACTGGGTCGCCCCCGTGGAGGGCCAGTACTTCAAGAACCACTCGCCGGTGAACGGGAAGGTGTTCTGCGAGGTCGCCCGCTCCTCTGCGGCCGACATCGAACTGGCCCTCGACGCCGCCCACGCCGCGGCACCCCGGTGGGGGCGCACCTCCAGCGCCGAACGCGCCAACGTCCTGAACAAGATCGCGGACCGTATCGAGGAGAACCTCCAGAAGCTCGCCGTGGCCGAGACCTGGGAGAACGGCAAGCCGGTACGCGAGACGCTGGCCGCCGACCTTCCGCTGGCCGTGGACCACTTCCGCTACTTCGCCGGGGTGGTCCGCGCGCAGGAGGGCAGCCTGTCAGAGATCGACGCCGACACGGTCGCCTACCACTACCACGAGCCGCTGGGCGTGGTCGGCCAGATCATCCCGTGGAACTTCCCCATCCTGATGGCCGCGTGGAAACTGGCACCCGCGCTGGCCGCCGGCAACTGCGTGGTCATCAAGCCGGCCGAGCAGACCCCCGTCAGCCTGCTGCTGGTGATCGAGCTGATCGCCGACCTGCTCCCGCCCGGCGTGCTCAACATCGTCAACGGCTTCGGAGTCGAGGCGGGCAAGCCGCTCGCGTCCAGCCCGCGCATCGCCAAGATCGCCTTCACCGGTGAGACCACCACCGGCCGGCTGATCATGCAGTACGCGAGCGAGAACATCATCCCGGTCACGCTGGAGCTGGGCGGCAAGAGCCCGAACGTCTTCCTGCCGGACGTCATGGCGGCCGACGACGACTTCCTGGACAAGGCCGTCGAGGGCTTCGTGATGTTCGCGCTCAACCAGGGCGAGGTGTGCACCTGCCCGTCCCGCGCACTGATCCACTCCTCGATCTACGACGAGTTCATGGCCCGCTGCGTCGAGCGCACCGAGGCCATCGTGAGCGGCGACCCCCTCGACCCGGCCACCATGATCGGCGCCCAGGCCAGCGTCGACCAGTACGAGAAGATCCTCTCCTACATCGACATCGGCAAGAAGGAGGGCGCGGAGCTGCTCACCGGCGGCACGCCCCGCCCCGTCACGGGCCTGGAAGGCGGCTACTACATCGAGCCGACCATCTTCCGCGGCACCAACGACATGCGGATCTTCCAGGAGGAGATCTTCGGCCCGGTCGTCTCCGTCGCGACGTACGACTCACTCGACGAGGCCCTGAAGATCGCCAACGACACGCCGTACGGCCTCGGCGCCGGCGTGTGGACCCGGGACGCCAACAACGCCTACCGCGTCGGCCGCGAGATCAAGGCCGGCCGTGTGTGGACCAACTGCTACCACGCCTACCCGGCGCACGCCGCCTTCGGCGGCTACAAGGGCTCGGGCATCGGCCGCGAGACCCACAAGATGATGCTCGACCACTACCAGCAGACGAAGAACCTGCTGGTGAGCTACGCGCCGAAGAAGCTGGGTTTCTTCTAGAGGCACGAAAAAGGCGCCTGACCTGGGCTTTTGCCCGCCAGGCGCCTTCCCCTCGGCCGGCCCAGAGCACGGACCGACTTGCACGATAACTCCCAGTTCCTCCCACCGCTGTGCCGCTCCTGACCCAGTGCTTCCGGACCAGTCACGGACCAAACCCCGACTCACCCTGAGCCGGTTGGCCTGCTCTCGGACGCCGTCCAGGAACTTGGCGTAGTGGCGGAAGAGGACCTCAATGCTCTGGCCCGCGCGACGAGCGCACTCGGCGGGGTCCACACCGGAGTACAGCCAGAACGAAATCCCGGCGTGCCGGAGATCGTAGGGCCGCTTGGCCAGCTTGGAGGCGAGTTCTGTACGGGTCAGGACGTACTTCCGTGCCCGCGCCCACGTTGCGCCATAGGCAGCTGCGTCCACGTAGTTGCCGGCCTGGTTCCGGAACAGTCGGCCGTCCGGCGCCACGCCGAAGCGTTCGATGTGCGCATGGAGCATACGCACGAACTGCGGCGGGATGGGCACAGGCCGGGTCGCGGTAGCCTCGCGGCGCTTGAGGGAGTGCACCTCGTGCGCCGAGCCACCGTCCGTCCACTCCTTGCCTGAGGTGACGACGCCACCCGAAAGGTTGAGCATCCCCCCATCCGGAGTCGGGCAGATGGCACTGTTCGAATCGGAGATGAATGACCTCCGCGGGCCGCATGGCCGCGTAGTACATGCAGCCGAAGAACGCCTCCAGGTGAGGACCGCGCCATCGCTGCTGGACAACGGGCGACCTGGGTTGGATTAGAGGTCATCTCATTTGGAGTTACCGGTAGCCTGGTTGTGTGTTGATGGTCGAACGTCTGGTGCCGGACGGGCTGTGGGAGTTGTTCCAGCGGGTGGTTCCGGATGTGCCGACCCGCCCGCAGGGCGGTGGCCGGCGCCGGTATGGAGATCGTGAGGTGCTGGCCGCGATCATCTTCGTGGCGACCACGGGCTGCACGTGGGCGCAGGTCCCGCCGGTCTTCGGTCCGTCCGGCGCCACCGCTCACCGCCGGTTTATGGAGTGGTCGAAGGCCCGGGTGTGGGCAAAGCTGCATCGCCTGGTCCTGGACGAGCTCGGTTCGCGCGGCGAGCTGGACTGGTCGCGGTGTGCGATCGACTCGGTGAACATGCGGGCCCTGAAAGGGGGGACCTGACAGGTCCGAATCCTGTGGATCGGGGCAAGAAGGGATCGAAGATCCACTTGATCACCGAGCGGACAGGATTGCCCGTCTCTATCGGCATCTCGGGTGCCAACCTCCACGACAGCCAGGCCCTCGAACCACTCGTGCGCGGTATCCCGCCCATCCGCTCCCGTCGCGGACCTCGCCGACGGCGACCGGTCAAGCTCCACGGTGACAAGGGCTACGACTACAACCACCTGCGCCGATGGTTACGCCAGCGCGGCATCCAGCATCGCATCGCCCGCAAAGGCGTCGAGTCCTCGAAGAGGCTGGGTCGGCATCGTTGGACCATCGAACGCACGATGTGCCTGGCTCGCCGGATGCCGTCGTCTGCACCGCCGCTACGAACGCAAGGCCGCCCACTTCCTGGCCTTCACCAGCATCACCTGCACCCTCATCTGCTACCGCAGACTCGCCAAATGAGATGACCTCTTAACGCACCCGGAATGCCGGGACGGCCAGAAGCGTCCCGGCCGACGGCCGTAGGACGTCGAGGACGACACACGTCCCGGTTCCCTCTTACGAACCACCTTGGCCGGCATCGCCCCGCCTGCTACACACGCGACCACGGCAGAATAGGCCAGATCGACGCCGAGCGCCTCGCCAGCCGCGGACCTCTGGTTCGCCTCCGGGAGCATGCCGTCGGTCACGCGGGCACAGCTGCGGTACGGGTTGCGGGCCTCCGGCCTCCTCCGGCGTCGCCGCTGTTCGCCGACGCCGGAGGAGGGACGGGAGCCGCCGTCAGCTCAGTCCTTGCCGGTGAGCCTCCAGATCTGGTTCTTCTTGGTGGTCAGGGCGCTCGCCGCGTCGCAGGTCCACTGGTGGATCTTCGCGCCGGTCGCGGTCGAGATATTGCTGACGTCGACGCACTTGCCGCTGTGCGAGGCGACCAGCTGGTAGTCGTGGCTGTTGCCGAGCGCGGTCACGGCCGCCAGCTTGAACCGCTGGTTGGTGCCGCCGGTGCAGGTCCACTGCTGGACGGCGGCGCCGTTGGCCGTGGAGAAGGCCGAGACGTCGAGGCACTTGCCGCTGGAGTGGTTGACGACGGTGTAGGTGTCGCTCGTGCCGGTGACGGGGTGGAAGTCGAAGATCTGCTCCGAGCCGCTGCCGCAGGTGTTCTGCTGGTACTGGGTGCCGTTGGCGGTGGACTTGGCGGGGTCTTCGAGGCAGAGCGAGCTGTGCTGGGCGACGGCCGTGGAGGAGAAGCCGGTCGAGGCGCCGATGTGCAGGCTCTGGGGGGCGAAGGAGACCTGGTCGAGGTGGGGTGCGGAGCTGGAGCGCAGGGGCTCGCCGATGTCGGTGCCGCCACCGGAGGAGACCAGGCCGATGGTGGTGCCGTCCCAGTTGTAGAGCTGGGAGGCGGTGAACTTGACGGTGTTGGCGCCCTTGGTGAGGGTGACGGGGACGGTGTAGTTCTGGAACTGGTTCCAGTGCAGGGTGCTGGCGAAGTTGACGCGGGTGGCGGTGCCGCCGTTGACGCTGACGTCGGCGTGCTCGGCGTACAGGTCGGGGTTGTAGTGGTTGGAGGGCAGTTCCTCGCCGTTGGCGTAGCGCATGGTCATGGCGTAGGTGCCGGCCGTGGGCGCGTTGACGTTGAGGGTGAGGGAGTTGGCGGTTCCGTCGCCGATGCCGGTGACGACGCCGCCGTTGGCCTGGCTGTAGGTGGTGTCGGCGGCCGCGGCGCCGGTGAGGGTGCCGTTCTCGGCCTGGTAGGTGACGACATTGCCGGTGGTGACGGTGTCGGTGGCGCTGAACGGGGTGACGGCGAGGTCGTCCAGGGCGAGGGTGCCGCTGGTGCCGGTCACCTTGATCTTGTTGATGCCGGCGTTCAGGTAGACCCGGTTGGCGGAGGTGGACCAGGCGTCGGGTGTCGCGCCGGAGAGGGTCTGGTCGTCGGCGGTCTTGCCGTTGACGGTGAGGTCGGCCTGGCCGGTGTTGCGAAAGCGGGCCGTCAGGTCCGCGTAGCCGTCCCGCACGGAGTAGACCCAGAACGTGGCGGACTTGCCGGAGGTGAGGTTCACCGCGCCGGCGCCGGACTGGCCCTGGGAGGTGTAGGCGGCGGTGGCGCTGTCGGAGAGGTCGGCCTGCTCCGCCTCGTAGAGCGTGGTGCCCTGGACAGCCGTGTCCCTGTACCGGAGGTCGATCTTGTCGACGATGGCGTCCCCGTCGGTCGCCGCGCCGTTGTCGCCGGTGGTGGCCAGGGTGATGGTGTGGCTGCCCGAGGTGAGGTGCACGGTGGTGTCGCTGTGACCCCACACCACCCACTGGAAGCCGACCGGTATGTCGATCCTGGTGGAGGCGCCGCCGTCGACCCGCATGTACACGTTGGTCGGGCCGTTGACCTGGGCGTCCTTGGCGTAGCTGTTGCCGAACACCGAAAGGTCGTAGTCGCCGGTCGTGGGCACGGAGACGGGGAAGGAGATCACCGTGGTCGAGCCGGTACGCAGACCGCCGACGTCCTTGGTGCCCGACGTGGCGAACTTGTCGAGGCGGCTGGTGGTGCCCTCGGTGTTGATGTTGTAGCCGCTGCCGCTGAGCGTGGCGTTCTCGGCCTCGTACGTGCCCGTCCAGGTGCTGTCGGAGGCGGTGGTGCTGCCGGTGCCACCCGGGGAGACGATCACCTGGTACGCGGACATCGCGTCGAGGGTGATGGGGACGGTGATCGAGCCGTCGGAGCCCACGGCGACGTCGGCGTCGGAGAGCCGGGTCGGGGTGGCCGCCGCGCCGATGTAGCCGCTGTAGCGGTCCTGGAACACGCTGACGTGCACGGTGCTGCCGAAGACCGCGGGGTCGATGTTCTTGATGACGGTGTTGGAGTCACCGCTGGTGCCGCCGCCGGCGAGGATGACGCGGGCCTGCTTCTTGGCCGTGTCGAGGCTCGCCAGGCCCTGGAGGGTGTACGCGGCGTTGGACGCGGCGCCGTCGACCTTGACGGTGTTGCCGCTCATGGAGCCGTACCAGTTGTACAGCCACCACTGGGCGTTGGGGGTGTTCTGGGCCGCGGCGGAGTCGCCGAGGTTGCCGTTGATGTTCCAGTACGGCAGGTTGCCGTCGATCTTCTCGTCCTCGAGGGCCGCGATCCACTGGACCATCTGGCCGGGGTCGGTCAGGTGGTAGCGGAACGCGTACTCGTTGAGGTTGATCGGCAGGTGCGTGCCGATCCCCACCGAGGTCTCCGCCGCCCGGTAGTTGTCAGTGGTGGTGCGTACGTCCGCCGGGCTGCCCAGGGTGTGCCAGGTCATGATGTCCGGCAGGCAGTTGTTGGTCTTGCAGTAGGTGAGGAAGCCCTTGTAGGCGAACTCGGTGTAGCTGGAGAGGTTGGGTCCGGCGATCCGCGCCGCGGGCCACAGGCCCTTGATGAAGTTGTACGTCTGGAGCCACTCGGCGTTGAAGTTGGCCAGCGGCGTCGACTGGGTGCGCATGCCCTGGAACCACATGCCGTCGGGCTCGTTGTAGGGGACGAGGACGACGCGGTCCGCGTAGGAACTGGCCAGCACCTGCTCGATCTCGGTCTTCATGGCCGCCTGGTAGGCGGCGTAGCTGGTCCGTTCGTAGCTGAACGTCCGGTACACGTCCGTCATGTAGATGTAGACGTCCTCGCCGCCGCTGTCCGCGAAGGGCTTGGCGATCTCCAGAGCGTCCGAGCCCGGGTGCTGCTGTCCGTCCTGGGCCTTGGTGTTGCTGGTCTTCAGCCCCATCCCCTCGATGAGGTTGTTCGTCGGCACGTCCTGGCCGTACAGGCCGTACAGCGCGCCGGAGGCGCCGCCGTGGAAGGCTCCGGTGGTGGTGCCCAGGTCGACGGTGAGGGTGGGGGTGGCGGCGGAGGCCGGCGTCGTCGTCACGATGGCGACACCGGCGATGACGGTCAGCGGGACCAGCGTTCTGGTGATGCCGTGGAGGAGGCGTCTCGTGGTCGAGCGCCGTTGCCCGAGTCTTCGCATGTGCTCACGTTCCTTCAGGGATGGGCTTGTTGTTACTGCGCCGGCCCCCGTGCCGGACGTGTGGGTGGGGTGTCGCTCGCGGTTCAGGCCCCGGTGGTCGTGCGGTGCTGGTGGTCGCGGGCGAGGAGGAGGTAGCCGGCGGCGGTCCAGGTGTAGGCGCGGTCGCGCAGGCCGGTGCCGCTGAGGGCGTCGAAGTTCTCGGCGAACCCGTGGGTCTCGCACAGGGCGCGGAAGCGGGCGCTGATGTCGTCCGCGAGGCGCTGGTGGCCCGCGCGGCGCAGACCGTCCTCGACGAGGACGGTGGCGGGGGCCCAGATCGGGCCGCGCCAGTAGCCGTCGGCCAGGTAGTTCGGGGAGGTGGGCAGTTCGGTGGCGAGGCCGTACGGGGTCAGGTGGGCCTTGATGTGGTCGGCGAGCGCGCTGCCGACCGCGGCGGGCAGGTGCTCGCCCAGCGTTATCGGCATCAGGTCGAGCAGGCTGGCGCTGCTCCAGGTGTCGCCGGTACGGGCCCCCCGGGCGACGAACCGCTCGCCGTTCCAGAGCTGGTCGAGCAGCGCGGCCTGGATCTCCTCGGCCACCCCCGTCCACCGGGCCGCCTCGTCCTTCTTTCCCAACTCCTCTGCCAGGTAGGCGAGTTCATGCAGCTGAAGGACGAGAAAGGCGGACAGGTCGGCGCTGACGATCACCCGCTCGGGGTCGAAGGTGGTGGCGTTGTCCCAGCCGCTGTCGTTGCCGTGCTGGTAGTGGGGCAGTTCGTCGCCGGGTGCGCGCCGCGCGGTGAGCCAGAAGTCCGTCCAGCGCTCCAAACGGTCGTACACCTCGGCCAGTTCGGCCTGGCTCGGAGGTGTCGGCAGGAGGCGGCGCAGGTGGCCGAAGGCCCAGCCGTGGATGGGCGGTTTGACGAAGTTGTGGAGGACCTCGGAGTGGGTGACCGAGTCGGGCAGGGCGCCGCTCTCGTCCTGGTGGTCGAAGGGCAGGTGGAACTGGTCCCGGGCCAGCTCGGGGCAACCGGGGGCCAGGGCCAAGGCGTTGAAGCAGTGGTCCCAGCTCCAGACCTTGTCCATCCAGTGCTTGGACATCAGCACACCGGGCCGGGTGACGAGGCCCTTCGCTCCCACGGTCGCCGACCAGACGACGTAGGCGGCGAGTTCGGCGGCCGGGGTGGCGTCCGAGCGCCAGGGGGCCACCGCGTCGACGAAGGCGGCGAAGGATCTCTGCGCGGTCTCCACCACCTCGTCGAAGGCCGTCGATGACGCGTACGCCGGGCGGGCGGTGTCGAGTTCCTCGATCGCGAGCTCCCAGACTCCGTCGTTCTCCGCGGCCACGACGAGACCACGGTCCGCGCCGCCCAGCGCCTGGGCGCCGTCCGGGCCGGTGACCTTGCCGGAGAGCACGGTGACGCGGTAGCGGCGGCCGGTTTCGTACGACGTGAACACGTGCGCGCCCGTCGCCGGATCGTCGAAGAAGTACGTCCCGCTGAAGGGGGTCAGGACCCGCGCGGCGGCACGGACGCCGATGCCGAGGCCGCTCCCCCGCAGCCGTACGGTGTCCGGCGCCCCGTAGGCGAGGTTGACCCACCCGCCCTCGCCGATCCAGCTGAGCAGGCCGGGAGTCGCCTCGACGCGGGTCTCGGCACGGTCGCCGGTGGCGGGGTCGAGCGGGACCAGGCGCAGGACGGCGTGCATGCCGTTCTGGTGCGAGACGAGGTGGAGGTCCTCGGTGATCGTCTTCTCCGCCACCACGGGGGAGATGCCGAACCAGGCCCCGTGCGTACTGAACGGGATGTCGTGGACGGAAAAAGCCGGACCGGGTCGGACGGCGGTCATGACGATGACTCGTTTCTGAAGCAGGGGCGACAACCGGCGAGGGCGTGGGCGGCTCGGCCGTCGTGACAGGGGTGAGGGGCTCAGTCCTTGACGGCGCCGGTGGTCACGCCGGCGGCGACGTAGCGCTGGGCGAGGACGAGGATGACGGCGGCCGGCAGAGAGGCCACGACGGCGGTCGCCATGATGGCGTTCCACTCCTGGTTGTTGTTGCCGATGTAGTGGTAGATGCCGAGGGTGATGGGCTCGTGGGCGCCGCCGTTGACCAGGGTGTTGGCGAAGACGAAGTCGGACCAGGACCACAGGAACGCGAACAGTGACACCGTGACGACGGCGTTGCGGCTCATCGGCAGCACGATCGACCAGAAGGTGCGCAGGGCACTCGCGCCGTCCATCTGAGCGGCCTGGAGGAGTTCGCCCGGGATGCCGGACATGAAAGCGGTGAAGATGAGCACCGCGAAAGGGACGGCCAGGGTGGAGTCGGCGACGATCAGGCCGGGGACGGACTGGAGCACGCCGAGGCTGAGGTAGATGGCGTAGAAGCCCATCGCCATGATGATGCCGGGGATCATCTGGGCGGCCAGCAGGACGAAGCTGAGCAGGCCGCCACCGCGCGGGCGCAGCTTGGCCAGGGCGTACCCGGCCGGCGCGGCCAGGGCCACGGTCAGCACGACGGTGCCGAGGGCTACGACCAGGCTGGTGCCGAGGTAGGGCAGCTGCTCGTCGAGGACGGTGCGGTAGCCGGCCAGGGTCCCGTGGGTCGGGAACAGGTCCGGCGGGCTCTTGCGCATGTCCTGGTCCCGGGTGAGGGACACGTTGACCATCCAGTAGACCGGGAAGAGCATGATCCCGGTCAGGAGCACGCCCACGGCCGTCTTCCACCAGGTTCGGTTCATGACAGCGCCTGCTTTCGCTGGACTCGGACGTAGACCAGGCCGAAGACAAGGGCGGCGACCACGAGCAGGTTGCCGACGGCGGCTCCCGGGCCGAAGGCGGGCAGCAGGTTGCCGAAGCCGAGCTGGTAGGACCAGGTGGCGAAGGTGGTGGACGAGTCCGCCGGGCCGCCCTTGGTCATGATCCAGATGATGTCGAAGACCTTGAGCGTGTAGACCAGCCCCAGCAGCAGGGTGATCGCGGACACCG
>NZ_JBLRVZ010000060.1:0-46328 GCF_048159505.1 Streptomyces sp. T028
GAGCCCTCGCGGCTTGCTTGAGCCGGATGCGTTGAAAGGCGCACGTCCGGTTCTGAGGGGGCCGGGGCCCAGAGATGGGCTCCGGCTACCCGACCGCGTCGAGGTCGAGTTGATTTCGGGCTCAGCTGGCGCGGGGGTGGGGTTTGTCGTCGGGTTCGTCATCGGGTTCGGTGCCTCGTGGTGCGTATCTGGTGCTGGATTTCGGCTACGAGTGCGACCATCGCGGCAGGGCCGTCGAGGACGCGGACGGGCGATTCGGCACCGTGCTGGACGAGCCACTGGCCGTTCGGGGCCAACACGGCCGCGTGCACAAGCTGGTGGCGGATCAGGACGGCCGCCCAGGCGGCTGCCTCTGCGACGGTCGGGAGGGAGGTGCGGTGGTTGCGGGAGTGGATGGTGGGTCCTCCGTGGCCGGGCGGCGGCCCGGCACAAGGCCGGACCACCGCGTCAGAAGGAATGGATCAGTGGCGTGGCCTGCGGTTATATGGGTGTCAGCCGCATAGGGGGCAGCGCTCGTAGTGCCTGCTGAGCGCTCTGGCCATGCGGCTCTTGACACCGTGGACGGTTGTCGCGCTGACCTTTCCCGCCCGTGTGCCCTCGTGGACCCTGGCATGGTTGCCCAGGTACGTGATGTCCCGCTCGTAGCCGCTCTTGATGCGGTCGAAGGATGCACAGGTCCTCATCGGGTCTTCCTTGGTGTGCGGGGCAGGTGAGCGAGCGTCGGGTCGGCGTACAGGTGGGCCTGGAGCTCGCCGAACAGCTCGTTGCTGACTTTGATGTTGTGTTTGCGCAGGTGTGGTCGTATCGCCCTGCGGGTCATCCGCCCTTCCGCTAGGGCGGCCTTGCGGGCGACCTCGACCTTCACCTCCCACGGGACGTCGTCGTCCTGGTCCGCCGCGGCGGACTGCGCCCCGGACGGGGAGCCGTCGGGGTGCGTGGTCCGCGCGCCCTGCGGACCGCCGGAGGAGTCGTCCTCGTCGTGGTCCGCAGGTTGGTCCGTGTGCTCCGAGGCGGGGCTGGTCCGCTGGTCCGGAGTCTCAGCGTCGTGGTCCGCGCGAGCGGATTGTGTCGGCTCGCCTGTGGTCCGCAGGGTGTGGTCCGTATCCTGCGGGTGGTCCCGGGCCTGCATCTGGTCCGTAGGTGAGCCGTGGTCCTCGCCCTCGTGATCGGCCTCATCAGCCGGTCTGCCGACGTCGTCCGCACGCTCGTGGTCCGCGGGTCGCTTCCGCTCGGCACGTACCTGACCTGCGGTATTGCTGGTCCGCTCCTTGTGGGCTGTCTCCTGTGCTCCAGGACCGGTTGCCTGGTCCGTGTGATCCGGTGTGGAGCTGGTCCGCTGGCGAGGAGCCTCAGCGTCGTGGTCTGCGGGGCCTGAGCCTGTCGGCTGGTTTGTGGTCCGCAGACGAACCTGCCCACCTGACCGATCCCCGGCATGGCCCCGGACTGCGCGCTCCGGACCAGACTGGTGCGCTGGTCCGCCGGCGCTGTCCGTACGAGGCTCGGCGTCCGCGCTGGCCCGTGTCAGGGGTACGGCTCCGTCGATGCTGGGGGTGCAAGGTGTGCCGGGACCGGTCTTGGCCAACGCACTGGTCTCGGCTGGAATCAGGGTCCGGTCCGCGTTGACCGTGGCGCCGAGATGGACGGCCAGTGCGGCGGCCAGTGGTGGCACGGCTGACACGGCGATCACCAGGTAGGGGCTGGTTTTGAGGTGCCCGGTCGACACCAGGTGGCCGACCGCGTTGAGGATGACGGACACCGCGACGGTCGTGAGCGTGAGCACCTGGCCGAGCTTTCGGCCGACGCCTGCCGCGATCCAGGCGAGGCCAGCGACGAGTGCCAGGGCATCGACGCTCACGGGAAGCGACCAGGCGAGCACGGCGCCCCAGCCCACGGCGCGTCCAAGGGCGGCAAGGGTGTCAGCGCTGGCAGCCATGGCAACGACGGTGACCAGGGTGGCGCCGACGACGATCAGGATGCGCTGGGTCTTGGTGGTGCCCACCTGCTGGACTCTTTCGTCGGGGTGGTTGCGAACGTGAGGCGCTTCTTCGCTCCGTCCGGCAGCGGCGGGAGGCGCAGCGGTGGGGTGGGTCATGCAGCCTTTCTGAGCGCGGTGATCAGGGCGGTGGTGTGGACCTGGCGGGGCACAGGCGAGGTGGTCACCTCGGACTCGTCGCCGTCCTCCCCTTCGTCCTCGGGGTGCTCCTCGTCGGTGGCGTCGGTCTCCTCGTCGTACAGGCCCCAGTAGCGGTCGCGATCCGTGACGTCGTGGGCGGCCTGCCGCATCAGGTCCTTGGCCCACTCGAGTTCGAGCTGGAGCGCGTAGGCGAGGCGCTCGACCGTCCAACCGCGGGCGTAGGCGTGACGGACCACTGCTTCGCGTTCGGCTTCGCTGAGGTGCACGTCGCGTCCTTGGAAGGCGGCGAGGACGCGGCTGTAGTCCAGGCGCTTGCTGACCCTGGCGTGCCAGCGGCGGCGTTCCGCCTCGGTCAGCCCGCCCCACATGCCGTGGCGGATCTCGTTGTCGAGGGCGTAGTTGAAGCAGTCCTTCTTGACCGGGCACCGGCCGCAGATGGACTTGGCCTCGGCGATGGCCGCGTGGCTGCGGGGAGCGTGGAAGAACAACTCGTCGGCGTCCTCGGCGGGCATGCCGTAGCACAGGCCCCGGGCATGCCAGCTGTGGTCGGCGATCCCGCGCAGCGTCGGGCGCGCGGTGTCGTTCGTGGTGATGGTGCGCAAGGAAGTCTCCGGGTACACCTCGGTGGGGCGCGCGGTGCCGACGGCGGGTGGATACGGCGCGGCGCGGTGATGAGGCGGGGTGAGGGCGCGGCGGTGCCGCACCGGAGTTGGCGTCAAGGAGAGGGGCCGGGCTTCAGCGGCGGAGGAAGCGGCGGTCCGGGCCGGTGAAGTGGACCGGCGTGCACATGCCGGACAGGCGGGACAGGACGCGGTCGCCGACCTTGTCGCGCAGGACCGGCTGCTGCGGGGGCACGCTGCGGTCGCGGACGGGCGGCAGGTTCGTGGTGAAGATCGTCGGCAGGCGGTTCTGGCAGCGCCAGTTCACCAGCCGGAAAGTGATCTCCTCCGTCCACTCCGAGCCCTTGGCGGCGCCGAGGTCATCAAGCAGCAGCAGCGGCACCCGCACGATCCGGCGCAGCATGTGCTCCGGGTCCACGCCGGCCTGTGGGCGCATGTCGGCGTACAGGTCGGCGGCGGTGGTCGCCTGCCAGCTCACGCCGCACCCGGCGGCGGTCAGGGCCCGGATCGCCCCGTACGCCTGGTGGGTCTTGCCGGCCCCGGTGCCGCCCCACAGCAGCAGCGACGGGCCGTGCGCGATCCGCCGGCGCCCGGCCGTGCCGAAATGCGGGTTGAGTCCGCCCGCGTTCGGCTCGATGGCCGCCTCGGTGATGGTGCGCACCCAGGCGGCGACGTCGGGGTGCTCGACCACGGCGTCGCGGTAGTCGACCGGGATGCGCTCCTGGGCGGCTTCCAAGGCCGGGATCGGCTCCGGGGTGTCCGGCAGCGACGCGGTCGGATCGATGCCGCGCTCGGCCAGCTTCGCCTCCAGGCGGGCACGGAGTCGCTCCCCGATGGCGGGCTGCGGGTCGGCGAGGTGCGCGCGGGTCACAGGCGGCCTCCGAACGTCGTCGGCTCGGTCGGGTTGAGGTACGGCGTGTAGCGGGACGTGCTGGTGCTGGCCCAGGGCCTCGCGCCGGAGGCGGACGACGGCACCGAGGCAGCCTGCGGGGCAGCGTTGACGACCTCGTTCACCAGGCTCGGCAGCACGCTCGGGTGCAGCCCCTTGGCCCGCAGCCGCTCCAGCGCTACGCGGATGTCCTGCGGCTCGAACCGCTCGTCCAGCAGGACCTTGACCTTGCGCCCCAGCAGCCCGAGGAAGTCCTCCGGCGGTCGGCGCTGACAGTCCCGGATGTACTCGGCCACCAGTTCCTTGGCGGAGACCGATCCGGAGACGGCGTCGGGTGCGGGTGCCTCGCGCCCCGTAAGGAAAGATCCAGGATCCAAGATCCTAGATCCAGAGCGCGAGTCCTCCGGTACTCCTCCGGTAGTCCTCCCGGAGTCCTCCTGGAATGCCGCCCGACCTGCAGTTTTCCCGGACGGTGCCGCAGTGGGGGCAGCGAGCCCGTCGGGAGGCACAGACGCAGGTTCACCGGGAGCGGCGGGGGTGGACTCGGCAGGGGCGGTGGCGGCGGGAACGGGACTGTGCACCGCTCCCTGCGGGCTACCGGAGTCCTCCCGGAGGTTTTCAGTAGGCGTCACGGACACCGCATTGCGCGCCGTGGGGCAATCACCGGTCTGGCACTTGCCGCACGGCTGACTGCCCTGGTGACTGGGGCAGCGCGGCACACGGGACGCCGTGGGCTTGTTGATCCTCTGGTGCTGCTCCCACGTCACGACGTGGAGCCACGTACGCCCGTCACAGCCGGTGTAGCGGCAGATCAGCCCAGCGGCGGCCAGCTCCTCCAGGTCCTGGGCGACATGGGCGGCGGTGTGCTCCGGGCGCAGGGCCCACAGCCGACCTGCGATGATCGCCGGGTGGTCGCGGTGACGGCCGGAGTCGTCGGCCTGTGTCAGCAGCCCGATGAAGGTGAGCATGGCGGTCACCGAGCACTCGGCCAGCGACTCCGACTCGAACATCTCGGGCTTGACGGTGCGGATGCGTGCCATCAGGCATCACCGCCACTGCGCTGCACCGACGGGGTGGACGGGGCACAGGCTGCCGCGCCGGCCAGGGAGTGTGGCCTTTTGCGCAGGGCAGTCGACATGCGAAACTCTCCTGTGAAGTGAACCCGCGCCGGTACGCCCCGTGGAAAGGGCCGGTGCGGTGATGGGTGAATCTCCCGCCCTTGCACAGGCAGGAGTGTCATCTCGCGATCGGCGTCTGTGAGTTGCACGCTCTCAGGCGCCGACGCTGTTCTCCGGGCCGAAGCCCTGTGCTCGGGGCGGTGCGCGTCGCAACGCTTCTCCTCTCGTGCAGGTCGCGGAGCCGGTGCCCCGCGGGGGGACCAGCAACATACGTGTGACCTGGCACGACATCCAGACTTAGCTCTTGAATCCTCTACAACTTGTCGCGGCGCCGCCGAGCGCGGGCCGAGGAGGCGGAGCGAAGCGAAGGGGGGCGGTCCCCGGAGTCACACGGCGCACGCCTCGAGCGGGCTGGCCGCTCGGCTTAAGAGGTGCTGCGGCATGGCTCGGACTTCCTGACGGGGATGGGGAGAACGGGATGCCCGCTGCAGGGCGGGGCGCTATCGGCCCCGGACACGCAGATGGAGCACGCCGCGCCGTCGCGAAGAGGGGACCCCTCGCACGAGGCGTGGGCCTCACCGCAGCCTGGGGGCTGGTGGGGAGGCCGAAGCCAGAGGGCCAGCTGTATGCGAAGGCACCCTGTTTTCGCTACCCTGAAGCTATTCCCAGCTGAAGTAAAAGTCAACAAGATAGATTCGCTTCAACTTGCAGAAAAAGCGAGGTCTGATGCCTGCCCGTCACTTCGACCGACACCGTGCTCGCGCGGTACGGCGAGCTGCCGACATCCTCCAGAGCGAGGTGGCGGCAGAGCTGGGCGTGTCCGACTCCGCGGTAGCGAACTGGGAAGCCGGTCACTCCTCGCCCGATCCGGAGAAGCTGCCCGCATACGCGGCGGCGCTCAGGGGCGCCCTGGACGATCTGTTTCCCCGTACCGGCCTGGCCGACCTGGCTGATCTGCGCTGTGATGCCGGCATCTACCAGTACGAGACGGCCGAGGTGATCGGGACCAGGAGCGCCGGCCCGGTCGCGGGAGCCGAGCGAGGTGACCGCCGGCTCAAGGACAAGTACGTCCCGGCCCTGGCAGCGAAGTACGGCGTCAGTGAAGCGGAGCTGCGCCGGGCCGAGGACCGTTCCATGGCCGCCGCGGAGGCGAGGAAGAACGGCACGGCGGCAGAGCCGGGGGCCCAGGAAGCTGCTGTGCAGTTCGACGGGCCGCCGGGATCCCTCGCCGAGAAGATCACGCTGATTCTGCAGCGCTCGTATCCCGGTCCGCAGGGGCCCCCGTCGGACGCCGAAATGGCGGCCGCCGTGAATGCCCACGCGGGGACGGCGATCATCACAGAGGAGGGCTTCGCCGATCTGCGGGCCGGTGTCACGGACACGGCGCCGTCCGCGGTCCTGGACGCGCTGGCCGCCGTGTTCGGCGTGTCTCGGATGTACTTCGAGCCGGACGAGGCGGTGGCCGCCCAGGTCTATCAGGGGTTGCAGCTGCTGGCCGCCGCGAAGAAGGGCGCCGTAGGCCGGGTGAGGGCCCGCGGCCTGGGCTCGCGGGGCCTGTCGCCTAGGGCGCTGGCGCTGGTCAACGAGCTGGTGGCGGAGCTGGAGGAGAAAGAAGCGGACACGGGCAAGTAGTCCGGCCCGCAGCCCTTGAGGTTGCGGGCCGGTGGCGTGGCTACTGCTCCTTCTGTGCCGGAGAGTCCGGCCCGTGCACTCGTCCCGCCGCGATCACAGTACGGACATGGCGGAGGGCGCTGAGGTCGTCCAACGGATCTCCGTCGACGACCAGCAGGTCCGCGATGAGTCCGGGCGCGATCCGGCCCGTCTTCTCGCCCAGACCCAGGGCTCCGGCCGCGTCCGCGGTGGCCATGTCGAGGATCCTGCTGTTGGGCAGGCCCAGATGCTTGTAGAAGGCGAGTGCTGGCACGAGCCCATCGAACCCGGCTCGCTGCACGCCGGCGTCCGTTCCGGCAACGAGCTTGGCACCGGCCTCGGCCATCTCCCGGACCAGGGCGAACATGGCTGCCGCCCGCTCCTCGCCGAAGAACTTTGGCAGCATCTGCCAGTGCGGGCTGACGGCCGGGCAGACCACGATGCCCTGGTCGATGATCTTCTTCAGGACGTCCCGGCGAAGATCGAAACCGTCACTCGTCATCCAGGTGCAGTGCTCGATGGTGTCCACGCCAGCGTCTACGGCCGCGGCGATACCGTCCGCTCCGTGAGCGTGCGCGGCCACCGGCACGCCGGCCTGATGGGCCTCGTCCACCAGGGCTTGGAGTTCCTCCGTGGAGAACTGGCTCTGCCAGCTCTTCGGACCGTCCTTGGTCAGCCCGCCACCGGTCACCATCGCCTTGATCACGCCAGCGCCCGTCGCGAGGTTGCGCCGCACAAGATCACGGACCTCGGCCACGCCGGAGACTTCACCGCCCAGGAAATAGCAGTGGCCTCCGGGCGGAGTCGCCGGTGTGCCCGCGGCCACGATACGAGGGCCGGGAGTGCCGCCCTGGCTGATCTCCTCGTCGAGGCGGAAGGCCAGGCCACCTCGATCGCCCAGGTCGCGGACCATCGTCACACCGCTCAGCAGGAGCTGCTCCGCGCGCCGGCGCATGTCCTGAAGCAGTCTCTCGTCGCTCGACTCGGCGAGGGTGGCCACAGGCTCGCCGCCACCGTCGAACGCGAGATGTACATGCGCGTCGATCAGTCCGGGCACCACCGTTGCGTCGGGAAACGCCAGGTGCGTCCCGTCGGCGCGGTCAGCGAGGCGCGTGCGCGGCCCGACTTCGGTGATCGAGTCGCCCTCTACGAGGACAGCGCCGTCTTCCAGGTACGTCCCGGAGCCGGTCAGGACCCTGCGGGCGGTGATCAGCATCTCGTCTCGTCTCCCTCGTTCTTCCACGGTCACGCAGGCAGTCGGAGCGCTTCCGACACCGCGATGAGCTGGCGGACATCCGCGTTCCGGTCGTCTTCCTGCGGCGCCGCCAGGGCGACTGCCTGCCCCGGTGCCGCGACGCCGTTCTCGATCATGGCCACGGCGGATCGCAGGCGTCGGGCCAGCTGAGTCGGCTCAAGGTCCAGCAGGTCGGTGCCGTCCTCGACGCGCACCAGGTAGGGGCTGATGTCGACCAGTCCGTCCCGGCATTCCACTATCCGCCGGTGATAGCGGCGGTGCACGCCTCGCGCTCGCCACCGATCCCAAAGCCCGCGGGAAGCAGGGCGCAGCTCATTCTCGGGGTAGACCTCGATCAGCAGCTGCCACAGTGGGGTCAGCCGACGGTGATCTCGCCGCCGGCGCAGCCACAGCCGCGTCGCCGTGATCCTGGCGCGGACCCCCGAATAGGTGATGCCTGCGACGAAGAGCAGACTCGACACCACCAGCCCGACCGCCACGCTCGCCGTGAGCTGGTGCGGCACGGACCCACCGCTCCACCGGACGGCGACGAAGACCGCACGCACGGCGCAGGCCACCGCCATCGCCCCGAGGCCGATCGCGGTCATCCACAGCCCCGTGGCGTGCGGGCGCCGCGACATGCGGGCATAGCGGGCGGACCACCATCCGGCAGCCCCGAGCGCGTACATCAGATACAGGCCCGCGCCGGCGTAGAAGAAGGCGACCTGGGAGATCGTCATGTCCGCCGTGCTGAATGAGCCGGCGAGCGCCTCGTGCGGGACGCTCACGGCCGCCAGGATGATCGCCACCGCGACCACGGTTACGATGACGGCTTCCCACCGGGCGCGGCGCCGCGCTCCCTGGCCGTCGGCTGAGTACAGGTAGAAGCACATCAGGAAGTAGACCGTCCCCAGCAGCAGGACGTTCTGGACCAGCTTTGCCGTCCCGTGCCCGGCCACGGTGTCGATGCCAGTGCTGCCCCCCGGCATGGCTACCGGATAGGACAGGCCCGCGCTCAGGAGGGAGAGGGCGACTGATCGGGTGGGAGCGTCGTGCGGGGCACGCGACCACAGGTAGAGCCGCCAAATGACCGCAGCCGCGATGATCAGCAGGAGTATCTCGGTCACGGACTACAACCACCCTCGCCGGTCGCCCAGGGCGGACTGAACCCGACGTACCACCGGGTCTTCCGACAGCGGGGGGAGTTCGTCCAGCACCGAGGACCACTCCAGGACGATCGTGGCTGCGAGTTCGACCGAGCACTCCTCCTGGTCCTCGTACGAGCAGCGGCGGGCGACCCGCCGAATCAGCTTGGGATCGAGGACGGGGATGAGGGTTGCCCAGCCCTCGACGAAGTCGTCCGGGGGTTCCTCCAGCGACTCCTTGGCCTGGTCCTCCTCCCATTCGGCGACGAGGATGTGGAGGATCTCGTGGAGGATGATCTGCCGCTGGTGCAGCCGAGTCGTCTCCTGCTGGTAAAGGATCACGTCCATATCCGGCACATCGATCCACAGCCCCGAAGGCCCCGGCTTCTCCAGCGGGAAGGGGCGCAGGACGATCGGCCGCCCCCGCCTCTCGCTGAGCGCCTGGACCAGCTCCTCCAGGTTCAGGGGAGGCTGAATACCGAGCTCTCGAAGTTCTCGCCTCAGACGGCGGTGCAGTTCCCGCTCTACCGTCCGCTTGTCGGCGGTACGCCACCGCCCCAGTCGGCGACGGCTTGCTGAGCGTTGTACAGGCCCCTTGGCTTCTGCCGCGCTGCGGTCATGTCTTTCCGACCACATCAGTAATCCCCTTCGCACCAGCCGTTGATCGCGCCGACACGAAGCCGGCGCCGACCACGCCTGTGTCGACAGCATCCAGTCCCCTCTGCACAGCGCAGCCGCAAGTGGTCACGGGCGTCGAGGGCAGCGCGTCGTTGGTCGCGAGCGGCCGGGCCGTGCATCGCAGGACGCGTTCCCCAAGACTCCCAAGCAGCGAAAGATCACTAGCGCGAACGAGCAAGGAAGCAAAGCCACACGCCGTCGGCATGCATCGGGAATGCCTTCGGACACTACGCGAAGCTGGAACCGGCGCACGCTGCTCACCAGCACACAGGTACTGAGTGTGAGACTGCCGCAAATCGGCCCACGTTGCTCTGGATCATGGCTTGAAATTGGGCTTCGTGCGCAGACCACAACCGCCACAATCGCAACGATAGGCACTCGCAGCCGTTATAAATCTGAGACATTTAATCTGGCCTGATAGCGGACATTGCCTATTCAAAGCGGCGGCGCGACCTTGCTTGGATAGTTGTCTCTGATGTGGAGGTGGTCACTTTTGAGCCAATCGGAGTGCTGGCCGTCGTTATCCTCCAGGTCATGCCTAGCGACATATCCAGCCAGACGCTTAGCTACTCGGCGTTCTGGTCTGAGTACCATCTGTGCACACTGACCACGATGCGCTCCGACGGCAGCCCGCACGTGGTGCCCGTGGGCGTCACTCTCGACGCTGACGCAGGGATAGCTCGCGTTATCACACGCAAATCAAGTAAGAAGGTCGCCAACATTCAGGCGTCACGTCCCGGCGAAGCCCGCGTCGCCGTCTGTCAGGTCGACGGGGGGCGCTGGGCCACCCTGGAGGGCACGGCGGAAGTTGTCACCGACGCCGCCGCTGTCGATGACGCAGTGGCCCGCTACGCCAACAGGTACGGCAGAAGGCCAGGCCCCGATCCCGAGCGCGTAGTCATCGAGATCACGATCGAGCGGGCCATGGGGCTGGTCAACCATCCCCGCCCAATGTCGACGGAAGGCGCCGGCTGAGCCGTAGTGCACGTCGCGGACGCTGTCCCACCAAAGACTCCCGCCCCGGACGATCTTCGGCGCAGTACTTCCAGCTGAGAAGACGAGCGACCGTTCGCTGGCATTGGCACTACGTGATCCCTTTCCAGTGCCAGGGGCGCGGTTCTGTCCGGCCGCGTAGGCAGTCGACGCGGTATTGAGCCTCTGCTTCCCACTCGGGCCGAGTTGCGGCGTGTTGGGCCGCGTACGTGGTCATGCGCAACTCGCGGGCTCCGGCGAGGAGTCCGTACCCCGCCCACTGCGTGACGTCTGTACCGTATGCCGCGCAGAACTCGGCGTACTCGGTCTGAGTGACTGCGCCAGTCGTGGTCATTTTGACCGCGGTGGACACGAGGTCCCACTCTGGGGGCCCCACGGAGGCCCGTTCGAAGTCGAGCAGTACTGGTCCGTCTGGGGTGCGTACGACGTTGCCCACCCACGCGTCCCCGTGCACCACGCACTCAGGTAGGCCATCAGGCCGTTGCTCCCACCGCTCACGGAGCTCGTCGTGCCGTTCCCGAAGCCACCGGCGGTCGTCCTCCGGGAGCCATGTGGCTGCCTCGATCCTGTCAGCGACTCGGACGAACGGATCCAGCCGGTCGAGCGGCAGGTCCGGGACCGGCAACGGGTGGAGCTGCTTGAGCAGCGTGACGACGTCCATGACCGTGCCGACTTCATGGGGTGGCAGCTCAGCCCAGAACGTGACGGGACGGCCCGCAGCCTCAACCGGTTGGTCGACCGGAAGCGCGCGTACCGCCGGCACCTCGTGGCCAGCGAGCCACCGGGCTACGAGGACTTCGCGGACAGCGGCCTTCCACTGCCCGGCTCGGGCGATGCGGACGATCACCTCGCCGGGCAGGCGCCATATTTCGTTCTCGGCGATGCGTACAGGCTCGGCGCCTGCCGGGTCGAAGCCTGCCTGCGCGCAGGCTTCTTCCAGGACGGCACGTGCGGGGACAGCCGAGATCATCATGCCTGCAAGGTAGTCGTGATCCGCTGGCGCAGGTGCGCCGCCTCCTCCAATGTGCGGTGCCTTGCTGCGAAGCGTCGGAGTTCCTTGAGGTCGTCGGCTGCCCTCCGCGAAGTGAGTCGGCCGACATCGTCGAGGGCCTGGTGGCCGATGGCGACTGCCTGTACCGGGTCTCCCTTCGCCATGACCAGTGACGCCAGCTTTGTGAGGGAGATCCCGCGAGAGCGGGCATAGTCGTCACCGTGCCCGGCGACCGCCGTTGTGAACCGGTCTGCGGCCCGACCGGGGTCTTGGTCGGCGTGAATGGTCAGATCCCAGAGCGCATGGGCTGTATCGCCGTGGTGCTGTGCCTCGTCGTAGTAGTGCATCCACGGCGGATCTTCGGCAGGGTTCGAGCGGGCGAAGGCGTCGTCGGCCGCGCCGACCGCGGCCATCGTGCCTTGCATGTCGTGCATCTTCCCGAAGGCGCGGGCTCGGGCGCTGTGCATCATGGCCTGGATCGTGGGGGTGAGCCGGTCGGAGCGGACCAGGCCCTTTTCCGCGTACGTGAGGCCCTCGTCCGGGTCGCCGAGCCAGATCGCCTGACGGGCCAGGAAGGAGAACGTCTTTGCGCGAAGCCACCAGTCGCCGACCGCCTCAGCGCATTCGGACGCGATCTTGAAGGCGACCCGGGCCTCGTCGTGGGCGTAGGTGTCGAAGTGTGTCGCGCCGACGACGATGCCCAGCCGCGCGACGCTGCCGAAGAGATCCTGACGTAGGGGCTCCGGACAGCTGACCGAGAGCAGTCGTACGGCCCATTCCATCGAGCGGCTGGCGAAATCGCCGACCAGGCCCCCACCGCCTTGGGCGTTGTCCCATCGGTGGATGCCGTCGGCGATGTGCCGCAGCTGTTCGAGTTCCGTCGGGCGGATCCGCCTCGGGAGCTGGGGCGGAGCGGTCGGGGATACGAGTCTGGCGAGTTCCATCGGGGCGATGGCGGCAAGGCTGGTGGCAGCCACAAAGGCGCGTCGGTCCACTGACGAAAGGCTCTCAGGTAGCTGGGCAGAGCTGTCTCTGCCCAGCATGCGGCCTCCACGGACCTGAACGGTCCCCTCCACCGGACTATGGCGCGCACTATCCGCTTCACGCCGCTGTTTATCCGCATCGCCGAACACCATCCCCCATGCGCGAGTGAGTACTCCGCCCGTCTCAAGGACGTCGTCCAGGAGCACCGCGAGGTCCCGAGGGCACTTGTACTGGCCCTTCTCAATCTTGTAGAGCACATCGGGGCTGACCTGGACCTTCGGCCCCAACTGGGTGGGACGCAAACCCGGGTGACGCTTACGCCAGTAGCGCAGCTCGGCGCCGAACCATTCCTGCGGCGAGGCCTCGGGGGTGAGCACTTTCTCTGGCTGCGGCATCAACTGTCCCTGGGTCGTGATGCGGATACCTCAACTCTCCGCATCCGGATCTGCACGCGAGTCTCGCGACCTGACTGAATAGTTGCTGACCGGTGCCACACCAGTACACACCGCAGTCAGACCTCCCCGGTGAGGATTCCGCCAGACCGAAGAGTGGATCTGTGATGGCCGACCTATTGGAACTGCCCGCTACGCCAGCGACCGGCGTGCGCGCCACGACGCGCAGCGCCCCGGGACACCTGGCGATAGACCTCGACGTATCCCCCGAGGCTGTACCGATCACGAGGTCCATCGTGTGTGCCCACCTGAAGCTGTGGGGCGTGGCCGGCCTGAGTGACCGAGTGGCCCTGACGGTCTCGGAGCTGCTGGCCAACGTCCTGCGGCACACGCGACCCGCCCCTCGCACCGGGGCGAAGAGCGCTCAGCTCACCGTCACGCGCCTGTCCGAAGCAGTGAACGTCTGCGTGCGCGACTTCGACCCGGTGCTGCCCAAGCTCGCCTACCTCACTGATGACGCTGAGCACGGCCGTGGCTTGCACCTCGTCATGGCCTACGCCGACGACTTCGGGTGCTCGCCCCACCACGGCGGCAAGGACATGTGGGCAAACTTCCTGATTGGTGCCAGGCAGACGGCGACTGCGGAGACTCACCCCGGGGGCCCGGAGGACGTCCGGTGAGTACAGAGGTGCGTGCCCTGGGTGCGACAGGACCGGGCGTGCCCGGGCATGCCCGGACGGACCGTGACCGCGCAGTCCGATCCTGGCTCCTGGCCGCCGCATTCGAGCCGAGGGAGGCAGTGAAGAACTGGGCCGTGCGGAAAGGGCTGGCACTGATTCGCTGCGGTGGTCTCCTCAGCGCGGTTCGGATCCCGACCGACCTGGTGCGTGCGGCTGCCGGCAGTGACAACCTGCGGGAGATCGACGCCTTTCTCGCGAACGTATTGCCCGGCGGCCCCGTGTTCGCAGACCAGCACGGTGACTCGTACTACGTCCTCGTGCCGTCGAGTACCAGGCGGCGCGCGGAGTGGGCGACCGGATCTCGCCGCAACTCAGGAGCGGAGTTCCTCGGGATGGGCTCCTACCTCGATGTGCCACGGCCCGAGGCCACCAATTCGGAAGCCGGGCACTCGTACTGGTGTGTCCCGGTAACCAGTCCCGGTGCCCTCGCCGATCCGGACACGGTGTCGCGGTTCCTGACGTTCGCTTTGCGTCGGCAGGAGCAGGCAGCGGAGGAGCCGCCCGGCAGCCCGCCGCTTACACCGGGCACTGCATAGACAGCGCGTCGGCCGCTCGTAGTCCTCCCCACGATGTGTAGCCGACAGTCGACATCTTCCCTACCTTCCCCCAACACCGCGAGAGAGATATGTCCGAACTCCTCCTCTTCCAGGGCCTTCCTGTCCGTCCCGGGGTCCCCGCAGCGTGGTCCTGATGGTCGCAGTGATGAGTGATGTTGCCGCGCCGCTGCCGAATCTCCAGTGGTGTACCGGCCCTGAGGTGCTCGAAGCGCTCCAGCGGGCGCTGCTCCGTTCCCTGGCCCTTGAGACTCTCGACCATCAACTGTTCGAGGACTTGGAAGCCGTACTGGGCGAGCATGCGCGTCCCACTCCGCAGGAGATTGTCGCCATCGCCTGGGGGCTGCGGCAGGCAACCACGAAGCTGGTCGAATCCGCACCATACCTCGTGACGCCGTACCCCCTCGCCGAGGTACGGAGCCTGATCAATCTGAGCGCCGAGCACCCAGGCTCCGAGAACGCACTCGGGCACCTCCGCCGTTTTGCCCTGGCCGTCCTCGCCCTCCTTGACCTGGTGGGAGATGACGGCACATGACATGCGCTCCTCCTCGGTTTGCGCGCCCAGTCCATTCCACGTTCCGCCCCGTCACCACGAGAGAGAACATGCGCGAACGCCTCACCTACAAGGGCCATCCCGTCCCCTACATCACCGCATGGAGCGGCGAGCGCCTACCACAGCCGCGGGTCGTCCTGGCCGCCGACGGCATCGCCTTCAAAGGCTCGGTCGCCGCCAACGGCAACGCCCAGGGCCGGGACCCGAGCGGGGTGCTGTGGCAACGGTGGGCACTGCGCCAGGGCGACGGGATGCCCGAGTACAGCGTGGTGCACGGGCCCCGGCAGCGGCGCGCGATGCGGAAGCTGCTGTGTCAGGTGTGCGGCGGCCCCTCGGACAAGAACGAGCAGGGCTACCTGTGGCTGCTGGAGGACTACCGGGGCGTGGCCGGCTGGCCCGAGAAGGAGGTTACGACGCATCCGCCGGTGTGCCGTGCGTGCGCGCCTGTGGCCGCGCGTCTGTGCCCGCACCTGGAGAACAAGGTCGTGGCGATCCGTGCGGGTGGAGTTCTCGTTGATGGCGTGCACGGCAACCTCTACGAGCGCGGCGGGGGGCTGTTGCCGGTGGTGAAGGAGAAGAAGGTGGTGTTCTCCGGTGACTGGCGCGTGAGGTGGATGTTCGCCAACCAATTGGCCGCCACCCTCACGAACGTCACGATCGTCGACCTGCCCGGTCTGGGCGCACGAAGGAGGGCCTCAGCATGAGCCGCAAGGCCAGTGGTTTGCTCCTGCTCCGTACGCCACCGTGGCCGGTTTCTTCCTCGTCTTCGCGGCCACCGCAGGCGTCGCGCAGCGATCAACCGCACACACCCGCGGCACCTGACAACCTCACGAACAGGGGACACAGATGACGATCGCACCCGAAGCTCCCGCCCAGCCGACAATTCCAGAGTTCATTGAGTTGGAGATCACCGGCCGCTGCCAGCTCACCTGCCCGTCCCTCTGCTACGCCAAGGCCGGTCCCACCGAGGGGCATGGTGACATGACGGCGGACGACTGGAAGCGGCTCATCAGCGAGGCCGCCGCCATCGGCGTGCAGAAAGTGCAGTTCATCGGCGGCGAGCCCACCATGCACCCCGAGTTCGAAATCCTCGTGCGCCGCGCCCTGGCCGAAGGGCTCGGCGTCCAGGTCTACAGCAACCTGTACCGCGTTCGGCTGGAGCACTGGGAGCTGTTCGAGCACCCGGAGGTATCCCTGGCGACGTCGTACTACAGCGACCTGGCGGAGGAACATGATCGGGTCACCGCTCGGAAAGGTTCCCACGCGGCGACCCGCGCGAACATCGTCCAGGCCGTGAAGCGCGGGATCCCCCTCCAAGTCGGCATCGTCGAAGTCTTCGAGGGGCAGCGCACAGCGCAGGCCCGCGAGGAGTTGCTCGGCCTCGGTGTTCGCAGGGTGAACACGGACCGAGTCCGCAGCGTCGGCCGGGGCGAGGTGCACGTCCCGAGCACGAAGGACTTGTGCGGCGGCTGCGCGGACGGGCGGGCCGCGGTCATGACCGACGGCACGGTGACGCCGTGCGTGCTGGGCCGGTTTTTGAAGACAGGGAACGCGAAGACCGAGGGCCTGGCCGCGGTGTTCAGCGGGCAGCAGTGGGTGGACACCGCAGCGAGCATCCCCAGGCGGACCGCCTCCTCCGGCTGCACGCCGGCCGACTCCAACGACTGCGACCCGGCGAACACCGAGGCCTGCGACCCTGCATACGATTGAGAAAGGAGAGAGCAGGCAGCGATGAACTGGCTACCTCGGGCCCAGAGTCTGGCAAGTGAGGTCGTACGGCCGGAATCCCGCTGGCACGCTGCCGTGGCCACTGTGCCGCGACATCAGTTCGTGCCTCGGTGGTGGGAGGCGGACGGCGACGGCTGGCTCCTGCGCGACGGCTGGAGCGACCCGGACGCCTGGCTCGATGAGGCCTACACCGACAAGACGCTCGTGACCCGCGTCGGCCCCTGTCACGCCGACATCGCGACCGTCGAGGACGGCGGCATCGTGAGCGACGGAACGCCGACGTCCTCGTCGACGCTGCCCAGCCTCGTAGTCCGGATGTACCGGCACGCGGTGATCGCCGACGACAACCAGGTTCTCGTCACCACGGGCACCGGATACGGCACCGCCCTCGCCTGTGCCCGGCTCGGCAGCGAGCACGTCACGAGCATCGACATCGACGAGCACTTGGTAAAGACCGCGAGGGATCGGCTCGCACTGATCGACGAGGCCCCGCGCGTGGAGGTCTGCGACATCACCGGGCCGCTGCCGGGCGAGTACGACCGGATCGTTGCCACGGTGTCCGTGCGGAGCGTGCCGGTGTCCTGGCTGAAGGCGCTCAGGCCGGGTGGTCGGTTCGTGACGACGATCGCCGGCACGGGCCTGATCCTCACCGCGGACAAGACCGCCGACGGCGGCGCCGTGGGGCGGATCGAGTGGGACCGTGCCGGGTTCATGTCCACCCGGCACGGTGACGACTACGAGCACCCGGCGGACGACGTCTGGAAGGGGGCCAAGGAGGGCGACGGCGAGGCGACCGGCACCAGCCGGTACCCGCTGCTCTACCCCCCAGACGCGTGGGACGTCATGTCGATGCTCGCGCTGCAACTCCCGGGCATCGACTACCGGCGTGCACAGGACGGTGAGACCCGCACGGTGTGGCTGCTGCACCCCGACGGCTCATGGGCCCGCGCCACAGCAACCGGGTTCCTCGGCTCGCCAACGGTGCATCAGGGCGGCCCAAGGCGCCTGTGGGACGAGTTCGAACGGATCCGGCACCGGCTCAACCGCGAAGGCGCTCTGCCGGTGTACGGGGCAAAAGCCCGCGTCGACCCGGACGGCACCCTCACCCTCTCGCGGGGCAAATGGTCAGCGACCGTGAACTGACTGTCCTGCACGGCCAGGGCTCGACATGGAGGAGATGGCCGAACTGGAGTACACCACCTGATCGGGGTGACGGTGTGCCCCCTGCTTCCCAGAGAGGCCGTTGCACTGGTGTCCCGGCCGGACTTCCCTTCCTCTGTCCCGGCCGGGACAGAGGAAGGGCGCTACTCGGCGGCCTTCGGCGGGTCGTCTCGTCGAGCGGGGCCAGGTGAGGGCAGTCATGTCAGCCGTGTGGCGGTGGCCGCTCTCCGCACACACCGCGCGGACGCCATGCACGTAGCCTGCGTGTGCGTGACCGAGTTCGCAACTATCTCTCCGGCGAGTCACAGGTAGCCGTGGTCACTTCCTCGTCTGGGTACTCGAAACCCTCGCCCAGCTCGCTGCCGGGCGGGGCATCTTCGGCGCCGCAGTCCACGATTACACGACAGCCGTCATCGACCTGTTCGTCGGCCGCGCACCTTGGCCCAGCTGCGTGCCCTGCGGGAGGCCGACCCGGGACTACGTCCTGCTCGACGGCACGCTGGCGGAGCG
Source organism: Streptomyces sp. T028 (assembly GCF_048159505.1). NCBI lineage: Bacteria > Bacillati > Actinomycetota > Actinomycetes > Kitasatosporales > Streptomycetaceae > Streptomyces > Streptomyces sp. T028. The sequence continues at coordinate 18,075 of NZ_JBLRVZ010000060.1, forward strand.
CATCGCCGCGGCCGTCGTCACCCTGGAGCGGTAACGCTGAATAGGCCCACTGTCAGAGAAGCCGAAAGGACGGGGGTTCACTGTCAAACGCCTCGACGGGATGTTCAAAGGACAGCATTCGCCCACGGCAGACGAGCAAATGGCCCACGGGTCTGGAACCCCGTCCGAAAGCATGTCAACGTACAACGACCCTGAAAACACCAGGTCAGCCACGGGGCGCGGTATTTGAAGGTCAGCCTGCTGAGGTCCTGGCCCCTATGGCAATACGCGTCCCGCGCTGCTCGGTCCCACGATCCGTGTCCCGCTCCGAGGAGGTCCACCCGTCGAGTCCCGCCTTCTGTTTCGCCCCCACCATGCGCCCTATCCCGTTCGGTGCCGCCAACGCCTGGATTGCCCAGGAGACGGATGGCTTTGGCGCCAGTTCCAAGGCTCTGCCTCTCTGCGACTGCACGATGGATTCATGGGCGAGGATCGCTGTAACACGGTTGCCGCTGTGGCCGTGTGGCCCCTGTGCACTGCAGTACAGCAAGGTGCCATGGCACCACGGCATCTGGGCTGTTGGTGCCGTGAGGGCGTAGGGCCCGCAATCTCGACCGGCTCACCGGCTACTGGTTGCCTCTGTGCTCGTCATGGATGGTGCACCCTTGCCTGCCCCTCCGCTCATACCGCCTGGCGTCGTGACCGAGGTGGGAACGGGCGCGACGACCAGGACCTGTAGTACAGGGCGATACATAGCAGAACATCCCCGGTTACCGAAACCGGGGATTCTCCAGAGCATTGGTGGTGTTCGCATTCGGCTGTGCTTGGCGGTGGAGCCGTGGCGGACACAGTTGGCAGAGCCCTACGCATTCGAGAGGAGATAGTGGGTGGCTGTTGCCAGCTGTTGCTACGTCAATGACCGAATTTTCATGCCCACGGCCACTGCTGATGGCTACAAAGGTCTCCTTCTGACCCGCTCGCGTTGGGTCGTGAGGAAAACATCCACCGTATCGATCCGAATACCTGGCTGCGTCTTTTCGTCCACTCCGGGTTGGGCGGCCGTGCAGAAAAGGGTATCTCTGGTAGATATCAATGTACGCCTGCATTTCCGGCATGAAGCCTTTCTCGATACGAAGGTGATATTTCATGGCCCGTCCTCCGGCCCTGAAGCTCGCTGAGGTTCTCGCGGAGATCCGTATGAGTCCGTCGGCGTTCTACCGAATGCGCGCTCGCGGGGAAGCACCCCGAATGATCAAGTTGCCCAATGGTGAACTCAGATGTCGACGTGCAGACCTGGATGCCTGGTGGGACAAGTGCGAGAGGGATTCTGATACTTGGCGATGAGTTACAACGTCCGCTTCTGGGACATACGGGAGCGCCCCGATCGGCGCAAACCGTTTATGGTCCGGTGGACGGTCAATGGGCGCGAAAAGTCAGAGTCATTCATGACGGTCGGGCTCGCCGACAGCAGGCGGTCCAGGCTGATGACCGCGGCGCGCGATGGTGAGCCCTTCGATGAGCACACAGGGCTGCCGGCGTCCGAGCTCCGAGCTATCAAGCAGCGGACGACATGGTATGACCTTGCGCACGAATACCTCGACCAGCGTTGGGACCGCACGCCAGGAAACACTCGCCGCACACTGGCCGACGCATTCTCCACCATCACTCCCGCCCTTGTGCGCCCTGGCGTGACCTATTCGGAGCCGCGAGTGCTGCGGCGAGCCTTGTACTCCTGGGCGTTCAACAAGAAGGCGTGGGAGAAAGAGCCAGTCGAGGAATGGCGGCAGGCGCTGGACTGGATGAAGCGGAACTCCCTGCCCGCCAGCGCTCTCGCGGAAGCCGATGTGCTGCGACGGGCACTGGACGCGCTGTGCCTCAAGCTGGACGGCAAGGAAGCTGCGGCCAAGACGGCACGGCGCAAGCGGGCTGCGTTCAACGAAGTCCTCAACATCGCTGTGGAGAAAGGTTACTTCACGGAGAATCCCCTCAACGGGCTGAGGTGGAACGCTCCAGCGGTCAACGAGGAAGTGGACCCGGCTGCCGTTCCCAATCCCGCCCAGGTCGCCCGGCTGCTCGCAGCGGTTGCCCAGCAGCGCGGGCGCGGCCCCCACCTGGAAGCGTTCTTCGGCTGCATGTACTACGCGGCGATGCGGCCTGCGGAGGTCATTCATCTCCGGCTCGAACAGTGCCATCTGCCCGACTCCGGATGGGGGATGCTTAACCTTTCGGGTGGTGTCGTCACCGCAGGTAAGGAGTGGACGGACGGCGGCTCGGTGCACGAGGTGCACTCCCTCAAGCGCCGCGCGGCTACCGCGACCCGGCCTGTGCCCATCCCGCCGCAGTTCGTGCGCATGCTCCGTGCACACATCGAACGCTTCGGCGTGGCGCCGGACGGCCGACTGTTCCGGAACCAGGCCGGCAACTACGTGGACGCAGCTGCGTATGGCACAACGTGGGCGCGGGCGCGGAAGTATGCCCTGACCCGTACGGAACTCGCCTCCAAGCTGGCCAAGCGGCCCTACGATCTCCGGCACGCCGGGATCTCGTTCTGGCTGTACTCCGGTGTGGACCCCGCCGAGTGCGCTCGTCGCGCGGGCCAGAGCATTGAGGTCCTCTTCCGTCACTACGCCAAGTTCTTGGACGGCGTCCGAGAGCGGGCCAACCGCCTTATCGAGCAGTCCATGCAGGAATGGGACCGCGTCAGCCAGGGCGCGGAGTCTGAAGGGTGAGTCGGGGTTTGGTCCGTGACTGGTCCGGACGTACTGGTCAGGAGCGGGATAGTGGTGGGATGAACTGGGAGTTATGACGTAAGTCGGTCCTTGCCCCGGATGGGACGTGAGGAAGGCGTATGACGGGCAAAAGCCCAGGTCAGGCGCCTTTTTTCGTGCCTCTAGAAGAAGCCCAGCTTCTTCGGCGAGTACGACACCAGGAGGTTCTTCGTCTGCTGGTAGTGCTCCAGCATCATCTTGTGCGTCTCCCGGCCGATCCCCGACTGCTTGTAACCGCCGAAGGCGGCGTGCGCCGGGTAGGCGTGGTAGCAGTTGGTCCAGACGCGGCCCGCCTGGATCGCCCGGCCCGCGCGGTACGCCGTGTTGATGTCCCGGGTCCACACGCCGGCCCCGAGGCCGTACAGGGTGTCGTTGGCGATCTTGACGGCGTCGTCGAAGTCGTCGAAGGAGGCCACCGAGACGACCGGTCCGAAGATCTCCTCCTGGAAGACGCGCATTCGGTTGTCGCCCTCGAAGATCGTCGGCTGGACGTAGTAGCCGCCCTTCAACTCACCGTCGTACTCGGCGCGTTCGCCGCCGGTGAGAACCTTGGCACCCTCCTGCCGGCCGATGTCGAAGTAGGACAGGATCTTCGACAGCTGCTCGCTGGACGCCTGCGCGCCGATCATCGTGTCGGTGTCGAGCGGGTTGCCCGGCTTGATCAGCTCGGTGCGGGCGACGGCGGCCTGGAGGAAGTCGCCGTAGTTGCCGCGCTGGATCAGACCGCGGGACGGGCAGGTGCACACCTCACCCTGGTTCAGCGCGAACATGGTGAACCCTTCGAGGGCCTTGTCGCGCAGATCGTCGTCCTTCTCCCACACGTCGTCGAAGAAGATGTTCGGCGACTTGCCGCCCAGTTCCAGCGTGACGGGCTTCAGGTTCTCGGCGGCGTACTGCATGATCAGCCGGCCCGTGGACGTCTCGCCGGTGAACGCCACCTTCGCCACCCGGGAGCTGGACGCGAGCGGCTTGCCCGCCTCCGGGCCGAAGCCGTTGACGATGTTCAGCACGCCCGGCGGCAGCAGATCCGCGACCAGGCTCATCCAGTAGTGCAGCGAGACCGGTGTCTGCTCGGCCGGCTTGATGACCACCGTGTTGCCCGCCGCGAGCGCCGGCGCCAGCTTCCACGCGGCCATCAGGATCGGGAAGTTCCACGGGATGATCTGCGCGACGACCCCGAGCGGCTCGTGGAAGTGGTACGCCACCGTGTCGTCGTCGAGTTCGCTGAGCGAACCCTCCTGCGAGCGCACCGCCCCCGCGAAGTAGCGGAAGTGGTCGATCGCCAGCGGGATGTCCGCCGCCAGCGTCTCGCGGACCGGCTTGCCGTTCTCCCAGCTCTCCGCGACCGCGAGAGGCTCCAGGTAGGCCTCCATGCGGTCGGCGATCTTCAGCAGGATGTCCGAGCGCTCCGTCGCCGACGCACGCCCCCACCCCGGCGCGGCCGCGTGTGCCGCGTCGAGCGCCCGCTCCACGTCCTCCGCCGTGCCACGGGCCACCTCGGTGAAGGGCTGCCCGTTGACGGGAGACGGGTTCTCGAAGTACTGCCCGCGGGCCGGCGGCACGTACTCGCCGCCGATGAAGTGGTCGTAGCGCGCCTGGTAGGAGACGATCGAGCCCTCGGTGCCGGGCGCCGCGTAACGGGTCATGCCGGTGTGCCTCCCTCAGCAGGGCCGCCCGCCGTTGGACGGCTCTGCGCGGAGGCTAGGGGCACGGACGTTGCAGCAACGTTGCGGTGATCCCGCACCCCTGGCACAAGCGGTCTGTCCGGGGGCCGTCGACGAGGGCGGGAATTTCCGTGGCTTCCTGCCTAGCGGTGTGCCCAACCCCCAGGCGCCGTCAGTTCGTGTTCCAGCGCCGTCAGACGCGCCCGTATCGCCGCCGTCGGGCGGGCCGCCGACAGTGCCCGCCAGATGTCCAGGTCGTCCTCGCCCCACGGCGCGTGCGCCCAGTCCGCCAGGAGGTCGGGATCCTGACCGGCGATCAGAGCGGCGCGCAGACCGTCGGCGAGACGCTGCCGCAGCCGTACGACCGCCGGAGCCTGCGACGCCGGCAACAGCGGCCCGGAGTACACCGCCACGGCGGCGGTCACCGCGCCGGACGCCAGCCGCCGCTCGACGATCGCGACGTCCGACTCCAGGGGAACCGTGAGCCGGTAGGGGCGCGACGCCAGCAGCCCGGGGCCGAGCACCCCACGCAGCCGGGCGAGTTCCGCCCGCAGCGTCACCGGCGTCACCGACTCGTCCTCGTACAGCGCGCACAGCAACTCGTCGCCGGTCAGCCCCTCCGGGTGACGGGCCAGCAGTACCAGGATCTCACTGTGCCGACGGCTGAGCCTGACACCGCGTCCGCCGGTGACCAGCCGTGCCTCGTCCCGGCCGAGCGCGGTCAGCTCCGGTACGTCGGGCTGCGGCACCTCGGGAGCGAGCAGCGCGAGCTGGGACTCCGCGGCCCGTGCCACGGCCCGGACGAAGCCCAGGCTGTGCGGATGGGCCAGACCGTTCCCGCCGGTGATGTCCACCGCCCCCAGCACCCGCCCCGTCCGCGGATCGTGCACCGGCGCGGCCGCGCAGGTCCACGGCTGCACCCGGCGGATGAAGTGCTCCGCCGCGAACACCTGCACCGGCCGGTCCAGTGCGACCGCCGTGCCCGGGGCGTTCGTCCCGACGGCGCTCTCCGCCCACCGGGCTCCCGGCACGAAGTTCATCAGCCCCGCCTGTTTGCGGGTCGCCGCGTGGCCCTCGACCCACAGCAGCCTGCCGTGCGCGTCGCACACCGCCAGGAGGTGTTCGCCGTCGGCGGCGAACGTGCCCATGAGCTCCCGGAACAGTGGCATCACCCGTGCCAGCGGATGCTCGGACCGGTAGCTGCCGAGATCGCCGTCGGTCAGCTCCACACTCGCGGTGCCGTCGGGACCGACACCGGCCCGCGCCGAACGCCGCCACGAGTCGGCCACGACCGCCCGCACCGGCCTCGGGACCGTCCCCGCCTCGGTGAACGTCTGGTGCGCCCGGCGCAGGACCCGTACCCGCTCGGCAGGGTCGGCCCCCGGTTCCAGGGCCACCCATGGATCGCTGGACAACTCGCCCTCCCGGAAGACGACACGGCTCGGGACTTCGGCTGGGGACATCGTCACTCCGGGTGTACGGAGCGACAACCGTTTGGACGCGGCTCGTCCGAAGCGGCGCATCCGTTCACGGTTCGCGCTTCAGACGCCGTTGACCAGTCTCATGTAGCGCCCCCAGTCCCAGTTCGGGCCCGGATCCGTGTGATCGGTGCCCGGCACCTCGTAGTGGCCGATGACGTGGGCACGGTCCCGGGGGATGCCGTACCGCTCGCAGACCGACGCCGTGAGCCGCGCGGACCGCTCGTACAGCGCGTCGGTGAAATAGGCGGGCCGGTCCACCCAACCCTCGTGCTCGATGCCGACGCTGCGGGTGTTGTGGTCCCAGTTCCCCGCGTGCCAGGCGATGTCGGACTCCCGTACGCACTGCGCCACATGGCCGTCGGCGGAGCGCACGACGTAGTGCGCTGACACTCTCTTCCTCGGGTTCTGGAAGACGGCCAGGGTCTTGGCGAAGTCGGTCTGGGTGACGTGGATGACGACCCGGTCGATCGGATGGGACGTGGGGCGTTCGGCCGCCGTGTAGTTGGCGGACGTCGCGGGCTGCCATTCGGCCGGCCGGTAGTCGACGGCCTGGGTCTGCGCGCCGGCCCGGGGGTCCGGCAGCAGCGCGTACGGCACGGCCGCGAGCAGGGCGCCGCGCAGGAGCCGCCGTCTGGTGGGCAGGGGCATGGGTGTGGTCATGGCTGGCTCTCCGTTCCGCGGAGGCCGACGGCTGCGCCCCGCGTGGATCACACTAGGGCGACCACCGCTCGGGACGTGGGACGTCGGGCAGTTCGGTGGACGGGAGCCCGCTTGTGGACAACTCGCTCACCCGAACGGGGAGTTCCGGTCACCCACGCGTGTCAGGATCCGTCGCCACCGCCGCCGGATCGTCCAGCACGGCCCGGACCACGGAGTGCGCCGCCCCCAGCAGCGGCCCCTCGGGACCCAGCCGTGAGACGGACACGGGACGGGCGGGACCCGCCGTGCGCCGGGCGAGTTCGGATTCCAGCGACGGCAGCAGCCACGGTGCGAGCCCGGCCAGAGCACCGCCGAGCACCACGCTCTCCGGGTCCAGCAGATTGAGCGCACCGGTCAGCGCGATGCCGAGGGCCTTCCCCGCCTCGTCCAGGGCGCGCCGTACTTCCGCGTCGCCGTCCGCCGCACGCCCCGCGAGGAGCCCGACGCGGTCGCCGCCCGGCTCCAGCCCGGCCGCGCGCAGCACAGCCTCCTCGCCGGCGTACTGCTCCAGACAGCCCTGGCCACCGCACCCGCACCGCGGCCCGTCGGGGTGGACCGGCACATGGCCCAGTTCGCCCGCGAAACCGCGTGTGCCGCGCAGCAGACTGCCGTCCACCACCACCGCGGCGCCGATACCGATCTCCGCCGACACGTGCAGGAAGTTCTGCGGGGTGCGCTCGCCCAGCCAGAGTTCGGCCAGCCCGCCGAAGTTGGCCTCGTTGTCCACGGTCAGCGGCCAGTCACCGGGCAGCAGGGTGCCGAGGTCGGTGTCGTGCCAGCCGAGGTTCGGTGCGCGGACCACCGTACGGGCATCGCGGGCGATCAGGCCGGGGACGGCCACGGCGAGCCCGGCCGGCCACAACCCCTCGCCCTCCGCCTCGGCGACGGCTGCCCGCAGCAGCCCGGTGAGCTCCTCGAGCACCGGCTCGGGGGAGCGGCCCCGGTTCGTACCGTGCCGCACGGCACGGGCCCGCACCTCGCCCCGCAGATCGACCACGCACACCGCGAGATGATCGACGCCGACCTCGGCGCCCAGCCCGGCCGGGCCGCGCCCGCTGACCGCCAGCGCAGACCCGGGCCGGCCGACCCGGCCCGGCCGCTCCGGGCCGAGTTCCTCCAGCAGCCCGGTGCGTATCAGCTCGTCGACGAGGGTCGACACCGCCGCACGGGTCAGACCGATGCGTGAGGCGACCGCCGCCCGGGACAGCGGGCCCTCGGCGCTGACGGTGTGCATCACCCGCGCCAGGTTGCGGCGGCGCATGCCCTGCTGGGTGTCGGGCAGCGCACGCCCCGGGCCGGTGGCGCGGGCCTCGTGCAGCGGTGCGGTCATGCCTCCGTCGATTCGTCTCGATTCATGGATACGCCGACTCACCGATTCGCCGGCACCTCGACACCTCGATACCTGGACCTCTCGATACGTCGATACCTCGGCACAGCGATCGACGATGCTCAGCCGATGTGCGGGCTCCGCTCCAGCAGCGGGGCCGCGTCGGAGAGTACCCCGGCGATCCTGGCGAGCGTCGCGTCGTCCCGCTCCACGGCGTCCAGCACCGGGCCGCGCGTGGTGTTCCAGCGGCGGGCGACCGCGGCCGGGTCCTCGCCGGTCAGCAGCCCCGCCGCCTGCGCCGCCGCGCCCAGCGCGACCAGTTCCTTCGCCTCGGGGATCTGCACCGGCCGCCCCGACAGCCGCCGTACGGTCTGCTGCCAGGCCGCGCCCCGCGCGCCGCCGCCGATCAGCAGCAGCGGGGCCGACGGGTCCGCGTCCTCGTCGAGGACCAGGTCGAGCGCGCCGAGCAACGAATGCACGGCCCCGTCGTAGGCGGCCTGCAGGAGCTGCCCGGCCGTGGTGTCGTGGCGCAGGCCGTGCAGAAGGCCCGAGGCGTTCGGCAGGTTCGGGGTCCGTTCGCCGTCCAGGTAGGGCAGGAGCGTGAGGTCCGCGGTGGGCTCCACGGCCTCCCGGTCCAGGCCCAGCAGGGCGGCGAGGCGGTCCACGGCGAGCGTGCAGTTCAGGGTGCAGGCCAGCGGCAGCCAGTCGCCGTGCGCGTCCGCGAAGCCCGCCACCGTGCCGGTCGGGTCGGTCGGCCGGTGTTTCGACACCGCGTACACCGTGCCCGACGTGCCGAGGCTCAGCACCGGAGTCCCCGGACGCAGCCCGAGGCCCAGCGCGGCCGCCGCGTTGTCGCCGGTGCCCCCGGCGACCAGGGTGCCCTTGACGAACGGCAGGTCGTGGCTGTCGCGCACGGTGCCCGCGACCTCGCCGGGCCGCACCACACGGGGCAGCAGCGCCGGGTCGAGACCCACGCGCGCGAGGATCTCCTCGTCGTAGCCCTCCGTCGCCGACGCCCACCAGCCGGTTCCGGAGGCGTCACTGCGGTCGGTCGTGCCCTCGCCGGTGAGGCGCTCGGTGAGGTAGTCGTGGGGGAGCCGTACCGCCTTCGTCGCACGCAGGGCCTCCGGCTCGTTCTCGGCGAGCCAGGCCCACTTCGTGACCGTGAAGGACGCGGCCGGGACGGACCCCGTGCGCTCCGCCCAGAACTTCGCCCCGCCCACTTCCTCGGTCAGCCGCCGGGCCTGCGGGGCCGAACGCACGTCGTTCCACAGCAGCGCCGGGCGCACCGGTTCGCCGTGCTCGTCCAGCGTGACCAGCCCGTGCTGCTGCCCGCCGATCGACACCGCGGCGGCCTCGCGCGCCGCGTCACCGCACTGGCGCAAGGCCTCGTGCAGGGCGTCCCACCACTGGCGCGGGTCGCTCTCGCGGCCGGCGCCGGCGGACACCGTGTGCGGCGCCTGGCCGCTCGCGACGACCTCGCCGGTGCCCGCGTCGACGACCAGCGCCTTCGTGGACTGGGTGGACGAGTCCACGCCGACGACGAGCGGACCCTCGGCTGCTGACATCGGGCTCTCCCTCAAGTTTTTCCGCGGCTCTGCGGGATCTGTCTTCCCAGAGATGCGTCCGCATACTAATTTGTAAACGGCCATGACGAAATAGTTCGCCACCGACCGCCACCGACCCGCACGACCAATCTGCACAGCAAGGAGCCGCGGCAATGAGCTACCAGCCCACCCCCGAGGACAGGTTCACCTTCGGCCTGTGGACCGTCGGCTGGCAGGGAAGGGACCCGTTCGGCGACGCCACGCGGCGCGCCCTCGACCCGGTCGAGACGGTGACGCGCCTGGCCGAGCTGGGTGCCTACGGCGTGACCTTCCACGACGACGACCTGATCCCGTTCGGGTCCTCCGACAGCGAGCGCGAGGAGCACATCAAGCGCTTCCGCCAGGCCCTGGACACCACCGGCATGACCGTGCCGATGGCCACCACCAACCTCTTCACGCACCCCGTCTTCAAGGACGGCGCGTTCACCGCGAACGACCGCGACGTGCGCCGCTACGCCCTGCGCAAGACGATCCGCAACATCGACCTGGCCGTCGAGCTCGGCGCGAAGATCTACGTCGCCTGGGGCGGTCGTGAGGGCGCGGAGTCAGGTGCCGCCAAGGACGTACGCGTCGCCCTCGACCGCATGAAGGAGGCCTTCGACCTCCTCGGCGAGTACGTCACCTCCCAGGGCTACGACCTGAAGTTCGCGATCGAGCCCAAGCCGAACGAGCCGCGCGGCGACATCCTGCTGCCCACCGTCGGCCACGCGCTCGCCTTCATCGACCGCCTGGAGCGCCCCGAGCTCTACGGCGTCAATCCCGAGGTCGGCCACGAGCAGATGGCGGGGCTGAACTTCCCGCACGGCATCGCGCAGGCCCTGTGGGCGGGCAAGCTCTTCCACATCGACCTCAACGGCCAGTCGGGCATCAAGTACGACCAGGACCTGCGCTTCGGCGCCGGTGACCTGCGCTCCGCGTTCTGGCTGGTCGACCTGCTGGAGAGCGCCGGCTACGCGGGCCCGAAGCACTTCGACTTCAAGCCGCCGCGCACCGAGGACCTCGACGGCGTGTGGGCGTCCGCCGCGGGCTGCATGCGCAACTACCTGATCCTCAAGGAGCGCGCGGCCGCGTTCCGCGCCGACCCGGAGGTCCAGGAGGCCCTGCGCGCCTCCCGCCTCGACCAGCTCGCCCAGGCCACCGCCGGCGACGGCCTGCAGAGCCTGCTCGCCGACCGCACCGCCTTCGAGGACTTCGACGCCGACGCGGCCGCCGCCCGCGGCATGGCCTTCGAGCGGCTCGACCAGCTCGCGATGGACCACCTGCTGGGCGCCCGGGGCTGACGGTTTCCCTGAGCCCTGATCCCAGGCCCCGCCCCCAGGCCCTGACCCCAGATCCTGATCCCAGGGGCTGACCTCGGGACCGGACCTCCGTACGGAATACGCCGGAATCATGCCCTCCACGGCATGAGCCGGTATCAACTTCCGTGCGGAGGTCGTTCCCCGTGCCGTTCCCGGGGACGCTGGACGTATGGCCACGCCACCCGTACCGCCCCAGCCGCCCGGACCGCCGGGCGACACACCGCCGCACGGCGGCTTCGGACCGCCTGCCCCCGGCTACGGCGCCGGCGGTCCCCGACGGCGCCGTAGCCCGCTCTTCGTGGTGCTCGCGCTGCTCGCCACCGCCGCTGCCGTGCTCGCCGTCGTGCTGATGGCCTCGTCCGGCGACGACTCGCCGGACGACAGGCCGACCGGTGGGAGCAGCACCGGTTCCTCGCCCGCTCCCTCGATCAGTCTCCCGGTGGAACTGCCCAGCACGTTGCCCAGCGAGCTGCCGTCCCAGCTTCCGAGCACCCTGCCGACCGAGCTACCGAGCGACCTGGAGTCGCTGCTGCCGTCCCTCACCGCGCTGTTGCCCTAGCTAGCCGGCTACGCGCGCGTGAAGGCATGCGAGACCCCACGCGCGCGTAGGACGTCAGATGCCCCGCGGCAGCCGCACGTACGTCACACTCGTCTCGATACCGCTGTCCACCAGCCGCCCCTGCGCGTCGAAGGCGCCCGTGCCGTCCGTCATCCCGAAGTCGTTGTCGTTGATCAGGGCGAGCGTGTCGCGGTCCACGCGCGCGACGCCCTCGATCTTCCCGGGCACTCCCTCGACCGTGCCCAGATCGACCACCAGCCGCTTGGACAGCACCGGGACCCCCGAGGCAGCCGGGTCGGCCAGCTGTTCCAGCGACGGTGAGGTCGTGTCGTCGTCCCAGCGGGCGCCCAGGATGTTCGCGCCGCGCGTCAGGCGCACCACCTGAAGCCGGGCGGCCTTGTCCGTCCGCTCCTCGACCAGCAGCCGGTCGCCGCCCACCGCGACCACCGAGGAGATCTTGAGCTCGGAGGTGTCGTCCTCGCTCGGGTCGACCACGTTCACCGGGTCGAAGCGGTACGCGTACTCGGCGGTGACCGCCTTCTTCCTGGGCGAGAAACGCAGCAGCCGTGTCGTGCGGGAGGCCTCTCCGGCGTCCGTGTCGGGCAGCGAGAGGGGGCTCTGCACGGCCAGCACGAGGTCCCCGCCGGGCAGCTGGGCGAGGCCCTCGAACCCTCGGTTGATCTTCCGGTGCAGCAGCACCGAGGGCAGCGCCTCCACCACCGCGTAGTCCGCGCCCTCGAGGTTCAGCCCCTCGGGCACATAGCGGGTCAGGACCTTCCCGCGCGCGGAGACGTGCACCAGTGAGGGGCCGTACTCGTCGATCAGCCAGAAACTCCCGTCCGCCGTCCGCACGACGCCTTCGGTGTCCAGCCCGTTCGGGTTGTACGACAGGGGCGACCGGGCGTCATAGGAGTACGGCGCCTCGTCGCGGCCCTCCTGGTTCGACAGACCGGTGACGGGCTTCCCGGAGGAGGTGGTGATCGGGAGGGCGTCCAGCACCTTCACCGAGTCCCCGGCCACCCGGATCCGCACGATCGCCGGATCGAAACCGGGGACCGGAAACGTGCGGCGCTTCTTCCCGTCGATCTTGATCTGACCGTTGGGCCCGCGGTCCGTGACGGTCCAGAACTCGCCCTTGCGGCCCGCCGGGTAGATGTCGCTGCCGATGCCGCCGAGGTCCACGCCCCGGTCGTCGTCCACGGTGCCGGGAAGCAGGCCGTTGCTGAACGTGCCGAGCGGGATGTCGCCGAGCGTGGCCGTCCGCGTCACGTGCGCCTGCCCGGACGCGGTTCCCGCGCTCGCCGGGCCGGCCATGACAAGGGCGGCCAGAACGGCGAACGGTACGCCCGTGGCGACGGAACGGTGAACGCGGCGCCGACCGGTGGGGTGCGGGGACATCTGGCCTCCTGAGGTGCAAGTTCGGTGACAGCGGCCAGAGTTGGCGCGCCCGCCGAACGGGATGCGACGTTCCGGTGAACGTCGGGCGTCGGCCGCCCGGCAGGCCGACGCCCCCACCCGCTTCGAGCTCAGGAAAGCGTTTCCTCACCGTCGGGCCGGGCCACGGCCAGCGCCGTCGCCGGGTCCCGCGCCGCCGGCCCGGCCGGCGTCCAGCGGCCGCCCTCCCTGCGATACGGCCACCAGCGACCGTCCCGTCCCAGGCGGAGCTGGCCGGACTCCCCGACGACCGTCCACCGGTTGCCCCCGGCCCGCAGCGGCGGGCGCTCGTCCTCCTCCCAGGCCGACTCGAGCACGGCACGCGCGCGTGCGAGTACTTCGCCCTCCACGGTCCACTCCTCCTCCAGGACCGACAGGGCGGCCGGGCCTCCGTACCGCCAGGCCCGTACGGCACGCGCCAACTGATCCCGATCACGCCCCGAACCGGCGGCGAGCCGCTCGGCCAGGGCGTCGCTCCCCACCTCCGCGGCCTCTCCTGCGGCCAGCCGCACTGCGTCCTGAGCGACCGTCAACGGTTCTCCCCGGGACGGCGATCCGACTCCTCCGCCGAGGGCGTCCGCGAGCTGCAGAAGGGCGGCTGCGGCCGTCCGCGCGGCCAGGATCCGCAGAGCCTCCGGGTCCACTCCGGGCGGGGGCGGAACGTCCGTGTCCAGCGATGGTGGAACACCCGGCTCCGCAGGAAGACCGGGCACGGCGGGCAACGGCGGCAGGACGTCCCCCGCCGCGTATGCCTCGGCCGCGTCCACCCCCTCCGGCCGAGCGGGTTCCGCCACGGCGGGAGCGGCCGCACCACGGGCCTGCAGATCGTCCAGCACGGCCTGCTCGGCGCGTCCCCTGACCAGCAGCAGCACGAACGCATCCTGGTCGAGCAGCCGCGCCACCTGGTAGCAGAGCGCCGCAGTGTGACCGCAGTGGTCCCACGCGCCGCAGTCGCACTCGGCCTCCAGCTCGCCGAGTCCCGGCAGCAGAGCGACACCGGCGGTCTCCGCGTCCTCGAACAGATGGGGCGGCATCTCGCGGTCGAGCAGCGCGGCGACATGCCCCGACCGCTCCGCCGCCAGGTCCAGGAAGCGGTCCCACTCGGCGTCCGTGAGCTCCTCGAGCAGCACATCGGCCCGATGCGCCGTGTGGGCGCGGTCCTGTACGACGGCCGTGATACGCCCCGGCCGCACCGACACCGCTCCCACGGCGCCCGCCCGCGCCAGCCTGCGCCCCGTCCGCACCTGCTCGGAGTCCAGCGCGCCGTCCTCCAGCGCGGCCAGCCACGCCCGCCCCCACCAGCTCTGCGCGAAGCCCCTCCCGCGCGCGGGAGGGAACGCCGCGAACGTGCGTTCAAGGTTGTCGTTCGCGTTCATCGCGTGCCCCCGCGCAGTTCGACCAGTTCCGCCAGTTCGGTGTCGGTGAGTTCCGTGAAGGCCGCCTCGCCGTGCCCCAGTACGGCGTCGGCCAGGCCCTGCTTGCGGAGCAGCATCTCCGCGATGCGGTCCTCGATCGTGCCCTCGGCGATCAACCGGTGGACCTGCACCGGCCGGGTCTGCCCGATGCGGTACGCCCGGTCGGTCGCCTGCGCCTCCACGGCGGGGTTCCACCAGCGGTCGTAGTGCACGACATGCTCCGCGCGCGTGAGGTTCAGGCCAGTGCCGGCCGCCTTCAAGGACAGCAGGAACACGGGAAACTCACCGTCCTGGAAGCGCCGCACCATGGCCTCCCGCTCGGCCACGGGTGTCCCGCCGTGCAGGAACCGCGTCGGCACACCCCGCGTCGCCAGATGCCGCTCCAGCAGCCGCGCCATGCGCACGTACTGAGTGAAGACCAGCACGCCCGACCCCTCGGAGAGGATCGTGTCCAGCAACTCGTCCAGCAGCTCCAGCTTTCCGGAGCGCCCTGCGGCCCCCGGACGCTCCTCCTTCAGGTACTGCGCCGGATGGTTGCAGATCTGCTTGAGGCCGGTCAGGAGCTTCACGATCAACCCGCGGCGTGCCATGTCGTCGGCCTCGGCGATCGCCGCGAGCGTCTCGCGCACCACCGCCTCGTACAGGCCCGTCTGCTCCCTGCTGAGCGACACCGGGCGGTCGGTCTCGGTCTTGGGCGGCAGCTCCGGGGCGATCCCGGGGTCCGACTTGCGGCGGCGCAGCAGGAAGGGCGCCACAAGCCGGGACAGCCGCTCGGCGGCGGCCGGATCCCCGCCTCCCTCCACACCACGCGCGTACCGCCTGCGGAAGGTGCCCAGCCGGCCCAGCAGACCGGGTGTCGTCCAGTCGAGGATCGCCCACAGCTCCGACAGGTTGTTCTCCACCGGCGTGCCCGTCAGCGCCACGCGTGCGCGTGCGCCGATGGTGCGCAGTGCCCGCGCGGTCGCCGAGTACGGGTTCTTCACGTGCTGTGCCTCGTCCGCGACGACCAGGCCCCACGGCACTTCCCCGAGCCGGCCCGCGTCCAGCCGCAGGGTGCCGTAGGTGGTCAGCACGAACTCCCCGTCCACCAGGCCGTCCAACTCGCGTCGCGGCCCGTGGAAGCGGCGCACCGGCGTTCCGGGAGCGAACCGCTCGATCTCCCGCTGCCAGTTGCCCATCAGGGACGTCGGGCAGACCACCAGCGTCGGACCGGCGGCCGAGGCGTCCGTCTGGCGGTGCAGATGCAGGCTGATCAGCGTGATGGTCTTGCCCAGCCCCATGTCGTCGGCCAGACAGCAGCCGAGCCCGAGCGAGGTGTTCCGGGCCAGCCAGTCCAGACCGCGCCGCTGGTAGTCGCGCAGCGTGGCGTCCAGCGCGGCGGGCTGCTCCACCGGCTCCTGCGCCCCGGGGTTCGTCAGCCGCTCCCGCAGGGCCGCCGGCCAGCCCGTGGACCGGACCTCGACCAACCGGCCGTCCACCTCCGTGGAGCCCGTCAGCGCGGCGCCCAGCGCCTCGACGGGCGTCACCTTGCCGTCCTGCCGCGCGCGGGCCCGGAGCACCTCCTGCGGGTCGACCAGGACCCACCGGTCCCGCAGGCGTACGAGGGGCCGGTTGGCCTCGGCGAGACGGTCCAGCTCCTCGCGCGTGAGCCGCTGGTCGCCCAACGCGAACCACCAGGTGAACGACAGCAGCGCGTCCGCCGACAGGAACGACGGGGTGTCCGCGTCGAAGCCGTGCTCCCGCGCTCCGTCCTCCGGGGGACCCACCACCGCGCGGGCGGTCAGGGTGGAGGCCAGTTCCCTCGGCCAGTGCACCTCGACCCCTGCCGCCGCCAGTGCCCGCGAGCCCTCTCCGAGCAACTCGGCGATCTCCTCCTCGAGAAGATCGACGGCGTCCGGGACGGTGGCCGACAGCAGCGGGGTGAGCGCGGGCCAGGCCCGCACCGCACGGCGCAGTGCGAGCAGCGCGTCCATACGCGCGCGTGGACCGAGATTCCCGCTCGTGCCCCCCGCTTCACCCCAGATCTCTGCGGCGTCCACGACGAGCGCGGGATCACTCGCACTGTGCACCTGGGGCACGGCCCGGAAGCGTGCCGTCGCCCCGCCGGGCGTCGGGGCCGACGCCCCGGCCTCCGCGGCCGCGGCCGCTCCTGCGGAGGCGATCCCGGACACCTCGATCCGCAGTGAGAGCCGGACACCCGCGTCGTGGCCCGCGGCGATGTCGGCGGCCCATGCGCGCAGCTCCGGCAGCCGCTGCGGCTCGGGGGCCGTGTAGGCGGGGCCGCCCGTCACGAGCGGTGCGGCGGGGGAGCGGGGCAATGCGTCGGCGACCGAGTCCAGGAAGGCCCGCAGCAGCCGCTCCGGATCCGCGAGCCGCAGGGGCGGGGCGGTGTCGACGGGCACGCAGTGCGCCTCGGGCGGCATGGAGGCGGCCAGCCGGCGGACCGCCTCGACGTCGTCCGGGCCGAGCGGGCCGACCCGCCAGGCGTCGTGGCCGTCCGGGGACAGGCCGGGCAGCAGCAGTCCCCGCGCCACGAAGTGCAGGGCCAACAGCGATGCCGCGCCCCAGAACACCGCCGCCCGGTGCCCTTCCTGGGCGACGCGCGCGCGTGCGAGAACCGGCAGGGCATCCCGCACCGGCATCAGGACGGCACGCACGCGCGTGAGCGTCGCCCCGGCGTCGCCGGGCTGGACGACCGTCAGGTTCTCGACGTTCGCCGGGGCGACGGAAGGGGGACCGTCTCCGTCGGGTCGCCAGAAGGCGATGCGGCCGGTGCGGGCCGGGACGCCGGGCACGAACACGGTCTGGCACCCGGCCGGTTCGAACATCTCGGACACTGCTTCCACGGGAACCCTCTGCACAGCGATGAGCGTACTCCTCAAACTTGACTACCGGAGGCGGAGTCGCCGAGGGTACAGCATTCTCAGGGCTGCCTCGGGGGTGAGTCAGGGACGTTTCAGGGTCGGGCCAGGAACCGCGCGCGGCGCGGACCCGTTTTCATGACAGAGAGCGGCAGGAGCCGCGAAGGAGGCGACGCACATGTCGAGGAACGCGAAGATCGCCGCAGGAGGTGTGGCGGTCGGGATTCTGCTGTTGATCTGGCTGCCCTGGTGGGCGGCTCTGCTGATCGTGCTGGGAGTTCCGGCGGCGGCCTACCTCACGCTGGATCCCTCACAGCGGCGCAGGCTGCGCCGCGTCACCCGCAAGGAGCTCGGCCGCTGAGAGACGAGGACCGCGGTGGGGCGCACGCCCTTCGGGGGCGTGTGGGGTGTGATGGCCCCGAACAGTGCCTCACCGCGGCCCTCGTGCCGTCTCAGGACGGGCGTACGGCCATCTTGTCCAGCGCCTCGAGGAGCCCTGGCAGTTCCGGCCCCCGGCCGACCGGGAGCACCTCGCCGGGCCGCGCGTCGAGCAGGAGGAACGCGATGTCGTCGGTCCGGGCCACCAGCGACCAGCCCGGGCCGTCGGCGCGCAGGGTGCGCGCGTCACCGGGTGCGAACGACGACCGCACCCGGCCCAGCGGCGGCGGCGTCTCCACGTAGGCGCGGGCCTCGGCCAGCACCCGCCGGATGTCGCGGTGCCCCTCCGTCGCCTCCTGCACGGACTCGCTCCCGTCCGCGCCTCCCTCCGTGGCGGCGCCGGCGTCACCGGCCGAGCCGCTGTCCCGCTTCGCCCCGCCGTCGCCGTCCGCCTGGTCGATGCCCTCGGCAGGGACTGCCGCGTCAGGGGCGGCGGTGAACTCGGCGTCGTCTATCCGGTCCCGCCACAAGGTCCACTGGACCGCTATCTCGTCGGCGCCCAGACGCCGCTGGGCCGGGCCCCACACGGACGTGTCCGGAGGGGCCAGTGCGGGGCCGTCCGCGATCTCGGGGCCGGGATCGTGCGGGTCCGGCACACCGGGCGCCGCGACGGCGACATCCAGCGGCCACCCCGGCAGTGCCGCGACCACCGTCCGTTCGTCGGGCGACAACTCGTGCTCCATGCCGCAGTCCCACGACGCGATGGCGACGGCCACCAGCGACACGTCGTCGATGACGACCGTCCACCGCGCGCCGTCGCCGTCCTGGCCCAGCACCAGGCCGTACCCGTCGGCCAGCGGCGCGAGGCCGAGCGCCGCACAGGCCTCCGGGTAGTCGTCCCCGAGCACCACCGGGAACTTCGCCGGCGTCAGCAGCGCCGCCGTGAGCACATAGAGCGCGTCGTCCGCGGCGGCGACGGCGTCCTCGTCCGTCCCGGCCATCCCAGCCTCCCCATCCATTGGTCCACCGGCGCGCACCCTAGTGCGGCGGGAAGGCCCTTGTCACGACTCCCCGACATACCCGGAGCTGCAGTTTTCCGACCTGACGGGGCGAATCGGCCACCCTTCGCCGTCCCGTCACACGGTCGGCAGCCCCAGCAGCGCCCGTGCCACCGCCGCGGGCGACTCGTCGCGTTCGCGCGCGAGCACGAGGACGGCGCGGCAGGCGAGTTCGTTGACCCCGAAGGACAGCGCCTCCGGCGACACCCAGCCCGCCGCCTCGTCGATCCGGTCCTGATCGTCCTCGGCGCAGGCCGAGACGTACGCGGCGGCCGCCTCGAACAGATTGTGCGGGCGCTTCGTGGCGGCGGGCCCCTTCCCGGCGTCGGGCCGAGACCCGTCGGGGCCGGTGGACGACTGTATGCGCTGCCCCCCGAAGAGCCTCGCACCGGCCTTGCGGATCCTGTCGAACATGATGATGCCCTTCCCCCATACGATGGCACGCCTTGCACCGGTCCTCTCAGCTCCCTTTACCCAACGTAGAGTTGGAGTCACGGCGGCAGAAGGGGAACCGTGCGGTGAAGCGATTCGACCGACTCGAACAGATCCGGCGCATGGATCCCTGTCGGGACGCCCACGAGATCTACCGGCTCACCGCGGCGTACGAGTTCCCCTGGGACTTCACCCGCGCCCTGGAAATCGCCCTCTACCGCACATACGCGGTGCCGAGCATCGGCCGACTGCTGGCGGAGACGGCCGAGCTCACGGACCGCTCCCAGAAGCGCTACGACGACACCTCCCTGCTCCTCGACGCCGTCGTCGAGCACGGCTTCGACAGCGACCTGGGCCGGACGGCGGTGCGCCGCATCAATCAGATGCACCGCAGCTACGACATCAGCAACGACGACCTGCGCTACGTGCTGTGCACCTTCGTCGTCATGCCCAAGCGGTGGACCGACGCCTACGGATGGCGGCGCATGTCGCGTCACGAGATCGTGGCCTCCACCGTCCACTACGGCACGCTGGGCCGGCTCATGGGCATCAGAGGCATTCCGGAGACCTACGAGTCGTTCGAGGCCTGTCTCGACGCCTACGAGAAGGCCCACTTCGCCTGGGACGAGGACGCGCGCCGCGTCTCGGACGCCACGCTCGACCTGATGGCCTCCTGGTATCCGCGAGCGCTCGCCCCCCTCCTGCGCACCGCCACGCTGGCCCTGCTCGACGAACCGCTCCTGACGGCTTTCCGCTACACCCCTCCGAGCCCGGCCGTCCGCACGCTGGTGCGCAAGGCCGTACGCGCGCGTGGACGCGCGGTCCGGCTGCTCCCGCCCCGCAGCGCACCCCATTACGCGCGGCAGAACTGGGAGATCAAGGGCTATCCGAACGGCTACCGCCTCGGCGACCTGGGCACGCGCCCGGTGCCGGGCCTGCGCGGCTGCCCGGTTCGCCATGCCGGGGGCGGGTCAACCGGCGAGTGAGGTCGGCGTCTCGCGCAGCCAGGTGATCTCGGCCCGGGACGTGGCCCGCGCGATGGTCAGCACGCCCCGCCGGAACGGGTCGTCGAGTTCCTCGGCGCCCAGGGGCCGGTCACCGTCGTAGAAAAAGCTCGTCGGCCCCTGGGAGAAGGCCAGCCGCCATCGGAGTACGGCCGCCTGCGCGGCGGAGTCGTCCAGATGCCGCAGGAACGTCAGGACAGAAGCGGGCGTCCCTGTCGTGACGGTGCCGGGTGCCGGTCACAACGTCATGTTCGACGACCCGGTCACAACGTCATGTTCGACATGTTCGACGACGTGGACGCGTTCGTGAGAGCGGTCGCCGCAGCCGGGTGAGCCGTCAGCTCTCCCGGACGGCCAGGGCCAGGAAACGGGTGTCCTCGTCGACGTACGACGTCAGGCGCCAGCCGGAACCGGCCAGCAGGGGACGCAGGTTCGGCTCGGCACGCAGGTCCTGCGGAGTGATCTGCCGCCCCTGCCGGGCGGCGAGGGCGGCGCGGCCGATCGGGTGGAACAGCGCCAGGACGCCGCCGGGGCGCACCACCCGGGCCAGCTCGCGCAGGTTCTCCGCCGGGTCGGGCAGATGGGCGATGAGGCCCGCCGCGAACACCGCGTCGAGCGACTCGGCGCGCAGGGGGAGGGCGGCGACATCGGCGAGCAGCAGCCGCCCGTCGCGGTCACGTCCGGCCCGTACCGCGGCCTGGAGCATGGCCGGGGTCAGATCGGCCCCCACGACCACCCCCGAGGGCCCCACGGCCGCCCGCAGGGGCGGCAGGGCCCGTCCGGTGCCGCAGCCCGCGTCCAGTACGCGGTCCCCCTCGCGCAGACCGAGTTCGGCGACCGCCGCCGCGTAGACGGGGCCGTCGTCGGGGAAGCGCGTGTCCCAGTGCGTCGCGCGGGCGGTGAAGAACTCCTGGACGTGTGTGTGGTCGTCGCTCATGTTCGGCATGATCCCTCACCGCCAAGGAGGATGTCGCTGTGCGCATGTTCGAGCGCGAGTCGATCGTGTCGGCGCACTTATGCGACACATTTCATCACCTTTCGAAATGCGCCCCCTTTGTGCACCCGTGCCCCCGCTAGCGTCCCCTGGCCATGGGACACCTGGACCACGCCGCCTTCGGCTGGCTGACCCCCGTGCTGTCGTACGTGATGGCCTGCATAGGCGCCGCCCTCGGGCTGCGCTGCACGGTGCGCGCCCTCGGCGCCACCGGACACTCGCGCCGCAACTGGCTGATCACCGCCGCCTCCGCGATCGGCACCGGCATCTGGACCATGCATTTCGTGGCCATGCTCGGCTTCGCCGTCAGCGGCACCGACATCCGCTACGACGTTCCGCTGACCGTGCTCAGCCTCCTCGTCGCCATGGTCGTCGTCTGCGCCGGTGTCTTCGCCGTCGGCCACAGCCGCGACCGCACGCGCGCGTTGCTGATCGGCGGACTCACCACCGGTGTCGGCGTGGCGAGCATGCACTACCTGGGTATGGCCGCGGTCCGCCTGCACGGCGACGTCTCCTACGATCCGACGCTCGTCGCCGTCTCCGTCCTGATCGCCGTCGTCGCCGCGACCGCGGCCCTGTGGGCGGCGCTCAACATCAAGTCGCCGATCGCGGTCACCGTCGCCTCGCTCGTGATGGGAGCGGCGGTCAGCAGCATGCACTACACCGGCATGCTCGCGGTGAGCGTGCACGTCACACCGTCCGGAACGGCGCTGCCCGGGGCCACGGCTATGCAGTTCATCTTCCCCCTCGCCGTCGGCCTCGGGTCCTATCTCTTCCTGACCTCGGCCTTCGTCGCGCTTTCGCCCACCACCGGGGAGCGTGAGGCATCCGCCTCGGCCCAACAGCCGGTGGAGAGCGGCGCCGGCCGCCGGCCGGCCCCGACCGTGTGACCGGACCGGACCGGACCGTGTGACCGGACCGGACGACGCCGCCCCCGAACCTCTCCGGACGGCACGACCCCCGAACTTCTTCCGAGCGAGGAGGCCATGCGTACACCCCGTAGGACCCCCACGGCCGGCGCCGAGGCGCCATCCCCGGTGCGCGGGCGGCGTGCCCACGCCGGGCCGCCCGCCGACGAGGGCCCGGACGAACAGCCGGACACCTCGGCCGGCGCGACACGCACGCGCGCGGGACGCCGGCACCTGCGGCCGCGCACCGTGCGGGCCAAGATCGTCTGCCTGCTGATGGTGCCGGTCGTCTCCCTCCTGGCCCTGTGGGCGTACGCCACTGTCACCACGGCCCAGGACATCTCCCGGCTGCGCCAGCTGCAACGCGTGGACTCCGAGGTCCGTACACCCGTCGCGGCGGCGGTGGCCGCCCTGCAGAACGAGCGGGTGGCCGCCGTACGGTTCGCGACCGAACCGGCAACCGGGCAGGACGACGACCTCAGGAGGCTCGCGGAACGGACGGACGCGGCCGTGGCCGCACTCCGCCTCGGCGACCACAGCACCGTCGCCGACGGCCAGGAGCTGCCCGCCGGAGTCGCCCAGCGGCTCGAGGCGTTCGTCTCCGGAGCCGAAGCCCTGCGCCCTCTGCGGACCGCCGTGCTCGACGGCGGCGCCGACTGGCAGGAGGCCTACGACCGGTACACGACCGCGATCTCGGCCGCCTTCCAGGTCGACGGCGCGCTCTCCGGGATCCAGGACGCCGAACTCGGCTC
This sequence comes from Streptomyces sp. T028, assembly GCF_048159505.1. Classification (NCBI taxonomy): domain Bacteria; kingdom Bacillati; phylum Actinomycetota; class Actinomycetes; order Kitasatosporales; family Streptomycetaceae; genus Streptomyces; species Streptomyces sp. T028. The sequence continues at coordinate 40,693 of NZ_JBLRVZ010000060.1, forward strand.
CGACGCGCGCGTGCTGCTCGAATTCTCCCGCGCGGGCGAGGCACTGGCCCAGGAGGACGCCGTCCTCGCGGGCGCCCGCCTGGCCGGCCGCCTCGACGGCGAGCGACTGCGACGGTTCACCGGCGCCGTGGAGACCCGCCGTACCCTGACGGAGTCGGCCGCCACCGACCTGCGCGGCCCCGAACGCACCACCTGGCGACGACTCGCCGAGGGCAGCGCCTACACGGCCCTGGCCGCCACCGAGGATCATGTGCTCGCGAGCCGACCGGGCGCGAAGGCGGTTGCGGCCGCCTCGGAGGCCACCTGGGACAAGGCTCACACGCGCGTGCGGGACGGCATGCGCGGCATCGAGGCGGCCGCCGGACGCGATGTCGCCGAGCGCGCCGACCCGTTCACCCGCGGGGTGCTCACCCCGGCGGGCGCCGCGGTCCTCTTCGGCCTCGCCGCCGTCCTCGCCTCGCTCGTCATCTCCGTGCGCATCGGCCGAGGACTCGTCGTCGAACTCGTCACCCTGCGCAACAGCGCCCTCGAGATCGCCCGGCGCAAACTCCCCGAGGCCATGCGCAGACTCCGCGCCGGAGACGAGATCGACATCCGTGCCGAGGCCCCGCCCGGACCGCCCGCCGAGGACGAGACCGGCCAGGTCGCCGAGGCCCTGACGACCGTGCACCGGGCAGCGCTGCGGGCCGCGGTGGAACGCGCCGAACTCGCCAGCGGCATCTCGGGCGTGTTCGTGAACCTCGCCCGACGCAGCCAGGTCCTCGTCCACCGCCAACTGAGCCTTCTGGACAGCATGGAGCGCCGCTCCGACGACCCGGACGAGCTGAGCGACCTCTTCCGGCTCGACCACCTCACCACCCGCATGCGGCGCCACGCCGAGAGCCTGATCATCCTCTCCGGAGCGGCCCCCGGCCGGGCCTGGCGCACGCCGGTCTCCCTGACCAACGTGGTCCGCGCCGCCGTCTCCGAGGTCGAGGACTACGCGCGCGTGGAGGTACGGCAGCTACCCGAGACGGCCGTCGTCGGCGCCGCCGTCGCCGACCTCACCCATCTGCTCGCCGAACTCGTCGAGAACGCCGCCCAGTTCTCACCGCCGCACACGCGCGTGCGCATCACCGGTGAACCCGTCGGCAACGGCTATGCCGTCGAGGTCGAGGACCGCGGACTCGGCATGGGCAAGGAGACCCTCGCCGAGGCCAACCGGCGCATCGCGCAGTCCGAGGCACTCGACCTGTTCGACAGCGACCGGCTCGGACTGTTCGTCGTCAGCAGGCTCTCCGTCCGCCACGGCGTCAAGGTGCACCTGCGGACCTCGCCCTACGGCGGCACCACCGCGGTCGTCCTGCTGCCGACGGCCCTGCTGCACAGCGGAAAGCCGGAACGTTCCGTCCGGGAGGCGGCGGAGACCGAGCAGCCCACGGAACGCGCGTACGCGCATGTGCCCGCACCCGACCGGCCGACATTCGAACAGGAGCCCGTCGCCGCGGCCGCCGACCGGCCCGCCCTGGTCGCCCCCGTCCGGGCCGCCGAACCGGTCACGGCCGACGCCCCGCCCTCTGGAGTCACCGCCTTGCGCCTGCACCGCCCCCCGGACGACTCCGACGGATCGGACGACCTCCCGCGCCGGGTGCGGCAGGCGCACCTCGCCCCCCAGCTGCGCCGGCCACTCGCCGAGGAACCGCCTCGGGAAACCCGCCCGCGCGACGACGGGCGCACCCCCGAACTCGTCCGGGACCGGATGGCCGCCTACCGGGCCGGCTGGGCACGCGGCGGCGGCAGGCAAGCCGGCCGGGGCGCCACCCCGGAGCCCGCACCGGGCAGCGACAGCAGCGAAGGAGACCCCGCATGATCCAGGACCCGAGCACGAGGTCGGCCGAGCGGTCCGGCGAACTCGACTGGCTGCTGGACGACTTGGTGATGCGCGTCAGCGAGGTACGGCATGCCGTGGTGCTGTCCAACGACGGTCTCGCCGTCGGCGCCTCCACCGGCCTCACCCGCGAGGACGCCGAACACCTCGCGGCCGTCGCCTCCGGCTTCCACAGCCTCGCCAAGGGCGCGGGCCGCCACTTCGGCGCCGGCGGAGTCCGCCAGACCATGGTGGAGATGGACGACGGCTTCCTGTTCGTGGCCGCCGCCGGAGACGGCTCCTGCCTCGCCGTCCTCACCGCCGTGACCGCCGACATCGGGCTGGTCGCCTACGAGATGGCGCGGCTGGTCAAACGGGTCGGCGAGCACCTCTTCACCCCGCCGCGCCTCGCCGCGCGGCCGCCCGCCGCCGGATGAGACGAGAGAGCGACCGGCCGAGATGACCGAGGACATGACCGGCGTCCCGCACGAGCTGGGCAGCCAGTGGTACGACAACGAGGCCGGGCCCCTGGTGCGCCCGTACGCCATGACGGGCGGACGCACCAAACCCGGCCCCACCGGAGTACGTTTCGATCTGATCGCCCTGGTCACCCTGGCCCCGGGGGAGCCCGGCGCGGACGGCCCGGCACTCGGGCCCGAGCACTGGGCGATCATCGACCTGTGCCGCACGGAGACACAGTCCGTCGCCGAACTCGCGGCGGGCGCGGACCTGCCCGTGGGGGTGGTCCGGGTCCTCCTCGGCGACCTCCTGGAACTCGGCCGCGTCACCGTCAGCCGGCCGGTCCCGCCCGCGCACCTGCCCGACGAACGTGTCCTGCGCGAGGTGATCGAGGGGCTGCGGGCCCTGTAGTGCGCACACCCGAGCCGACCCGGACGCAGAACGGACCCGTCTGGCACAGGCACGCGGACACGTTTCCACCGCGAACGCGCAGGGCGCGGTCAGATCGGGCAGATTGCGGTCGAACCCCTCGGAAAGGGGCCCCAGTTGTCATGATGCTGACTTCGCACACCTGCACCGCAGCCGAACTCTCCCGAGAGAAGAGAAGTGATCCATGGTCTCCGAGCACTCCGATGCCACAGGTGGCGAGACGTCCCCGCTGGCGTTGAAGATTCTGGTCGCCGGCGGGTTCGGCGTCGGCAAGACCACCCTGGTGGGCGCGGTCAGCGAGATCAAACCGCTGCGTACCGAGGAACTGCTGAGCGAAGCGGGCCAATGGGTCGACGACACCGACGGGGTCGACCAGAAGGTCACGACGACCGTCGCCATGGACTTCGGCCGCATCACCATCCGCTCCGGCCTCTCCCTGTACCTGTTCGGCACCCCGGGACAGGACCGATTCTGGTTCCTGTGGGACGAGTTGTCGCAGGGTGCCCTGGGCGCGGTGGTCCTGGCCGACACCCGGCGCCTCGAGGACTGTTTCCCCGCCGTCGACTACTTCGAGCACCGGCACATCCCGTTCGTCGTCGCCGTCAACTGCTTCACGGGCGCCCGGACGTACGGCGCCCAGGACGTCTCGCGCGCCCTCGACCTCGACGGGGGCACCCCCGTCGTCCTGTGCGACGCCCGGGACCGTGACTCGGGGAAGGAGGTGCTGATCCGGCTCGTCGAGTACGCCGGACGGATGCACACCGCCCGGCTGCTCGACTCGGTGAGCTGAGGGCGACACCGGTCAGGTGCCGTTCGAGACGGACGCCCGCCATTCGTCGTCGGTCATCTTCTGCGCCATGCCGCAATCCTCCTTGCTCCGGCGCCGGGTCCTGGGGAAGGCTTGCGGGCGTTTCCTCCGGAGAGGCGGAGGAGACACGGGGGACCTACACGGGGAATGACACGCGGGGAGACGGAGACATGGCGCAGAACCAGGGGCTGGGATGGCTGCTGGACGACCTGACCGAGCGCGTCGACCACGTCCGCCATGCGCTGGTCCTGTCCAACGACGGACTGGTGGCGGGCGCGAGCACCGGACTGCGCCGTGAGGACGCCGAGCACCTCGCCGCCGTCTCGTCCGGACTGCACAGCCTGGCCAAGGGATCCGGACGCCACTTCGGCGCGGGCCAGGTACGCCAGACCATGATCGAGTTCGATGACGCGCTGCTCTTCGTCACCGCGGCCGGCTCCGGCAGCTGTCTGTGCGTGCTCAGCGGCGCGCAGGCCGACATGGGCCAGATCGCCTACGAGATGACGCTGCTCGTCAGCCGGGTCGGCGAGCACCTCACCGTGGACGCCCGCCAGCCCGATCGGGCCCCGCTGGAAGACCGCTGACCTGCTGTTTTCTCGGCTCCCGTGGAGTTATCCACAGGCCGCCACGAGATCCGCGATTCCGGCTACGGTTTTTTTCCGGGGCCACCGCGGATCGTGCGGGGCCGCCGTACTCCACGTCACTCCGATGACTCCACGGGGGAGACCGACCATGTCCGGAAACACCGTCGCACCACAGCAGGCCCCGTCGTGCTCCGCGAGCCGAGCGGCTCGGGAACTCGGCCTGAAACGAGCCGAGTTCGACCTCGCCGTGCACCTGGGCCGCATCAGGACCGTGCCCGACGAGGGCGGAGGGGGCCGCCGGGTGGTGACCCGCTCGGAGCTGGACCGGCTGCTCGGTTCGACGGAGGAACTGCGCGAGCACGTCCGGGTCGTCGGGACGGGCGAGGCGGCAACCCTCATGGACGTACCTGCCTCCCGCTTCACCCGCCTCGCCCGGCTGGGACTGGTCGTGCCGGTGAAGTTCTACCTCAACCGCTACCGGGCCGTCGTCTGGCTGTATCTGGCCCAGGAACTCCAGCAGTTCACCGCCGACGAGAACAACGGCCCCCTGCTCAAGGGCCGGACGCCCGCGCCGATGCGGGCCCAGATGGAGGCGGGCCTCGACCTCAGGGCCCGGACCTGGCGGGGACGTCACCTGGGCTTCCTGCTCCGGCAGTCCGACGACCCCTGGCAACGGGCCGGAATCCTGGCCGCGTTCCTCGACCCCCTCCAGATCGCGGAGATCGTCAGGGATCCCTACGACCGCTCCCACCTGAACCGGTTCCGGCCGGGACCGCCCGCCCACGGCGCCCCGGGCAGCCCGGCCGCACACCTCGTCGAGAAGATCGTCACGGCCGACGACCCGGACGAGATCGCCTGGCTCCGCGCCGACCTGGAACGCACGCTGGACGAAGCCCGCGCACACCAGCCCGCCCCGCACCCGGCACCCTCACGCTCCGGGGAAGAACCACGGACGCCCCAGCGCCCCCGACGCTCGCCACGCGGCCTGCTGGGCCGACTGCGCCGCAGAAGCTCCTGAGGCGCATGCCCTACAGCTTCCGGAAGAGGCCCTCCTGGACGACCGACACCAGCAGGCGCCCGTGCAGGTCGTAGATCCGCCCGCGGGCCAGCCCGCGCCCGCCGGTCGCGATCGGTGACTCCTGGTCGTACAGGAACCACTCGTCCGCGCGGAACGGCCGGTGGAACCACATCGCGTGGTCCAGCGACGCCATGTCGAAGTTCCGCTGACCCCACAGAGGTTCCACCGGCAGACGGACGGCGTCCAGGAGGGTCATGTCGCTGGCGTACGTCAGCGCGCAGGTGTGCACCAGCGGATCGTCACCCAGCGGCCCGACCGCGCGCATCCACACCGCGCTGCGCGGCTCGGCGTCCTTGAGAGGGCGGTACGTGACGTGATGCCCGTTTCGGGCCTTCGGGTGGGGCTGTCGGGCTGGTCGTGGCCTGACCAGGCGGCTACGACTGCGGCTTGGTGAACAAGCCCTGCTCGGACTCGATCAGGATTCCGCGTTCG
>NZ_JBLRVZ010000061.1:0-39524 GCF_048159505.1 Streptomyces sp. T028
GGTGCCTGGAGGGACGGGGTGGTGAAGGAAGCGGGGCGCGGCTGGACCACGGGGACGGGGTGCTCGGCGCGGGGGGTGGGCCGTCGGAGAGGTACGGGGGCGGTGAGGGGGCGGCGCTGGACGGGGGGTGTCGGTGAGTTGGAAGGTGTGGGGAGCGTGGCCGGGCGCTGGGCGGTGGGGGCCAGGGCACGCTGGATCGCCTCCGGGACAGGGGTGATCGGCGTGGGGGCGGGGGGTGCCGCGACGGGGGCCGGAGCGACGGGCGGGACGGGTTCGGCCGGGCGGGCGGGGAGCGGGGCGCCGAGCAGGGGGCGGGCTGGGGCGGAGGGCTTGGCGGTGCGCTGTACGGCCGGGGCGGTGGGGGTGCCGGGCGTGGCGTTTGACCGCGAGGGGCGCGAACTGGCCGACGCACGCGGGGAGTTGGTGGGCATCGAGGATGCCGGGAGGGGGGCGCCGAGGCCTGTGCGGGGGCGGGCGGCGGGGGCCGACGCAGGGGGCTGGGCGCTGTGCGGGGCGGCGGCGCGCTGCACGGGGCGGCCGACGGGGTTCGCGGTGTCGGGCGAGTGCTGCGGGTGGGACAGGGGGGCGGCTTGCGGCACCGGGGGCGTGGGCACGGGCGCGGAGGCCTGTGCGGGGGCCGATGCGGCCACGGCTCGCTGCACGGGGTGCGGGGCGGCCGAGGGTTCGGCCGGGCGGACGGCCGTGGGGGTGTCCTGGGCCGGGGTGGCGGCCCGCTGGACGGTACGCCCGGCGGACGTCGGCAGGCCGGTTTGCGTGGCTACGGGAGTACGGCCGCCGTCCGTGTTCCCGTCCTGGCGCCGGAGGACGGGTGCGGGCGCGTCGCCGACCGGGGCCGGGGGTACGGCTCGCTGGACGGGGTGCTCGGGGACCGCCGTCGGCGAGGGCGCGGACGCGGGTGCGGAGCCGGGCTGCCGGGGAGTTGGGGCTGCTGGGGGCGTGGCCTGGTGCGGGGGTGTGGGTGTGGCCTCGGGGGTGTGTGGAACGGCCCGCTGGATGGGGTGGTCGGCGGAGGGTGGGGCGGTAGGGGGTGTGGGCGTGGGGGAGCCCTTGGGTGCCTGTGAAGTGGCGCGTTGGACGGGGTGGTCGGCCGGGGGCGGTGCGCTCGGGGGCGTGGCCTGGTGTGGGGGTGTGGGGGTGGCCTCGGGGGTGTGCTGAACAGCCCGCTGAACCGGGCGGCCGGCCGAGGGCGGGGCGGTGGGGCCGGGGACCGGAGCATGTACGGGGTGCCCGCCGCCGGAAGGGGCGGGCACCCCGCCGGCCGCTCCCGACGGGGGAAGCGGTGCGGCCACCGCCGACGGGCCTGGGCCCGGGGCGGGTTCCTTGCCGGACGCCGGACGGTCGCCGTCGGTGCCCGTGCCCCGGGGCGCGGCCGAGGCCGGCCCGGCAGGGGCGGACGGGAGACGGGCGGGCAGCGTACGCCGCTGCACCGGGGCCGGGGCCGACCTGGTCAGGGGGATGGCGGAGGCCGCCGGACGCGGTGCCGCCGGGGACACCCGGATGCCCCGCGCCGCAGTGGCCGACGGCGGGGAAGCCGGGCGCACGGGGCGCCGTTGCGCGACCGGGAGCGAGGAGGGGGAGGCCGATGGGGAGGCCGGCGCATGGGGCGCGGGCACGGGGGCCGGTGAGCCGCCGGGGTGCGCCGATGCGGCGCCGGGGCGGTTCGGAAGCGCGGGCGCGGTCGACGACTGGATCGGGAGTGGCGCGGTGGATCCGGAAGGGGTCGGCGATGCGGCGGCGGGTTGGACCGGGGGCGCGGGCGCGGTCGACGACCGGATCGGGAGCGGCGCGGTGGACGCGGAAGGGGTCGGCGATGCGGCGCCGGGCCGGTTCGGGTGCGCGGGTGCGGGAGAAGGCGGGACCGGGCCGGACGGGGACGACACCGCACCGATACGCCTCGACACGGCCACCGGAACCACCGGAACCACCGGAACCACCGGCGAGGATCCCGACCGGGCGGCCGAGGCCCGCTGAACCACCGGCACGGCGGACGCGGCTCCGGCGTTGGGGCGAGCAGGTCCGGTACGGGGCAGGGCGGGCGCGGCACTGGGGTGCGCGGGGCCGGCGCCCGGGACGACGGGGCTCGTGCCGGGAAGAGCGGACCTGGTACCGGGAAGGGCCGATCCGGCGCGCTGGATCGCGGGTCCCGGAGCGGGGACGCCCGTTCCCGCACCCGGGAGCGTCCGTCCGGCACCTGGCAGCGCGGATACGGCACTTGGAGGCGTCGGCGAAGCCCCCGACGGGGTGGGACCCCTCCCCGGAAGCGAGGTCGAGAGCCCCGGCAGCGGCGCGGAAGCGGCACCGGGACGCGCGGAGGCCCCCGGCACACCGGCCCCGCTTCCGGGCAGGCCGGAGCGAACCCCCGGCAGCCCCGAAGCCGCCGGCCGCGCGACCGGAACAGCCCGCTGTACGACGGGAACGGCCCGCTGTACGACCGGTACGGCCCCCGGCAGACCAGGAACGACCCCTGGCAGCCCCGGCGCCGCTCCCGGTAGCCCAGTCACAGCCCCCGGCAGCCCCGCCACACCCCCCGCCACCGGTGCCGTCTGCACCGGAACCGTCTGCACCGGAACCGTCGGTACCGGAACCGTCGGGCCGGCAGGCGAAGTCGGCCTCGGCGCGCCCGCAGCCGGCGCTTCGCTCAGCAACCCGCCCGTGCCGGCGCTTCCGTCCAGGACCGTCAGCGGGCGTACGCCGGTGAAGGTCGGGTTCTGATACGTGGCCAGCCGCCCGCCGAACCCGGAATCGGCGACACCCGCCGCCGTCGTACCGGACGCCACCACCCGCTGGATCGGAGGCAGCCGGGTCCAGGACGCGGCCACCACAGGGCCGCCGCCGCCCGCGAAAGCCCCGGCGCCCGCAGCGGACGTACCGTCACCGGAACCCGACGTACCGGAACCCGACGTACCGGAACCCGACGTACCGGAACCCGACGCATCCGAGCCCGCGGCAGGCGTCTCCGCCCCCCGCCGTCGCCCCCCGCCCCGGAATCGATCCAGAAGACCCACCGCTCAGCCCTCCGTTCCGCCCCGGGTCACCAGGGAGCCGATCTGGTCCGTCCAGCGGCGGCGGTCGTGGTGTTCCAGGTCGAGGATGTCGTCGAGGGACCAGTGGAAGTGGTAGGCGACGTACGCGATCTCCTCGTGCAGCCGGTCGGTCGCGTACGTCACGATTCCCCCAGGCGGCTCCCGCCCAGTTCCACCTCGAAGGGCTCCGCGCAGTGCGGGCACTCCACCGTGGCGCGGGTGTGGCCCTCGGCGTTGATCTGGCGGTAGAAGTCCTGGAGGAAGGCGAGGTCGGAGGCGAACATGTTCTCCACCACGCCGTCGTGGACCAGCGGGAGCGTGCCCAGGCGGGTGATGACCCGGCCCAGCAGCACGACCGACAGGTACGCCGGGTTCTCCTGGACGCGGATGTCCCGCAGCGGGACCAGTTCGTCGCGCGCCGTCGACAGCCGCATCACACCGTCGCGGTGGACGGTGCCCGCCTCGTCGACGTACCCGCGCGGCAGCTCGAAGGCGAACTCCGTCTGCAGGGTCTGCCGCTGCACCGGGGCCGGCGCGGGCGCCGCGGGCGGGAGCGGGGCGGCCTCCTGAGAAGGCTGCTCCACCTCCGCGCGCGGCGCCCGCACAGCCGTACGCCGCATTACTCGATGACCAGTTCTTCGAACGTGATCGTCACGGTCTCGGTCAGCGCCGACGCCTCGCCCGCCTTCACGGTGCTGGTGTCGATCTTGCTGCACCACGCGTTGCGCATGTTGTACCGCTTGACCGGATTGTTCATGTAGTCCATGACCATGATGGTGGCGTTCTTGCGGGCGGAGCCCATCGAGCCGTTGATCGACTCGGTGATCCACTGGTTGAACGCGGCGGACTGGGTCATACCGCGGACGACCGTGCAGGTGCCCGCCTTCTTCACGCCCGGCAGCTTCTTGGTGACCGGCTTGCCCTGCGCGGAGACCTGCTGGTACTCGATGACGTCCTGTTCGAGGCTGAGGCCGCTGACCTCGGCGAGGTACTCGACCATCACGCCGTCGATCTGCAGGCCGAAATTGTGCGAAGTAAGGGCGTCACCCGGCTGGAGGCTCATCTGCTTTTCCTTCTAGGGGAGTTGACTGCGAGTACGGACGAGGAGGGGTAGGGGTGCCTACTCCTCCAGCTCCCCGTTGCCGCTCGAGAACTGCGCCAGCCGGAAGATCACGAACTCGGCCGGCTTGACCGGGGCGATACCGATCTCGCAGATCACCCGGCCGACGTCGACCGACTCCGGCGGGTTGGTCTCCTCGTCGCACTTGACGTAGTACGCGTCCTCGGGCTTGGCGCCGAACAGGGCGCCGCTGCGCCACTCGTTGACGAGGAACGCCGAGACGTTGCGCCGGATCCGGGCCCACAGGGCGTGGTCGTTCGGCTCGAACACCACCCACTGGGTGCCGATCAGGATCGACTCCTCCAGGTAGTTGAAGTACCGGCGGACGTTGAGGTAGCGCCAGGCCGGGTCCGACGACAGCGTCCTCGCGCCCCAGATCCGGATCCCGCGACCCGGGAAGGCGCGGATGCAGTTCACGCCGATCGGGTTCAGCAGGTCCTGCTCGCCGCGCGTGATCTGGATCTCGAGGTCCACCGCTCCCCGCACGACCTCGTTGGCCGGGGCCTTGTGCACGCCGCGCTCGGAGTCGTTGCGGGCCCAGACACCGGCGACGTGGCCGCTCGGCGGGATCAGGCGGGCCTGGCCGGACGCCGGGTCGAAGGACTTGATCCAGGGGTAGTACAGGGCGGCGTACTTGGAGTCGTAGCCGGCCGTCTCCTGGCGCCACACGCGGATCTGACGGGCGTTGAGGCCCGGCGGCGGGTCGATGATCGCGACGCGGTCGCCCATCAGCTCGCAGTGCGCGATCAGGCCCAGCTGGACCGCCTTGACCTGCTCCAGGTCGATCGCGCCGCGCTGGTAGGCGGCCATCAGGTCGGGGACCGCCACCATGGAGATCTCGTCGACGGCCTCCAGGCCGCCGAAGCCGGTGCGGTCGGCGCTGTCGCCCAGGTACTGGGCGGGGCCGACGGTCACGGTGTCGTCGGCGGCCGGCACGGCGGGCGCGGCGGCGGGCGCCGACGGCAGCGCGACCGTCTGGTTCTCCGGGCGGGCCAGCTGCGCGGCGGGCGCGGCCTCGGCCACGGTGATGAGCTTGGACCGCTCCTTGACCTGGGTGACGACGTAGGAGCGGTTGCCCTTCTTCGCCGACACGTCGAAGGTCTCGACCGGCCGGTCGCCGTCCTTGACGATCAGCTTGAACCGCTCGGCGGGGCCCTCGCCCTCCGCGTCCGCGACCTCGACGCTCAGGTTGCCCGGCGCCGTCGCGGTCACCGTGAAGGTGCCGAGCTGCTTCGGCTCACCGGCCGGGAGCGCGGCGGGCGCGGCCGAACCGGTCACCGCGGACGGGGACTTGGTGTCGCCCGACGCGCCCGCGGCGGTGCCGCCGACACGGACGACGTACGCGGCCGAACCGCCGTTGTTGAAGAAGCCGTAGACGGAGTGCGCCAGGTAGTACCCGTCGGTGAAGTCACCGAACGCCGCCACGTACTGGGTCCAGTTGGTCACCAGCGTCGGCTCGTTGAGCGGGCCGGTCGGGGCGAGCCCGACGAAGGCCGCCACCGAGGTGCCCACCCCCTCGATCGGGCGGGAGCCGCTGGCCACCTCCTCGACGTATACGCCGGGCGACAGGTAGGACGGCATGCTGTGCTCTCCTCGGGGTACGCGTCAGGACGTTCCCACCGTCACGCGCGAAGCGCGTCCCCTGAAACGGCCTCCGGTGCACGTCCCGGGGCACACTCGGTGCCCGGTCGGGCAACGGGCCCCGGTCACGAGCGGCAAAGTGTGCGCGCAGTCTCAGCGACACGCCGTGCCGACGGCGTGTCGCTGAGACTCTCTCGACACTTCGACGCCGCCCGGGTCCGGCGGGGGTTCGGGGGGCGGCCCGGGGGCGGCCGGGGGCGGCCGGGGGGCGGCCCGGGGGCCTGTCCGGCCGGGAGGGCAGGCGGTGCGGTCCTGGCGGGCAGTCGCTCTGCCCCGTGGCCTCTCACCCCGGTCACCGGCCACACCGTAGCGTCGGTGCGTGAGCCTGTGGACTTCCCTCGAACCCGCTTCCGTCACCGTCGACCCCGGCAGCCGGGCGACCGTCCGGTTGCGGGTGCGCAACACCGGTGACGTCGTCGACGAGTACCGTTTCGAGCCCGTCGGAGACGTCGCGCCCTGGACGACGGTGGAGCCGCAGACGTTGCGGCTGTACCCGGGGACGACGGGCACGGTCGAGCTGACCTTCGCGCCGCCGCGCACCTCGGACGCGACGGCGGGGCCGAACCCGTACGCCGTGCGGATCACGCCGACCGAGCACCCGGACGCGGTGACCGTACCCGAGGGGAATCTGACGATCACCCCGTTCACGGAGGTGCGGGCCGAGCTGGTCCCGCCGACCGTGAAGGGGCGGTTCAAGGGCAGGCCCCGGCTCGCGATCGACAACCTCGGCAACACCAAGGTGACCGCCTCCCTCAGCGGCGGCGACAACGGCGACCGGCTCCAGTACGAACTCCAGCCCGCCAACGTGCAGATCGAGCCCGGCCGCGCGGTGTTCGTGGACACCACGCTGCGGCCCCGGCAGATCATCTGGTTCGGGTCCAAGGAGGAGCAGCCCTACCGGCTGGCCGTACGGCGGTCGGGGGCGCAGCCGATGGAGGTCGACGGTACGTTCGTGCAGCGCGGGTTCCTGCCGCGCTGGCTGGCGACCGCGCTGAGCATCTCGCTGGCCCTCGCGATCGCGTTCGTGATGATCTGGCTGGCGTACAAGCCGCAGGTGCGTTCCCTCGCGACGGAGAAGCTCGCGGAGGCCGGCGCCACCACGCTGCCCAGCCCCTCGGCGCCCATCGAGAGCGCGCCGCCCGCCGCCGAGACCAGCGCGCCCGCCGCCCCGGACGTCCCCGAGGACACCAGCGGGGACGCGCAGGCCGGGAGCGGCAGTGGAAGTGGCAGCGGGAGCGGGAGCGGGAACGGTGGCGGGGGCTCCTCCGAGGAGAGCGAGAAGCCGAAGGAGGAGACCGCCGCGACGGCCGTGGCCGAGCAGGCGGCGCGCAGCGACGGGCGGCACATCTGCTACCGCGCCTATGTGGCCGACCAGGGCTGGCAGGACCCGGTCTGTGACGGCGACATCGCGGGCACGACCGGCAAGGGCCTGCCCATCAAGGCGCTCAACATCGCCACGGCGGGCACCGGAGGCGTCACCGGCAACGGCGCCCATGTGACCGAGGGCTGGCTGACCGGCAACAAGTGGTCGAAGGCCGCCGACGGCGTCGACATGTACCTCGGCAGCACCAAGGAGTCGGTCTCGCCCCTGCAGGGCTTCACCATCCAGGTCATCAAGGGTTCCGTCTGCCAGAACGCCCACATCAAGGACAAGGGCTGGCGCGGACTGGGCTGCACGGACCCCAACGCCACACAGAAGTGGATCTACGGCGGCAGCGCCATGGACTGGAAGCTCCAGCTGGAGGCGGTCCGCTTCACCGTCTGAGGCCCGCAGCAACGGCGCCTCCCACCCCAGAAAACGTCGAAAGGGCCCGTGAGGTGACTCTGTGGACTTCTCTTGAACCGGCGGCCGCGACCGTCGACCCCGGCAGCACGACGACCGTCAGACTCCGGGTGCGCAACACCGGTGACGTCGTCGACGAGTACCGTTTCGAGCCCGTCGGAAACATCGCGCCCTGGACGACGGTGGAGCCGCAGACGCTGCGGCTGTACCCGGGGACGACGGGCACGGTCGAGCTGACCTTCGCACCGCCCCGCACCCCGGACGCGACGGCGGGGCCGAACCCGTACGCCGTGCGGATCACCCCGACCGAGCACCCGGACGCGACGACCGTCCCGGAGGGGAATCTGACGATCACCCCCTTCACGGAGGTGCGGGCCGAGCTGGTCCCGCCGACCGTGAAGGGGCGGTTCAAGGGCAGGCCCCGGCTCGCGATCGACAACCTCGGCAACAGCAGGGTCACCGCGTCCGTCGCGGGGGCGGACATCGGTGACAACCTGTCGTACGAGTTCCGGCCGTCGAACGTGCAGATCGAGCCGGGCCGCGCCGCGTTCGTGGACACCACGCTGAAGCCCCGGGACATCATCTGGTTCGGGGGCAAGGAGCAGCGGTCGTACGCGCTGAGCGTGCAGCGCTCGGGGGCGGTGCCGCTCTCGGTCGACGGTACGTTCGTGCAGCGCGGGTTCTTACCGCGCTGGCTGGCGACCACGCTGAGCATCGCGATGGCGCTGACGATCGCGTTCGTGATGATCTGGCTGGCGTACAAGCCGCAGGTGCGCTCCCTCGCCTCGGAGAAGATGGTCGAGGTCAACGGCTCCGCGCTGCCGAGCCCCTCCGTGGCGGCGCCGTCCGCGCCGAAGACCGACTCCTCCGCGCAGGCCCCGGCGGACCAGCCGGCCGCCTCCGCCCCGGCGCAGAACGACGACACGAGCGGCTCGGGTTCGGGCTCCGGGTCCGGTTCCGGTTCCGGGTCGGGCGGCTCGGGGTCGGGCGGCGGCGGGGGCGGTTCCGACGACTCGGACGAGGAGACCGAGGTGGCCGGACAGCTGATCATCGGGAACGGCTCCAACCGTTGCATCGACGTGACCGACGCCCAGAACGGCAAGGGCAAGGACGGCACCCCGCTGCAGATCTGGGACTGCGCGAGTTCCGCCAACCAGAAGTGGGACTTCCGCAGCGACGGCACGGTCCGCGCGCTCGGGCTGTGCATGGACGTCGCCTGGGGGTCGAAGGACGACGGCGCGGTCATCCAGCTCGCGAACTGTAGCGGCAATCCCGCCCAGCAGTTCGTGCTGAGCGACGCCGGTGACCTGGTCAATCCGCAGTCGAACAAATGCGTGGACGTCAAGGACAACGGCACCGGCAACGGGGCGAAGCTCCAGCAGTGGACCTGCTCGGGGACGCCCAACCAGAAGTGGCGGGTGGAGTAGGAGACGGAGGCCTTTCGAGGCCTACCAGTTGGCCTCACCGGGCACCAGGCGGCCCGCCTTGCGGTACTCGCGGCGGGCCCCCTCCAGCAGGTCGCCGTCGCCGACCGGCTCGCCCCTTCCGGCGGCCAGATAGGCGGCGGTGACCACCGCGCTGCGGATCGACCCACCCGCCAGCTCGAAGTCACGGGCCAGCGGGGCCGGGTCGACGCCCTCGGCGCACGGCACATGCGCGAGCCCGTGCCGCCACAGCGCGAGCCGCTGCTCCTGGTCCGGGAACGGGAAGTCGATCACCAGGTCGAGCCGGCGGGTGAACGCCTCGTCGATGTTGGCCCGCAGGTTGGTGGTGAGCAGCGCGATCCCGTCGAAGGACTCCAGGCGCTGCAGCAGATAGGCGCTCTCCATGTTGGCGTACCGGTCGTGCGAGTCCTTCACCTCGGAGCGCTTGCCGAAGACCGCGTCGGCCTCGTCGAAGAGCAGCACGGCGTCGGTGCGGTCGGCCTCGGTGAAGATGCGCTCCAGGTTCTTCTCGGTCTCGCCGACGTACTTGTCGACGATCGAGGACAGCTGGACGACGTACAGATCGAGCCCGAGTTCGGCGGCGACGACCTCGGCGGACAGGGTCTTGCCGGTCCCGGACTCCCCCGCGAAGAGCCCGAGCACGCCCCTTCCTCGTCCCCCGCCCGCGCTGAGCCGCCAGTCGCCGAGCACACGGTCGCGGTGGCGGGCGCGGAGGGCGAGTTCGTGCAGCTGGGCTAGTGGGCGGTCGGGCAGGACCAGGTCCGTCCAGCCGACGTCGGGGCGGATCCGGCGGGCATGCCGTTCCAGCCCGGACGCGGACTGCTGACGGGCGGCGAGCCGGACGTGGTCGGCGGTGAGCGGGCCGCCCTCGAAGGCGGCGAGGGCGCGAGCGGCCTGCGCGGCCCGCGCGACCCGGTCACCGCCGAGGCGGTAGGGGGCGACGGTGGCGGCGAGGTCGAAGAGGACGTGGCTGGCCCCCAGTTCCGTCTCCCACGCCGTCGTGCCGCCCGCCCGGCGGCGCGGGGCGTCCAGGACCAGGGGGTCGGTGGGGGACCAGTGGGGGTCGTAGGGTCGGGGGTCGGCGAGGAGGACGGTCACGTCCGGTGCGGCGGTCAACGCGGCGACGAGCGGGGCCGGTTGCTCGGTGAGTCCGGTCACCACGATCGCCCGCCCGGTCAGCCGGGCCTCGCGCAGGAGGGCGGGGACGTGGTCGGTGCCGCCGGTGAAGCGCAGGCCCTCGACACCGGCCGTGCGCAGGGCGCCGGCTATGGCGGCCAGGCCGTCGCCCTCACGGTGTTCACGCAGGTAGACGGCGAGGGGGCCGTGACCGAGGCGGTCGGCGAGCCGGTGGGCGAAGGCCTCGGCGGGCAGCGCGCGGGGCAGGGATTGCAGCCGGCCCTGCAGCGACGCGTCCGGGGTGGCGTCGCCGAGGAGATGGGCGAGGAGCCGGTCGGGGACGCGCAACGAACGGGACAGGAAGGGGCGTTCGGGCTCCTCGATCTCCAGCAGGCCGAGTGCGCTGAGCGGCGCCGAGGCGTGGAAGCGGGCGCGGGCCTGCGCGAGGTGCGCGGGCGCCCCGCACAACTCCAGCGCGAGCCCGACCGTCGCCCGACGCCTGCTGACGTCGTCGTTGAGGTAGCCGTACAGCGGCTCGAACGTCCGGTCCAGATCGGGCGCGAGCGCGACGAGGAGTACGGCGATGTCGAGCCCGGTGAGGGACAGGCGCCCGGCGAGGGCGGAGAGCCGGTCGACGGGCACGTCCACCGCCGGGTCCACCGGGGTGACCGACCCGGGCCCGCGCTCCAGCAGGTGCCGTACCGCCTCCTCGGACAGATACAGCCCGCGCAGGGGATCCCCGGCCGTGGGATCCCCGACGACCCGCTCATCGACGAGCCCGGCGACCCGCTCCCGCAGGTCGGCGAGACGCACGAGCAGCGCGGTGGCCGGATCGGCCGGGTGTGCTCGTTCGGCGGAGTCGGAGGGCGGGGCGTCGGCGATGTCCGGTCGCTCGGTCGGGCCCCCGGCTGCTGTCACCGGTGTCACCGGTGTCACCGGCCGTCCTTCTCCGTGGCCTCGCGGGCCTCGCGCGCCGCCTGGGCCGCCGCCAGATGGTGGGGCCGGTGCCCGCGGCCCGCGCTCTGCGGGGGTTCGCCGTCGAGGCCCGCGACGCGGACGACCGCGCCCTCGGTGACCGGCGGGCCGGCGTCGTACTCGGGGTAGGCCGGGAAGGGGGCCGTCACCACCAGGTCGAGGGAGGGCTTGAGCTCGCCGCCCAGGGCGGACCA
Organism: Streptomyces sp. T028; assembly: GCF_048159505.1. Classification (NCBI taxonomy): domain Bacteria; kingdom Bacillati; phylum Actinomycetota; class Actinomycetes; order Kitasatosporales; family Streptomycetaceae; genus Streptomyces; species Streptomyces sp. T028. Next base: position 11,319 of record NZ_JBLRVZ010000061.1, read on the forward strand.
GATCTCGGCGAGGGAACGGGACTCGGTCTGGACGCCGGCCACGTTCAGATGCACGGCGAGGCCCAGGTCCCGCAGCGCGCCCGGGAGTTCGTCGGCGGAGAGGATCTCGCGCGGGATGAGGTTGGCCAACACGGCGGAAAGAAGCCGGTGTTCGTCCTGCGGGGTTTTGGTCCAGGCGGTCACGAGGTAGGAAAGGCGGAACCAGCGCGGCGGCTGACGCCGTTTCACCACGACGTCCCGCTCGTCGCGCACCCCGACCTGCCCGCGCTGGCGGCGGGCCACGTCCTCCCGGATGTCGTACAAGTAGGCATTGACGACAGGGGAGTTGCGCCGGGCCGCCCAGTCACGGGTGGGTGCCTCGAAGGAGACGTCGATGCCGGAGCCGGTCAGCGCGCCCCCGCCGAGCAGGCCCTTGAGGACCTCGTCGACCTCGTGGATCACCCTCGCGCTCCTCCATCACCCGTACCACTGACCCCCTTGACCGATCGTGCCTCCGATCGTGCGGGTTCCGCAGGCGCGCCGGGGTCGACGGCCGGGCACGACACGCTGCCCGCGTGTTCTCCTTCGATTGCCCGTTCGGTCAGATGTAGCCTTCCCGGAGGGCATATGCCACCGCATGCGCCCGGTTCCGCAGATGCAGGCGCGTCGTGAGTCCGTGCATCACGTTCTTGACAGTTCGTTCGGAGTAGGACAGCTTGCTGGCGATCTCTCCGGTGTCGAGGCCCTCGGCGACCAGCCGCAGGACGTCCACCTCCCGTGGCGCGAGCCCCAGCGAGGGCGCGCCCGGGCGCCCCGCCGCGCCCCGGTGCAGCGTGCCGACCTGGCTGATCAGCCTGCCCAGCAGATCGGAGGGCAGGTCGCCGTCGCCGCGCGCGGCCGCGAGGACCGCCTGCACCAGCCGGTGCGTGGTGGCCTCACGGCGCCAGACGATCGCCCCGACCCCGCACTCGATGACGTCGAGCAGCTCGGTCTCGCGGATCGCGCCCACCACGAGCACCACCCGGGTGCCCTCGGTACGGGTGATCCTGCGCAGCCGGGCCAGCGCCGTGTCGTCGAGGGTGTCCTCGACGAGCAGGGCGACCGTGCCGGGCGTCGGCGAGGGTTCCTCGCGGACCTCGATCTCGGGCCGGCCCCGCAGCTGGCTCGCGGCGCCCTCCCGGGAGATCGGGTCGGGCGCGAGGACGGCGACGGGTATGCGCCGCCTGACGTTCGGCGGCGTGCCGCTGTCCATCGTCCGGGTGTCGGAAGTCCGGCCGTCGGAAGTCCGGGCGTCGGAAGTCCGGGCGTCTGCTGTCCGGGGTGTGCTGAGCAACCTGTCCCCCAATATCACGGGCCCGCGGCCGGAGGGAACCGGTGGCGGTTGGGTCCGGTCAAGCCTTCTGGGGCCCGTGGGGCGGGCGCAATCGTGGAGCACCACGAGCCGCACCACGAGAGCAACGGGAAAACAACCACAAGGTGCGAACATCACTGCAGGTCAACGGGGGTTGGATGGTCGTGCGGGAGGTTCGTCGTGAGCCTCGCCACAACGGCCGTACGACGTCGTAGGGAACCGCGTCCGTCAGATGCACCTCGTCCGACGGCCGTACCGACTGGCAGGAGACAGGGATGAGCGGACCCTTGCGGGAACGCGACGACGCGCATGCGCTGCTCGCGGCCGAGGTCGAGCGCGCCCGGGCCGGCGCGGGCCGGCTGGTCCTGCTGCGCGGGGCCACCGGCACCGGACGCTCCGCGCTCCTGGAGGCCGCGGTGACGCACGCGGCGGGGCGCGGGCTGCGCGTGCTGCGGGCCCGCTGCTCCCCCGAGGACACCGCCGTCCCCTTCTCCTGCGTCCTCCATCTCCTTGGCCCCGTACCGGAGTTCGCGGGCGAGGAGGTGGGGCCCGGCGAGGACGACCGGGGAAGCGCGGCGCGGCTGTGGCGGCTGCTGCGGTCGTACGCCGCCGAGGGCCCGGTGATGGTGGCGGTGGACGACGTCGACCTCGCCGACGACGCCTCGCGCCGCTGGCTGATGGAGGCGGCACGGCGCGTCGACCGATTAGCGCTACTGCTCGTGGCGACCGAGCGCAGCCAGTACGACATCGATCCCCGGCCGACAGGTATCACGCACGCCCTCACCCCTTCCCTGATCCGTACCCACACCCTCGCCCCGCTCTCCGACGACACGGTCGCGGAGCTGGTCCGTGCTGCCTTCCCGGAGGCCTCGCCGCGGTGGACGGCGGACTGCGCCGACGCCGCCGCGGGCAGCCCCCTGCTGCTGCACGCCCTCCTCGACGACCTCGCGGGCGCACCCGCGTCCACCCCCGTACCGCACACGTGTGCCGCCCTGTACCCCGGCTCCTACCCGGCCGCCGTGTCCTGGTGGCTGGACGGCGCCGGCGAGGCCACGGCGGAGGTGGCCCGGACCCTGGCGGCACTGGAGCAGACGGAGGGGGACACCGTCCCCCAAGCGACCGTGGTCCCCCAAGTGACCGCTGCCCCTCAGGCACCCGGCGTCCCTCAGGCGCCCGGCGTCCCTCAGGCGCCCGGCGGGCTTCGGGCGACCGGCTTCTCCCAGGTGCCCGGCGGGCTTCGGGCGACCGGCTTCTCCCAGGTGCCTGGCGGGCTTCAGGCGACCGGCGGGCTTCAGGCGACCGGCTTCTCCCAGGTGCCCGGCGGGCTTCGGGCGACCGGCGGGCTTCAGGCGACCGGCTTCTCCCAGGCGACCGGCGGGCTTCAGGCGACCGGTGGCCTTCAGGCGACCGGCGGCCTTCAGGCGCCCGGCGTCCCTCACGGGCATGCCGTCCCTCAGACGCCCGGCGTCCCTCAGCCGCCCCCCGCCCCCCAGACCCCCGCCGCCCCCCAGACCCCCGCCGCCCCCCAGGAGACCGCCCTCGGTCTCGCCGCGCTGCTCGCCGACGCCTGTGGCGCCGATCCCGCCCGGGTCTCCGGCTGGCTGACCGCGATGACCCGGCTGGGTCTGCTGCGGGAGGACCCCGCCGGGCGGCCCCGCTACGCACACCCCCTGCTGCGGGACGCCGTCCTCGCGGGCTGGCCCGCCGGGCGTCGGCAGGACGCGCACCGGGCGGTCGCCGAGGCGATGCTGCGCCGGGGCGACGGCGTGGAGACCGTGGCCCGGCAACTGCTGGGCAGCGCACGGGTCGGCGAGCCGTGGGCGCTGCGCGTGCTGCGCGACGCGGTCACGGTCTCCCTCCGCGCCGACCGCCCCGACGACGCCGTCGGCTACCTCCGCCGCGCCCTCGTGGAACCCCTGCCCGACGACCTCCGCCAGCGGCTGCTGACCGAACTGGGATCCCTGGAGTACGCCTCCGCGGACGCCCCGGTCGGCATCCCCCGCCTGGTGGAGGCACTGGACCTGCCGGCCGAACCCCGCGACCGGGTCCGTACGGCGATCGCGCTGGGCACGGCACTCGCGGGCCGAGGGGAGGTCCGTACGGCGGTGGAGGTGCTGCGCCGCACGCAGGCCCTGCTCCCCGGCCACCCCGACCTCACCCGCACCCTGCAGACCGCGTCCGCGCTGCTGTCCGACCAGGACCAGACGGTCCGCCAGGACGCCTACCGCTGGCTCGCGGAGACCGCCGAACGCTCCCCCGGGCTGGTCGGCGCCTCCGGCCAGGCCCTGCTCGTGCGGTACGCGGCGACCGCCGGGGGCGTCTCGGCGCGCGAGGCGATGCGCCGGCTGCGGACCCTGCTGGAGGAGCCCTCCGACCCGCTCGCCGAGCCCTTCCTGCTGGGTACGGCGGCGGCGGTGGCCCAGTGGGCCGACGAACTCGACGAGGCGGAACGCCTGGTGGAACGCGGTCTGGCCGCCCAGCGCCCGTTCCTCCTCCACCCCATGGAGCAGGCGCTGCTGGACACCCGCTGCGACATCGCGGCGGCCCGCGGCGCCTATGACACGGTCCTGGCCGGCCACCCGGAGGCGGCCCGCGCCCGCCGCTGCGGCGTCCCCGGCAACGCGGACGCGCACGCCCTGACCGCGCTGGTGGAGACCGGCCGTACGGCCGAGGCCCGCGCCCTCGCGGACAGCTTCGACCTGCGGGACGCCCCCGACTCCTGGGAACTCAACCGCTTCCTCTACGCGCGCGGCATCCTCCGCTTCACCGAGGGGGACATCGCGGGCGCCCTGCACGACTTCCTGGAGTGCGGCCGCCGGCAGTCCGCCCGCGCCGTCCTCAGCCCGGTCGTCACCCCGTGGCGTACGGCTGCCGCGGAGTGCCGGCTCGCCCTGGGCAACCCCCGGGAGGCGCTGGCCCTGGCGGAGGAGGAACTGCGGCTGGCCCGGGTGTGGGACACCCCGCGCACGGTGGGGCGGGCGTTGCGCGTCCTGGGCCGGGCCACCCGGGGCCGGCGCGGCCTGGAACTCGGTGAGGAGGCGGTGGCCGTCCTGCGCGGCTCCCCCGCCGAGGCCGAACTGGTCTCCTCCCTCCTCGCCCAGGGCTTCCAGCTCAACGCCTCCGGCGAACGCGCCCGGGGCCGCGACTACCTCCGCGAGGCCGCCGAACGCGCCGAACGCCTCGGCAGCACCCGCCTCCTCGCCCACGCCAACCAGGCCCTGCGCACCGCCGGTGCCCGCCGCACCACCCCGGCCCACACCGGCTCCGGCTCCCTCACGGGCAGCGAACGCCGGATCGCGGAACTGGCCGTGCAGGGCCGTACGAACATGGAGATAGCCGCACTCCTCCACGTGGCCCGCCGCACGGTGGAGACCCATCTCACCAGCGCCTACCGCAAGTTGGGCATCAGGAGGAGGGGGGAGTTGCGGGCGGCACTGGAACAGTGACCGGGAGACTTCGCGGAGAGCCAGGAAGAGCCAGGAAGAGAGAGTCAGGAAGAGAGCCAGGAGGGCACATGGACGCAACCGTGGAATGGGTGGACGTACGCGAGCGGCTGCCGCGATCCGGAACACCGGTGGCGGCCGCGACGACGGGCCGCTATCCCGACGGTGAGGAGTTCTGGATCGTCCTGCCCATGTACTTCACCACCCTCCACCTCGCCGAGGACGGCACCGAGCACCACGACTGCTTCGTCGACTCCGACCGGGTCGTCCGCCTCCCCCACGGCCGCCCCTGCGACGAGCCCGTCACCCACTGGGCGGCCCTGCCGACCCTGCCGGGCACGACGGTGCACCAGGTCCTGGGGGAGGACGTACGACCTGCCCTCCGGAACGCGGACGTCCGGGACTAGGGTGAGCCTTCTAGGAGGCGTCGGAGGTCTGATCCAGCACCACGGGGGCGCCGGCGAGGACACCGCCGTCGAGGACGAACTCGCTGCCCGTCGAGAAGGTCGCCTCGGTGACGATGAACAGGACCATGCGGGCGACCTCCTCCGGGGTGCCGAAGCGGGGGATCGGCTGGCCCGCGACGAACCTGTCGTCGAAGCCCGCCGTCATCGCCGTACGGATGGCGCCGGGGTGGACGGAACAGACGCGGACGCCGTCCGGGGCCAGTTCCAGCGCGGCCGTCTTGGTCAGTCCGCGCACGCCCCATTTGCTCGCCACGTACGCGCCGACGCCGGCGTACCCGGTCAGCCCCGCCAGGGAGGACATGTTCACGATCACGCCGCCGCCGGCCCGGCGCAGCGACGGCGCCGCCGTGCGCATACCGAGCCAGGTGCCCTGAAGGTTGACGTCGAGGACCCGGCGGAACTGGAGCAGGCTCTCCTCCTCCAGGGTGCCCCACCCGGCGATCCCCGCGTTGTTCACCAGCACCGACACCGGTCCCGCGTGCTGCTCGGCCTTGGAGACCGCCTTCTGCCAGCCCCGCTCGTCACTGACGTCGAGGTGCAGGAAGCGGGCTGGGGCGCCGAGTTCCGCCGCCAGGGCGGTCCCCTCGGAGTCGAGGATGTCGGCGATCATCACGGTGGCCCCCTCGGCCGCGAGCTGACGCACCACCGCGGCGCCGATCCCCCGCGCCCCACCGGTGACGAACGCCACCCGCCCGTCGAGACGACCCATCGTGACCTCCTGAGACGACGACCACCAGACCCAGCATCGGCGGCGGCGCGGAAGGCCCGCAGCTCCGGCTGACCCGGACGGGGCACGCACCCGCCCGGTGTGGAGCGGCCCTACCTGCCGAACGCCCAGGTCAGCCGAGCCCCCGACACCTCCACCACCCGCACGGGAATGTCCACGGTGGTCCCGTCGCCGCGCCGCCCTGTACAGGTGATCCGGGCGTGTTCGACCGCCTTGAGCCCAGTCGGACAGGTCACCCGGACCTCGGTCCCGACCCAGGGCAGCGGGTGATAGAGGCTCTCGACCCGCCCGGCGACGATGTTCGGAGCGAGGGCCTTCTGCCCGTCGACGAGGACGGTGTCGTACCGGTCGAGGGTCGTCGTGGACTCGGTGCGGGTGACGAACCGCGCGGTGAGGCCGACCAGGGCGAGGACGACGGCCGCGCCGCCCGCGAAGCCGACCAGGAACCTGCTGTCGGGCATGCCCGGACCGTACCAGCCGCTGCTCCGCGGCCGCCTCGACCATTCGGCCGATACCGTGATCGCCGCCCACGCCTACCGTGGCCTGCATGAAATCCGGTTGGCTCAAGGGGTGCGCGCGCGGCGCCGTCGTCGGCTCGCTCTTCACGGCGGCGCTCATCGACCTGGCGGCCGCGCACCAGATCGGGTACCCGCTGTGGCGTCCGGCGGCGGTACTGACGGTCGGCCTGACCGCGGTCCTCTGGCCGACGGCCCACCGCCCGACCTGGCTCACCCCACAACTGCGCACCACGGTCCCGGCCCTGCTCTCGCTTCTCTACACTGCGACCGCGTACCTCCCCCACCACAGCGCCCCCTTCGGCCCGGGCGAGCTGGCGGTTCTCCTCTCCCTGCTCTTCATCGCCGTACGACACTGCCCACCGCGCTGGTCCGTCGCGTGCGCGGTGCTGGACGCGGGCGCGTTGCTCGCCACACCGTTGCGGTACTACGGGGAGCTGCCGCAGGGCGGGGCACTGGGTTTCACCCTCGTGGGCCTGATCCTGATCGGAGTCGTCGCCGGCCTCGCCGCCTACCTCCGCTCCCTCGACTACCGCCGCACGGTCGCCGTCGCCGACACCCGCCGCGAGGAGCGGCTCGCGATCGCGGCCGACCTGCACGACTTCGTGGCCCACCACGTGACCGGCATCCTGGTCCAGACGCAGGTGGCCCGCATGATGGCGACGACTCGGCCGCAGGACCTCGACCCGGTCCTCGCGGGGATCGAACGCGCCGCGACGGAGGCCCTCGCCTCCATGCGCCGCACGGTCGGCGTTCTACGGGACACGGACGGCGAGGCGGACCGCCGACCGGTGGGTGACCTGGCCGCGATCACGGACCTGACGGAGGGCTTCGCGGGCCCGACGCAACGGATCGCCTTCGACCGGGACCTGTCGCTGCCGGACGACCTCCCTCATGAGGTGCAGGCCGCCGCCTTCCGCGTGGTCCAGGAGTCCCTGACGAACGTACGCCGCCACGCCGCCGACGCCACGACGATCACCGTCCGCCTCTCCTACGTCGACGCCCGCCTGGAGGTCACGGTTCGCGACGACGGCCTCGGCGGCACCCAGCTCCCGGCCGAGGCCCACGGCGGCGGCTTCGGCCTGGTGGGCCTGAGAGAACGGGTCACCGCGTTGGGCGGCGAACTGCGGGCGGGCCCGGTGGCGACGGGCCAGGGCTGGGAGGTCCGGGCACGGTTCCCGGCGGCCCGCTGAAGGGCCTGATCAGGAGCCTCCGCGCCGCCTACGCGCTCCTGACGCTCTCTCACTCCGACCTCCCCCGATCAGGGAGTTTGATCACCGAAGCCCCGCCTCCGCTCTCCCACGTCCGACAGCGTTGGTGCCTGCAACGGGACACCACTCGAGGCGTCCCGCACGAGCAGGAGGAGACACATGCGAGCAAAGACGGCCCTCACCGCCGGCGCACTGGCGCTCACCCTCGCAGCCGGAGCCGGCTGGGCCGCCCAGGCAGCCCCCAGCCACACCCCCGCCGCCGCCAAACCCGCACAAGCCCGCGCCATCGACGGCTACCAGATCGTGGCGCTCCCCAACGCGAACGTCCCGAACTTCCAGCGTCGCACCGTCTACTGCCCGCCCGGCAAGCACGTCATCGGCGGCGGAGCCGAAGCCCAGGGCAACGACGCGATCCTCGTCGGCAGCTTCCCCACCCCCGACGGAACCGGCTGGGTCGCCCTCGGCCGCCAGAACGCCTACAGCTCCGTCGGCATCAGCGTCTACGCCATCTGCGCCAACGTCTGACCGCACATCCCGAGCCGGAGGTCCGCACAACCCCACAGCCCGGCCCTCCGGCCACCAGCGTCTCGCCCCGGACACCCGAATGCAGGTGAATTCCCGCGCGGCGAGAGCCAGGTTGTGCGCTGAGTCTCAGCGACACGCCGCACACACGGCGTGTCGCTGAGACTCAATCACCACTTCTCAGCCGTACAGAGGAAGCCCCTCGGTGGAGATGGTCCAGTCGGCGATGGTGACGTCCTCGCCGTAGACGAAGTCCTTGCGCGTGGCGTAACGGGGGCCGTCGGGGGTGGGGTGGATATCGGTGAGGACGGCACCGGTGCCGGTGCGGGGGTCGAAGACGGCGTAGACGGGGACGCCCATCAGCGGGTAGTCGCGCATCTTGGTGACCCAGTCGTTGTCCGGGTTGGAGCGGGAGACGACCTCAACGGCGGCGATGAGGGTACGAGGGTCAAAGGACCCCTCTCCCTCCATGTCCGCCTCGGCGATCACCATGATGTCGGGGCGGCGCATGATGCCTTCTGGTTCCACCTCGACATCAGGCTCGCCCGTGTGGGCCACGATCTCCTCGGGCATGACCCTCTCCAGGCGTTTCCGGAGACGGAGTGCGGTGAGTTCATGCGGCCGCACAGGCGACATCATGTCGAGGACGATCCCTTCCTTGGTGATCTCGAACTTGCCGGGGAGGGTGCCGTCCGTGGACTCCACGAAGTCGCGCATGGCCCGGTACAGGTGCGAGGCGCCCTGCTGCGCGTTGTCCGGGGCGATGGTCATGGCGCTCGCTCCTCGTCGTCTGTGCCCAGGGGCAAGGATCGTCGCCTTCATGCTAAGCGCCCTCCGTTCGCTCGCGAACTGCGATCTCGATCTCCTTGGCCCAGATCAGGACCCAGCTCTGTACCGGGCTGAGTGATTGCCACTCGACCGCCTTGGCAAAGGCCTTGTCCTTCATGGCCTGCATCTCGTCCAGGCGGTCCGGGGCAACGACGGCAAGGGCTGCACGCAGGGCATCAGGAGTCAGCTCGGGACGGGGCAGAACGGTCTCAGGGGATGGTGGCAGAGGTAGTGCGGCAGGCACGGCAGAGTCCTGGGGTCGGGGAGCGGAAGGCGTGGTCGCAGCCGTCGCAGTTGTGGAGGGGGTGTCTGGGCTCCGGGGCGGCGGGGGCCGGGGGCCGGATCGGGGGCAGGGGCGGGAGTTGTGCGGCCAGGCGGTGGGCGAGGAGGGCTGCGGGGCGGCGTAGGGGTTCGTCGGGCAGGTCGGCGATCAGGGCGTGGCGTACGGCTGTGGGGGTGAGGTCGCGTTCCAGCCAGGCGACGACGCCGGGGGCGAGGTGTTCGGCGTCGGTGGCGGAGAGGAGGAGGCGGGGGTCGTGGTGGCGGAGGCCGGCGAGGACGTCCACGGCTGCCTGGAGGAGGGTGGCGGAGGTGTACGAGGGCTTGGGTACGGCGGGGAGGAGCTTGCGGCGGGGCGGTGGCTTGTCCTGGGCGGGGCGGCGTGCGGGCCTGCTGGAGGTGTCGGCGGGGTCGGTCCGGTGTCCGGGCTTGTTGCAGGAGACCGTGCGCGTGAAGATCCGGCCGGTGGCGGTGCGCTCGTGGGTGCGGCGCAAGTAGCCGTGGGTTTCGAGTTCGTTCAGGGCGGCGGCGATACGGGCCCTGCCCTCGATGAAGCGACTGGCGAGGGACTTGATGTCGATGAGGGCGCCGGGCGGCAGCGACTGGATGTGAACTCCGAGGCCGATCGCCAGGAGGGACAGTTCCTCGTGCTGGGCGAGGTGGTTGCCGATCACCGTGAAGCGGGTGGTGTGGCGGGCGTTGTCGTGAACCAGACCCGCGTGAGGGTGGTTTTTGCCCGTCGTGCGGGACTTGGCGGGCGCGTGCGCGCTAGGGTTTTCGGTATCCATCGGGAAGTGGGCCTTCGCTTCATCCATCGGGAAGCAGGCTTTGCTCCCTCGGTGGTCAGGCCCTCGCGATGGGATGGCAGTCCCTGCGGGGGCCGACGTATGTCTGCGGCTGTTGCGCTGAGCGTAAGCCAGGCAATGGGCCTCAAATCCAGCTGTGTTGGGCTATTTCACCCTCCCGAGTGAGTTTGATCGACGGGCGGGAGGGGTGGGGCTTGGTGGGGTTCTTTCACCCAAGTTGTTCTTTGGAAGGACCGCCCACGGCACCGGAGTGCGAGATCTCGGGTTCCGGTGCCAGAACCACTTCCGCCCAGACCGTCTTGCGGGGCGGCAGGCCCTCGTACACGCCCCAGCGGTCGGCGTAGGCGTCCACGAGGAGGAGGCCTCGGCCTGACTCTCCGTCGCCGGGTGCCTGTTGGAGGCAGGGCATGCGGTCACCGCGTGTGTCCGTGACCTCGATGCGGAGCGTGTCCGCGATGACGTAGAGGAGGAGGGAGAAGTCCCGTCCCTGGACGCGGCCGTGGGTGGCGGCGTTGGTGGCCAGCTCGGCGACGATGTGCGCCGCCGGGTCCAGGGGGAGGCCCCAGGAGCGGAGTTGTTCCGTGGCGAGGAGACGGGCGAGGCGGGCGCCCCGGGGCGTGGGGGACAGGCGTACGTCGAAGTTGTGGATGGGGGAGTCGAGTTGGGGGGATTTCTGCATCACGTCACTTAGCGTGGCCGCCTGCGCTTACGGTGAACAGTGACTACGCGGTTGCGTACAGTCACTGTCCACTCTTTGTCCGGTGGTGTCCGGGCATGTCGAGCACGGTATGAGGAGGGCTCCGCGATGACGCAGGGGGATGAGCCGGGGTGGGAGGTTGACCCCACCGACGAGTGGGGGGTCGCGGTGGTCGCCACCGTCGCGCGGCAACTGAAACTGCGTCGCGAGGCCGTCGGGATGCGGGCCGGCGACTTCGGCACGGCCGTCGGCTACGGCGAGGACATGGTGTACAAGATCGAGAGCGGCAAGCGGATTCCTCGGCCCGAGTTCCTGGACAAGGCCGACGAAGTGCTGAAGGCGGGTGGGCTGCTAGCGGCGATGAAGGAGGACGTCAAGCAGGTCAGCTACCCGAAGAAGGTCCGCGAGATCGCCGAGTTGGAGGCGAAGGCGGTCGAGATCGGGGTCTACGAGTGCAACAACATCCACGGTCTCCTGCAAACGCCGGAGCACGCACGTGAGCTGTTCGATGTCTGGCAACCGCCGTACTCGCCTCACGAGATGGACCGCATGCTTGCTGCTCGGATGGCACGCCGGTCCCTCTACGAGCGTGAGCCCGCCCCCTCACTCAGCTTCGTCCAGGAAGAGGCGACCCTCCTCCGGCAGGTAGGGGACACAATGGTGAGGCGACAGCAGTTCGAACGACTCCTGGAGGTGGGACGGTTGCGCAACGTCACCCTTCAGGTGATGCCACTGAACAGCGGCCCTCACCCCGGACTGAGCGGGAGGATCGAGCTGCTGAAGTTCGCCGACGGTTCAGCGGTCGGCCGTTCCGACGGCGCGTTCAACGGTCGAGCGATCACCGAGCCGAAGCAGCTCCGCATCCTTGAGCTGCGCTATGGCACGATCCGAGCTCTGGCTCTCCCACCGAGGGAGTCGCTGGCCCTCATCGAGAAACTGCTGGGAGAAACATGACCCGCAATACCGCTGACCTGGTGTGGTTCAAGAGCAGCTACAGCAGCGGCCCTGACGGGGACTCCTGCGTCGAAGTCGCCGTAGCCCCCACCACCATCCACATCCGTGACTCCAAGAACCCCGAAGGCGGCCCCACCTTCCACGTCGCCGCCACCGTCTGGGCGGAGTTCGTGGCATACGCCGGCCGCTGACGGCACAGGGCGGCTCAGAGGAGGGGAGCGACGACGTCCGCGGCCTTGGTGTGCCAGTTGCTGACCATCGGCGCCTCGACGGAGACCGTTCCGACGTTCAGGGTCAGCGGGTTGTCGTCGTCGTCGGAGACCGAGACGATGAGGCCCTGGTACTGCGGGGCGTCGTTCGTGTTGGTGGGCTGCGTGACCACACCGGCGTAGGCGGTGGTGCTGCCGCTCAGGGTGATCATCTTATCGGCGTACCGCTCGGCGGCCGAGGCTTCCGTGCCGTCGGAGCCGAAGGCCACGACCGGGTGGGACTGGGGCAGGGTGCAGGTGATGCCGGACTTCGCCTTGACCTTGATCAGGTAGTAGCCGCCGCCCTGGGTCTCCTCGCTGTAGCTCCAGTTGAGGTCGTTGGAACCGCAGGACTGGCCGACGCCGGTCTTGTCCCAGCCCGTGTCGCTGCTGTCCGAGTCCGAGGAGCCGGAACCGGAAGCGGAGCCGGAACCGCCCGAGGTGCTCGAACCGCTGCTGCCGCTGCCGCTCGTGCTGCCCTTGCCGCCGGTGGACGCCGTCGGGGTCGACTGGCCGGAGCCACCCGTGGTGCTCGCGCTGGTGGACGTCCCGGACGGGGCCTCGTCCGACGCCGACGCCGTGATGTTCCCCTTGCACGCGGTCATCAGCAGGCTCGCGCCGAAGACGGCGGTGATGGCGATGGCGTTGCGCAGACGACGGTTCATGATGGGTTTCCTTCCAGGTCAACGGACGTGGAGCACTGGGTAGTTGTGCTCGTTTACCGCGTTCTTACGATCATCATGATGATCGCTTGGGTCCCGTCGGTTCGTCGTGTCTCGCATCCAAGACTCCGCTGTCACGCGCCTGTGACACGGTGTCAGCGAGCTGTGAGACGGAGGGGGGTGATGTGTGGGCTGGGTGGGGGAACGGTGAAGGGGGCGCACACACTACGTCCGGATTCGACCTGGTCGATGGCCGAAAGATAGCCTTCCCGCCGTCAACTTCGCGTTGACCACGGCATGTTCATCGACAACGGGGGCTTCTCAAGCATGTCCGCACCATCGCCGTACCAGAACCAGCCGCACCAGCCGCACCAGCCGCAGTATGGTCAGCAGCCGCAGTACGTTCAGCCGCAGCCGCCCCAAGGGCCCCGGCCGGGCGGGATGCTGCGGATGGTGAAGTCCGCCGTCATCGTCATCGCGATCTTCGGCGGTCTTGCCTACTACGTCTACGACTACAACACCGATCCCAACGGCGGTAAGGCGAAGGCAGAGGCCTCGGCGTCCGCTCAGGCATCCGAGGACGCCACGCACACCCCGAGCATCGGTGACTGCGTCAAGGTCAAGGACCCCAAGGGCGAGCCCGTGCCGACGATCGTCGACTGCGGCTCCTCCGAGGCCGAGTACAAGACCGAGGACGTGCTGATGGGCGAGGGCGAGGAGTGCGGGTCGGAGTACGACTACGGCATCCTCGTCAGCAACAGCCGCAGCATGGACTACACCTACTGCTTCACCAAGGTCTGATCCACCGCCACCCGGTCGCCGGTCCACTGCTACGGTCCCCGCCCATGAACGACACCGTCTACGTCGGCAACGCGGGCAGGGACGCGGCACTGGACCGGGGCTGGCTCCTCGGCCACTTCAAGGACGCCTCCGATCCCCGGCACAGTGAGGACGTCGAGATCAAGTGGGGCGTCCATCCGAAGGGCGACGAGCGGGCCCAGTGGGTGACCGGGGAGGCGCGTACGGCCCTGTTGGTGCTGATCAGCGGGCGCTTCCGGGTCGAGCTTCCCGGGCGCAGTGTCCTCCTGGCCGAGCAGGGCGACTACGTCGTCTGGGGCCGGGGCGTCGACCACTCCTGGTACGCCGAGGAGGAGTCCGTCGTGCTGACCGTCCGGTGGCCGTCCGTCGCCGGGTACGCCGTATAGCCGTATAGCCGTATGGAGGGAGCGGGCGGAGCGGGGTGGATCAGCCGTCGCCCGCCTCCCGCGCCGCGCGCTCCAGCCGCTCCCGGTGGGTCTCCCACCCCGCCTTGTCCACCGGTGGCATGTTGTCGTGGCCCTGAAGGAGTCCGACGCTTCCGTCGATCAGCTCGCGCACGATGTCGGCGTGCCCGACGTGCCGTTGGGTGTCGGAGAGCACGTGCACCAGGACGCGGTGCAGAGTCACCTCCCGCCGCTCCTCCGGCCACCACGGGACGTGACCGGTCGACTCCAGGCTCAGTGCCGCGATCGTGGCGTCGGAGTGCTCCCACGCCCGGCGGTACAGCCCGACGATCTCCTCGCGTGACTCGTCCGCGGTGGCCCACATGTCCGCGTTGGGTTCCGCGTCCTCCCTGTACCACGAGGGCGGCGGTCCCTCGGTGAAGAACGGCCGCCCGAACGTGTCGCCGAAGTACCCCAGCTCCACCCCGGTGACGTGTTTGACCAGCCCCAACAGGTTCGTTCCGGTGGGGGTGAGCGGGCGTCGGACGTCGTACTCGGAGAGCCCTTCGAGTTTCCACAGCAGGGTGTCCCGCGCGTCTTGCAGGTAGGCCTGAAGGTTCGCTTTCGGGTTCGGTTCGGTCATGGCAGGCAGTCTTCCACCGGCCACTGACACCCGGGCCCCGGAAAGTCCCGCCAAGAACCCCTGTTGCACCTGTGCCCCTCCCGGACACGTAAGGGCAGACGCGACGGAAGGAAGTCATGCCCATCGAGAACGAGGACCGGTTCACAGAGGTGTACCGGGCCCACTACGAGGACGTGCTGAGGTTCGTGCGGCGACGCGCGCATCCGATGAACGTCGACGACATCGTCGGAGAGACGTTTCTGACGGCGTGGCGCCGTCGGCGGGAGGTGCCCGAGGATCCGCGGCCCTGGCTGTTCGGCACGGCCCGGAAGCTGATGCTGAACGCCGGGCGGGGAATGCGGCGGCGGTCCGCGCTCGCGGTGCGGGTGCGGCAGGGCGGGTACGGCACCGGGCCCGGCGGTGCGCGGGTTCCGCTGGTCGATCCGACCGCGTACGCCGACAGCAGGCTGGACCTCGCCGCGGCCTGGCAGTCGCTTGCCGACGCCGACCAGGAGGTCCTCGCGCTGCACGTCTGGGAGCAGCTCTCCGCCAAGGACGCCGCGAAGGTCCTCGGCTGCACCCGCGCCGCCTACGCCATGCGTCTGACCCGGGCCAGACGCCGGCTGGCCGCACTGCTCGACGCCCCGGCCGCTTCCTCGCCGGCCCTCGCCCCGACCCACTGACAGGAGCCCCGCCATGAAGGCCATGAACAGCACGAACGCCATGGACAGCGACGACCTGCTCGCCCGCCTCGCCGCACTCGACGCCGCCCCGCGCACCGAGCCCACCGCCGCCGAGATCGACCGGGAGGAGACCCTGCTGCGGACGGTCCTCGCCGACACCGGGCGGCCCACCGGGGGTGCCGCGACCTTCCTGCGGCGCCCCGTCGTACGCCGGGCCGGTTTCACGCTGGCCGGGGCGCTCGCCGCCGGTGCGGCTCTCGTCGCCGTGACGGGCGGGCTGGCGGGCCTCGGCGGCAGCGGGCCGCTCTCCTCGGCGGAGCTGGCCAGCTGGACGGGTACGCCCCAGGGGCTGGAGACCGCCGACGAGAAGGGGGCCGAGGCCGCCGAGCACTGCCTGGAGCTGACGGAGGGCATGGGCAGCGGCACGCCGGAGGTCGCCAACGCCGACGTCCGGGGCAGCGTCGCCTCCATGGTCGTCAGCCGCGGTGCGGACGCGGCGTACTGCCTGGCCGGGGCGGACGGCTCGGGGATCGCGATGGGTGTCTCCCCGGTGGCCGCGCTGCCCGCCGACGGGATCGGCCTGGACACCTACGGAGCCCGGGGGAGCGGTGACGAGGAGTTCAACTATGTGGTCGGGGCGGCGGGTTCCGATGTGAAGGAGGTCGTCGTACGGGACCACGGGAAGACCGCCCGCGCCACGCTCCAGGACGGCCGCTGGACCGCCTGGTGGCCCGACGGGCGGCCGGACGGCCTGCTCACCGGCACGTTCACGGTCACCCTCACCGACGGCACGAGCCGCACGGTCGAGGCGGAGTCGGTGCCGACCGGGGGCTGAGACGTCGGGAGCTCAGGCTCAGATGTCCATCTATGTGAACAGAAATCATGTACAGGTCCATTGACGAGTTCACGCCACGCTTCTAGCTTTCCATGGAAAGCGCTTTCTCCATCCGCTCCCGCACCCGCCCGTTCTGGACATGGAGATCAACGATGCGTCACATGAGACCTGTACTGCGCTCCACCCTGGCCTGCACCGGCCTGCTGGCGGGCGCGCTCGTCGCGCTCGCCGGCGCCACCCCCGCCCAGGCCGCGACCGTCCGCTACGAGGCCGAGACCTCGCCGGCGGTCTGCACCGGCACCATCGACTCCGACTGGACCGGCTACTCCGGCAGCGGATTCTGCAACGGCACCAACGCCACCGGCGCGTACGCCCAGTTCACCGTGAACGCGGCCACCGCCGGCACGGCCACCCTGAACGTCCGTTTCGCCAACGGCACCACCACCGCCCGCCCCGCCTCCCTCGTCGTCAACGGTACGACCGTGCAGACGCCGTCCTTCGAGGCCACCGGCGCCTGGTCGACCTGGGTCACCAAGACGCTCACCGTGTCGCTCGACGCCGGCAGCAACACGATCCGTCTCGACCCCACGACCTCGGGCGGGCTGCCCAACGTCGACTACCTCGAGGCGACGACGGCCGACGGCACCACACCCCCGACGACCGGCGCGATCTACGTCTCGCCCAGCGGCACCGACAGCGCGGCCGGCACCTCCTCCGCGCCGACCACCCTCACCTCGGCGATCAGCCGGGTCACCGCGGGCGGCACGATCTACCTGCGCGGAGGGACGTACAACTACTCGTCGACAGTGACGATTCCGCAGACCAGCAGCGGCACCGCGAGCGCCCGTACCACCCTGTCCGCCTATCCCGGCGAGACCCCGGTCCTCAACTTCTCGGCGCAGAGCGAGAGTTCCTCCAACCGGGGGCTCCAGCTCTTCGGCTCGTACTGGCGCGTCTACGGCGTGGTCGTCGAACGTGCCGGTGACAACGGCATCTACGTCGGCGGCAGCCACAACGTCATCGAGCGCACCGTCACCCGCTACAACCGTGACACCGGGCTCCAGCTCGGCCGGATCTCCTCCTCCACGGCCACCGCCGACTGGCCCTCCGACAACCTGGTCCTGAGCGCCGAGTCGCACGACAACGCCGACTCCGACGGCGAGGACGCGGACGGCTTCGCCGCGAAGCTGACGACCGGCACCGGAAACGTCTTCCGGTACGCCGTCGCGCACAACAACATCGACGACGGCTGGGACCTGTACACGAAGACGGACACGGGTGCGATCGGCCCGGTCACCATCGAGGACTCCCTCTCCTACAACAACGGCACCCTCTCCGACGGGACCGTGAACTCCAACGGCGACCGCAACGGCTACAAGCTCGGCGGCGACGACATCGCCGTCAACCACGTCGTGCGGCGCAGCATCGCCTACCACAACGGCAAGCACGGGTTCACGTACAACAGCAACCCGGGCTCCATGGCCGTGTCGAACAACCTCAGCATCGACAACGCCCAGCGCAACTACTCCTGGGACGCGGGTACTTCGGTCTTCCGCTCCAACACCTCCTGCCGCTACAGCGTCAGCGGCTCCAACGACAAGACCATCGGCGACGCCGACAGCACGAACCAGTTCTGGACCGGCACGAACGGCTCCCGCTGCGCCTCCTCCTACAGCGGCGCCCTCGCCTGGTCCTTCGCCTCGGACGGCAAGCTGATCGTGACCCTGGGAGGCAGCCAGGTCACCTTGTAACAGGCGCTCGGGGCTGCGGTGTGGTAGGTTATAGGTCAATCACTAATAGAGGAGTGAAGATGACTGGCAAGGAAGACGACACCACCCGCCGCACCCCTGCCCAGCACGCCGTGGCCGAGCACCTGCGCCTCACCGCCGCCGGGCTCGTCGACGAGTGGGTGAAGCTGTTCGCCCCGGACGGGGTGATCGAGTTCCCGTATGCGCCGGCCGGCGTGCCCCGGCAGGTCAAGGGGCATGACGCACTGCTCGCGCACATGAGCAACTTCCCCGAGACCTTCGACGTCGAGTTCATCGACCTCGTGTTCCACGAGACGGTCGATCCGAATCTGGCGATCGCCGAATTCCGCTCGACGGGCACGGCGCTGCCAACCGGCAAGCCGTACGAGCAGGAGTGCATCTCCGTCGTCCGGACCGATGAGAACGGACTCATCACCCACTACCTGGACTACTGGAACCCGCTGCTGGCGATCGAGGCGCTCACACCCGACGACGTGCCGTCCGACCCCGACGACCTCAGCGTGACTTTTGGCAGCTGAAAGGAGCCGTGGTTGACTGACGCCCATGCCCGCCCCCGGCACCAGCACGAAGAGCGACGAACGACGTCGGACCATCATGGCCGCCGCGGTCCATTGCTTCGCGCAAAAGGGTTTCTACGGTACGACGACGCACGAGATCGCAGAGCGGGTCGGCATCTCCCAGCCGTATCTCTATCGCCTGTACCCGAACAAGGAAGCCCTGTTCGTCGCGGCGGTCGACCACGTGTCCGTCGTCATGACCGAAACGCTGCTCGCTCACTCGCCGGCGCCGGGCGGGGCCGGGCCGGTGCCCGAGGCGGCAACGGACGGGGCAACGGCTGGGGCGGCGGACGCGGCGTTGGACGCGGCGCGCGGCGCCTACGCCGCGCTCGTCGTGGACCGGGACATCCTGCGTTTCCTCATGCACGCCAACTGTGCCGCAGGTGAGCCGCTGGTGGCGGAGGCCGTGCGCCGCTGCTACGCCAAGCAGGTCGACACCGTTCGGCGGCTGCTGGGCGACGACGAGATCGTGCGGCGCTGGTTCGGCGCCGGAATGCTCGACAACGTCGTCGCCGTGCTGGGTCTGGCCGGCATCGATGAGCCGTGGGCGCACGTCCTCACCGGTCGGTGACGGAGGCGGCCCGGGGTGTCTCCGGCGGGTAGAACTGGGCGTACCAGCGGCGCAGTTGGCGTATGCCCTGTTCGTGGGGGAGGAGGACCGGGCGGGGCTGGTGGATCTTGTGGTCCCAGATGTGGACCTCCTCGCGGACCTCGCCGAGGGCCTCCGCGCGGAAGACGAGTTTGAGGGCGGGGGTCAGGAACGGGGCGCGGGACGGTTTGCGCAGGTAGTAGAGCATGCGCAGCTCGCTGGTGCGCTCGTCGACGGGCGTGCTGAGGGCGACGGCGGTCACGGAGAGGACCGGGCCGTGGGTGCGGACGACCATCACGCCGGGGCCGTACATGAACGCGTCGAAGGTGTTGTCGATGTCCCAGCCGAGCACGCGCCGCCGGATCCGGCCGCGCACCTCGGCGAACGGGCCGTCCACCCGCCAGTCCTGGACCGGGGGTTCGGCCTGGCCGTGGATGAAGTGGAAGTGGGACTCGTCGACGATGTTCTCACGCATCTCCTGGATGTGGACGCGGGCCCGGCAGGTGTCGTCGACGGGGGCGGCGAACTCGCGGGAGATGGTCTCCGGGATCTCGGGCACCTCCCAGGACGGGGCGTCGGGGCCGGCGTACACGAAGACGAGCCCGCTGTGCTCGCGCACCGGGAGGCCGCCGAGGGAGACCTTGGGGGTGCGGACGGCGAACGGGGCCTCGACGCAGCGGCCGTCGGTCCCGAACCGCCAGCCGTGGAAGGGGCACTCCACCGTGCCGTCGACGACCTTCCCGCCGGCGCCGAGGTGTGCGCCGTAGTGGGGGCAGTGGGCGTCCCGTACGCCCGCCTGCCCGTCGGTCCCCCGGAAGGCGATCAGCGCCCGTCCGAAGTAGTGCAGGCTGACGACCTTGCCGGGGCGGAGCTGGGCGGAGCGGAGCACGGCGTACCAGCCGTGGGGCACGGTCGGCATCGGGTACGCGTCGGCCCGGGGATCGCGGGGGAGGGCGGCGAGGAGTGCGGCGGCCTTGTCATGACTCCGTCGTAGGCGCATGGGGGTGATGCTAGATCAGGGTCCCGGGGCCCCTGTTACGGTGATCCGATGTCATCGGTCAAGCAGTTCCAGGTCACCTTCGACTGCGCGGAACCCGAGCGCGTCGCTCGTTTCTGGTGCGAGGTGTTGGGGTACGTCGTACCGCCGCCCCCGGCGGGCTTCGCCACCTGGGACGACTACGGTCGCTCGCTGCCGCCCGAGAACCAGGGTGCGTGGTTCGCCTGCGCCGATCCCTCGGGCGTCGGTCCGCGCCTGTTCTTCCAGCGCGTTCCCGAGGGGAAGGTCGTCAAGAACCGGGTGCACCTCTGCGTGCGGGTCGGCACCGGGCTCGTGGGTGCGGAGCGCCTGGCCACGCTGCAGGCCGAACGCGCACGACTGGTCGAGCTCGGCGCGGTGTGCGAGCGGGTCCTCCTCGCCGATGAGGAAAACGAGTCGTGCATCGTGATGCGGGACATCGAGGGCAACGAGTTCTGCCTCGACTGAGATCACACGGTGTGCCTGGTGTGCCCTCAGAGGAACCTGCGCAGGAGGCGGTCCTTCGTGCGGGTGTACGGCGGGTAGACCGCCCTGAGGGGGTCCAGCAAGAGGGGCTTGTCCAGGACGGCCTTGGTGTGGCTGAACGTGTCGATCGAGTGCGCCCCGTGGTAGCTGCCGAGGCCGCTCTCGCCGACGCCGCCGAAGGGCAGGCCGGGCACGCTGAGATGGGCGTTCGGGACGCCGAAGGCGAGGGCGCCGGAGGAGGTCTCCGTGGCGAGCCGGCGCTTGGTCCGGCCCGAGGCGGTGAAGCCGTACAGGGCGAGGGGCTTGTCCCGGGCGGTGATGAACGCGATCGCCGCGTCCAGGTCGGGGACGCGGACGATCGGCAGGATCGGGCCGAAGATCTCCTCGCGCATCACGGGCGCGTCCGGGGCGACGTCCGCGAGGACGGTGGGGGCGAGATAGCGGGTCGTACGGTCGTGTTCGCCGCCGGTGACCAGGCGGGCGCCGCCGAGCCCGTTCCCGCCGCCTCCCTCACGGTCTTCGAGCAGGGCCAGCAGGCGGTCGAAGTGGCGGTCGTTGACGACCTGGCCGTAGTCGGCGCTCGCCGCCGGATCGGTGCCGTACATCTCGCGGATCGCGGTGGTGAGGTGCCGTTCCAGGGCGGGGGCCGTGTCGCCGATCGCGAGGACGTAGTCGGGGGCGGTGCAGGACTGGCCCGCGTTCATGAACTTGCCCCAGGCGATACGGCGGGCGGCGGCCCTGAGGTCGGCGCCCGGCTCGACCACGGCGGGGGACTTGCCGCCGAGTTCCAGGGTGACCGGGGTGAGCCGACGGGCCGCGGCGGCCATCACGACGCGGCCCACGGTGCCGTTGCCGGTGTAGAAGATGTGGTCGAACGGCTGCTCCAGCAGCGCCGTCGTCTCCGGTACCGCGCCCTCGACGACCGCCACGGCCTCGGGGTCGAGGGCCCGGGGCAGCCGGTCGGCGAGCAGGGCCGAGGTCGCGGGAGCGAGTTCGCTGGGCTTGATCACCGCGCAGTTGCCCGCGGCGAGGGCGCCGACCAGGGGCGCGAGCGCCAGCATCAAGGGGTAGTTCCAGGGACTGATGATCAGGACCGTGCCCAGCGGTTCCCGTACGGTCCGGGCGCGTGCCGGGGCGAGCGAGAGGGGGACGGGGACGCGGCGGGGGCGCAGCCAGCGGTCCAGGTGGCGCAGGGTGTGGTCGATCTCGTTGACGACGAAACCCGTCTCGGTGAGGTGGGCCTCGGTGCCGCTCTTGCCGAGGTCGGCGTGGAGGGCGGCGGCGAACTCCTCCTGATGCTCGATCAAGAGGGTGCGCAGCGCGCGTAGTTGGTCCTTGCGCCAGGCGGCGGGGCGGGTACGGCCGGTGAGGAAGGCGGCGCGCAGGCGGGAGACGGTCTCGTCCGGGGCGGGGGTGAGGGTGGGCGCGGGGGCGGGGGCCTGGGGCTGGGGGCGGTGGATCGGGGGCGTCGGCATGCGGCCACCCTATACGCAATACGAAACGAAAGCCTTTCGTTTCGTATTGCGTATACTGCCGCCATGCCCACCGCCGCCCCGCTCGCCCCCCTCACCCGGCTCGCCGAGCTGCTGCCCGCGTCCCTCGACCGGCCCGAAGGCGACCTCCTCGCACCGGGCAGCTCCTGGAACCTCTCCCAGACGCTGCAGCACTGCGCCCAGACCGTCCGCTACTCGGTGACCGGATACCCCCGGCTGAAGCCGGCCCTCTTCCGGGCCACCGCCGGGACCCTCGCCAAACGCCTCTTCCTGCGCCGGGGCGCCACCAGGCACTCCCTCGACGCGGAACTCGACGGCGCCCCGCCCCTCGACCCGGCGCTCCCGGCCGCCGAGGCGGCGGCACGGCTCGCCGACGCGGTCACCCTCTTCACCGCCCACACCGGGCCGCATCCGCTCCACCCGGCGTACGGCGGCTGCACGCACGCGGAGTACGAGCGGCTGCACGCCATGCACCTGGCCGAGCATCTGCCGGGCCTGGCCGATGCCTGACGCCGGGCCCGGCGGCGGTCCGCCCCGGCGGGGCCGCCCCCGTGACGCAGGGCGGGACCGCGCCCTGCTGGAGGCCACCCTCGCCGTGCTGGCCGAGAGCGGGTACGGCGGGCTGACCACCGGTGCGGTGGCGGCCCGGGCCGGGGTCTCCACCGCGACGCTCTACCGCCGCTGGTCCTCGAAGGAGGAGCTGGTGATCGCGGCTGCCACGACCCGCGCCGAGGACCTGGTGAAGCAGCCCGACACCGGCAGCCTCGAAGGGGACCTGCGGACCCTGCTGAGGGACAAGGCCGCGAGCCTGACCGGGGAGAGCGGGAGGCTGATGCGCGCCCTCATCGGCGAGGCCGCCCACAACGACGCCCTCGCCGAAGCCCTCGCGACCAGCTTCCTGGTGCCGGTACGGCGCCGGGTGGAGGAGGCGGTGGGGCGGGCGGCGGAGCGGGGGGAGATTCCGCCGGTCGAGGACCTGGAGATGCTCGGCGACCTCGTCGTAGGGCCGATGCTGAGCCACTTCCTGATCACGCCGAGGCTGCCCGAGCGGGTGGACGCGAAGGCCGCGAGGGCGGGGGCGGACCGGCTCCTGCCGTTCGTCCTGCGGGCCCTCGGCGCCGACGCGCGGGGCCCCGCACCGGCCTAGGCGGGGGGCGGGGGGTGTGACCACCTGGCTGCGACAAGTGGTGATCGAGTCTCAGCGACACGCCGGAAACACGCCGTGCATGCGGCGTGTCGCTGAGACTGAGCGCACACAACTCCCCGGGCTACTCGGGGAGCAGGGCCAGGGCCTCCACCTCCAGGAGCAGTTCGGGGCGGAACAGGGCCGCGACCTGGACGGCGGTGCTGGCGGGCGGGCGCTCGACGTCGATGTAGCGGTCGCGTGCCTCGCGTACGGCGGGCAGGTGGGCGACGTCGGTGACGTAGAACGTGAACTTCACGACGTTCTCGAAGCCGGCGCCCGCCGCGGCCAGACAGCGGCGGAGGTTCTCGAAGACCTGGAGGGCCTGCGCGGCCGGGTCGCCCTCGCCGACCACCTTGCCGACGGCGTCGAGGGCGATCTGCCCGGAGACCGCCACCAGCCGCCCGGTCCCCATGACCACATGGGTGTAGCCGGTGCCGGGGGCGACGCCCTCCGGTGCGGCTATGTGCGTGAGGTGCGGGGTGTCGTGTGTGGGTGCCATGGCGCGCATTCTGCACGGCGGTCCCGGGGGACGCAGGTGGATTAGGCCTGGATCAGGCCTGGATCAGGCCGGGGGACGCGGGTGGATCAGGCAGAGGTCCCCAGGGCGGCCGTGAACTTGCCCAGCCGGGCGATGCCCTCGCTCAGTTCGTCGGCCGACGCCGCGTACGACAGCCGTACGTGGGTGTCGGCCGTGCCCACGCCGAAGTCGCGGCCCGGGGTGAGCGCCACGTGGGCCTCGCGCAGGGCGCGGGCGCAGAACTCCCAGGAGGTCAGGCCGGTGCCGCTGACGTCGAAGTAGGCGTAGAACGCGCCGTCGGGAGGGACGGGCACGGGCAGGCCGATGCGGTCCAGGCCGTCCAGGACGAGCGCGCGCCGCTCGGCGAACTCCACCCGGCGGGCCTCGGCCACGGCGAGGGACTCCGGGGTGAAGCAGGCCAGGGCGGCGTGCTGGGCCGGGGCGGAGGCGCACAGGAAGTAGTTCTGGGCGAGGCGCTCCAGCGCGGGGACGAGGGTTTCGGGGACCACGCACCAGCCGAGCCGCCAGCCGGTCATGCCGAAGTACTTCGAGAAGCTGTTGACGACGACGGCGTCGGGGTCGTGCGCGAGGGCGCTGCCCGGCGGGCGGCCCCGGTCGTCGTGGTCGCCGAGGTCGAGGTAGATCTCGTCGACCAGCCGCCACGCCCCGCGCTCGCGGGCGAGGGCGCAGAGCGACTCCAGTTCGTCCGCCGGGACCGAGGTGCCGGTCGGGTTCGAGGGGGTGGCGATCATGACGCCGCGGGTGCGGTCCGTCCAGTACGACCGTACGGACGCCGTGTCCAGCTGGAAGCGGGAGGCCGGGGTGGTCGGGACCAGGGTGACGTCGGCGCCGAAGCTCTCCATGATCTGGCGGTTGCAGGGGTAGGAGGGGTCCGCGATCAGTACCTCGTCGCCGGGGTCGACCAGGGCGGCGGTGGCCAGCACGAGGGCGGCGGAGGCGCCCGCGGTCACGGCCACCCGGGCCGGATCGACCTCCACGCCGTGCTTCTCGGCGTAGAAGCGGGCGATGGCCTGGCGCAGCGCGGGGAGGCCGAGGGCCGCCGTGTAGGTCATCGGCGTGCCGTCCATGGCCGCGCGCATCGCCTCCAGGACGGCGGGCGGGGCGCCGAAGTCGGGCTCGCCCAGGCTGAGTTTGACCACGTGGTGGCCCGCCGCCTCCAGTTCGGCGGCCTGCTTGCCGAACTCCATCGCGTAGAAGGGGGCTATGGCCTGGGCGCGCTGCGAGATCCTCATACCGTCGATTTTCCGACAGGTGGGTGTCTGTGTGGCCAGAGGGGCCGGGCCGGCCAGTCGAGCAGGCGGGCGCCGATGACAGCGGTCTGCAGGGTGTAGCGGTGCGCGGGGTCGGCGGGGTTGACGCCGGTGCGCTGGTGGATGCGTTCCAGCCGGTATGTCAGGGCGCGCACGCTCAGCGATAACCGGCGGGCGGCCTGCGCGGCGACACAGCCGGAGTCGAAGTAGGCGGTGAGCGTGGCCAGTTGGGGCTCGGCGCCGCCGCGGGCGGTGGTCAGCGGGCCGAGGACGGCCTGCACGAGGTCGGCCATGGCCTGCCGGTCGCGAGTCAGGACGGTGTAGACGAGCAGGTCGGCGGCGCGCAGCACCGGGTCGCCAAGCCCCAGCCGCTCGGCGAGTTCGAGGGAGCCCCGAGCCTCCTCGTAGGACTGGACGACCCCGCCGGGGCCGGGCTGCGGCCGCCCGATCGCCACCCGCCCGCCACCGGTCGCGGTCCGCGCCTGCCGCGCGAAGACGGGCAGGATCTCGTCCCGATGGCCGGGGGCGACACACACCAGCAGACCGTCCTTGGTGGTAGCAGCACCTCGCGGTCGCCGAACCGGGCGAGCAGCGCGCGCTCCACCCGCCGGGGCACCGGGTCGCCCTCGTCGTAGGCGGCCGGGCCCTGGGCGACGGCGACGGCGTGGGTGTGCGACAGCCGCAGACCGAAGCGTTCGGCGCGCTGCGCGAGACGGCCCAGGTCGCTCCGGCCGTAGAGCAGGTCGTCGATGAACTCCCGACGCGCCGCCTCCTCCCGCCGTACGGCCAGCCGCTGGGCGCGCTCGTATCCCTCGGCCAGCGCGTCGATCACCTGCTGCACGGCGGCCAGGACGCTGTCGTTGGATCCGTTGGATCCGTTGGATCCGGTGGAGCCGGTGGAGCCGGGGCGGACCGAGCGGGCGGCGGCCAGATGGGCGCTGACCAGGGCGCGCAGACCGTGACCGGCGTCGGCGGCGCGCTCGCCGAGGGCGCGCCGGGACTCCAGCTCCTCCCGGGTGAGCCGCCGGCCGGTGGCCGTGGCCTCCGCGAGGAGCAGGGTGTAGCCGTCCAGGTACTGCACGGGAATCTCCCCCGTCACGCTCGCCCCCCGCGTTCGTGTTCCGGCAACGAACCGGCGGACAAGGTTGCCCGGTCCGCACAGTGCGCGGCGGTGTTCGATTCTGGAGGATCTTCCCGTCGGCACGAAGCCAATCAATCATGGGGGTACGACAATGAGAGCTACCCGTGCGGCGCTGGCCCTCGCCGTGGGCGCGCTGACCCCGGCCCTGCTGCTCGCCTCGCCGTCCTTCGCGGCCACCGCGGCCGTCACGGCGTCCGCATCGACCGCCGCCGAGGCGGATTCGCCGTACGACTCGATGACGGAGGACGAGCTCCGGATCGCGATCGCGCGGATCCTCGCCGACGAGAGCACGGGCAAGGCGGTGCGCAGGGAGGCCCAGGAGGCGCTCGACGGCACCGTCGACGACATGCGCGCCTTCCTGAAGACGGGCATCGTGCTCGCCCAGGACGAGGACAACATGGTGGCGATCTTCCGGATCCTCGCCGACCCCGACAGCGGCAGGGCCGTCTACCGGGAGGCCACGGAGGCCATCGAGGGCACCGTCGAGGACCGGATCGCCTTCCTGGCGACCGGCTACCGCCTCGCCCAGGCCGAGGACGACCGGGTCGCCATCGCGAAGATCCTCGCCCGCACCGACATCAGCCCCGCCCTCCGCGCGGCGGCGGAGGCCGCGATCGACGGCACCCCCGAGGAACTGCGCTGGTTCCTGGAGGTCGGCCAGTACGAGGTGGATGGCTAGAGATCGCAGCCCGAGACAGCACCGCAGCCTGTTGAATAACAGGCCAGACCTTTGAGGGGCGAGGTGACGGAGCAGTCATGGGTGAGACCGAGAACACGCAACTGATGCGGCGCATATGCGCCGGGCTGGCCGAGGGGGACGGCCGCCCCCTCGCCGAGAGCCTCGCCGACGACTTCCGCTGGACGATCATCGGCACGACGAAATGGTCAGGGACGTACGAGGGCAAGCAGGCCGTCCTCAACGAACTCTTTCGTCCGCTCCTCGCCCAGTTCGCAGATACGTACACGAACACCGCGCGACGTTTCATCGCCGCCGGCGACCACGTGGTGGTGGAGTGCAGCGGCCGCGCCACCACCACCGGTGGGAAGCCCTACAACAACACGTACTGCTGGGTTTGCCACATCAATGACGGAAAGCTGCAAGCGCTCACCGAGTACTGCGACACCGATCTGATAGCCAGAACACTGGGTGAACCGGGCGAGCCGAAGCCCCGATGATCAAGGCGGCCGAGGGGGAGCCGGCTGACGTCCGTCAGGACCTGGGCTGGGTGATGCGCCGACGGACAGCTTCTCCCAGTAGCCGCGCAGTTCGGCGTCGTCGTCACCGCTCACGGAGACTTTTCCGGTCGGTCTGTAGTCCATGCAGGGCGGGGTGGGGCAGGTTGAACGGGCCGAACTCATCCAGGCATAAGACGACTTTGGGCTCGCCTTCCTCGGGTACGACCGCCCTTGTACGTCGGGTAGAGCGCCTCGAAGCCGTCGGCACTGAAGTTGTGGATCACGGCCCGGACCCGTTCTGCAACGTGCAGACGCTAGCGGCTGCACGCGTGTTCACGCCCTCATGCCGGGCGGGTGCCCTGTTCCCGCGAGGCCGCTTCCAGCCGGGTGATGTCCTCCGTGTCCTTCCTGCGGCGGGGCCGACCGGAACCCAGACTGGCATCATCTGCTTGATCTCGATCTGGGCACGCGGACTGATGATCCGGCACCGCCCCGATACGGCCAACAGGAGCATCGAGCATGCCCTCCGGCCACACCTCCCCAGCCCAGGGACCGCCAGCAACTACAACGCGCCCGAACCGGTCCTTGCTCAAGAGAGCGAAGCTGAACTCCACGCCCTGCCTGCAGAAAACAAGCTGCTGGTCCGCAGGCGGCCCGGACAGCGGCTCATAGCCGGAACGCAGCAGGCCGCCGGTCAGAGCAGGAGCATCCTCCGCCCAGGCGGACCAGTCGATGTCCACATGGTCACGCGTGACCTCGCCGATGAAGAAGTCCATGGCTCAACCCCCGCCGAGCCGCGTCCAGGCGTGCGCGCTTTCCGTGTTTTCTGGTCATCTCTTGGACAGCCCACGTCGGAAAGCGCGGGGTCAGGAAACGCCCTGGCGCAACGACGCGATGAGGCGGTCAAGGTCCCCGCGTGCCGTGTACGTACGGATCGGGTCGATGTAGTCGCGCGACTCGATGATCTGACCGTCC
>NZ_JBLRVZ010000062.1:0-55955 GCF_048159505.1 Streptomyces sp. T028
GGCCATGGTCGACTTCGCGAGGAACTTCGGGCGGAAGTCCTCCACCGCCAGGGCGTCGTGGTCACGGACCACGCGCTTGGCCCATTTACGGCCGGTGTCCTGACGCTGCCGGGCGATCTTCGCGTAGGTCTTCGCCCGCCGCTTCCTCGCCTCCCGGTAGCCCCTCGATCCGGCCTGCCCCTTCTTCGGTTTCCGGCGGGCCATCATGCGGTCGTACCGCGACAGCCTGGTCCGGGCCTTCTTCCCGTGCTGCGCATGCGGGAGGTCGTGGGCGTCGGAGGTGGTGGTCGCGGTCTCCTTCACGCCCCAGTCGATGCCGATCACCCGGCCGGTCCGAGGCAGCGGCTGCACCTCGGCAGGGACGACGAAGCTCGCGTACCAGTGCCCCAGCGTGTCCTGGTACACGCGTACCGAGGAGGGTTCGGCGGGCAGCTCCCGTGACCACACCGGGGTCAGGACGATGCCCCGGCCAGGTGCAGACGGCCATCCTTCAGACGGAACCCGCGCTTGGTGTAGTTCAGGCTCGGCAGCGCTTCGCGCTTCTTCTTCCACCCGGGCATCCCGGCCCGTTGCCGCTGCGGGAGGCGCTCGCGGATGTCCTTGTGCGCCTTCGCCCTGGACTTGCCGAAGTCGCGGATGATCTGCTGCTGCGGCACCGAGCTGCCCTCACGCAGCCACGGAGTACGGGCGCGGGCCCCGGTCAGCATCCTGTCGAGCTGGGCCGGCCCGCAGGTTTCCTTGTCAGCGCCCTCGGGCCGGGTCTGGTTGCGGGCGTGGACCTGCCGGGACTTGGCCACCGACTCGTTCCACACCCACCGGCACCGGCCCCACTCCGCCTCCAGCGCGGCGCGTGCGGTGGACGACACACGTAGGCGGAACGTCCACCGGGCATGCCCGGCTTCCTCTGTGACCGCCTCCACTCCCGCCATGCCTTCACCCCCTCCGCGGCCCTCGGCCCGAGAGTCCGCGGCCCGTTGACGCCTCGTGATGGACCGTATGTGCGACAGCCGCACGCCCGTACCCCGATCCCGCGATCACCACCCCAACCAGCGATCACCGGCACACGTGTTCGCATTCCCCCCGCTCCGCCGGCAGCCATGCGGGCGCTCCGCGCCCACGGACCAGGAGCGGCGGCGCTCCGCGCCGCAGCACCGGGATGCGGTTCTCCCCCCGCAAGCGGGAGGTACCCCCACCCCGGCGTGAACACCGAGGCATCCTCGCAAGAAGGAGGTGCGACAGACGGAGCGAACCCGCAGGAGATCTCCTTGCGTAACTCAAGCAATGTTTATAGTTGCCCGAGTTTTCGTCCTTCCGGCAGGGCGCGGTCCCGCAGCAGCGGGCAGCCATAACCTCTGCGGTTCGTCGGTGGATGCGACCCTGACCCTGCGGTCGCCGTGGGGCCCGTCGCGCCGGGGCAAGGCGGTCGTCAACAGGGCTGGTGCCGTGAGGTATTGACGCAGCGGCCATGGACACGTCCGCCATCACCGACCGCCCCGGCCCGCCCGTACGGCAGAGTCTCGTCGCCCTCGTCGATCACCTGGTCGCAGGCGACGCACATCCGGACGCCGGTGAGCGCGTCATAGTGATCGCGGAGGGCGACGACGGACCGCGCGAGCCGCTTCACACGCTCGACCTCACCGCTGAGCCCCGGCCGCTCGGCGAGACCGAGCCGCCGCCGGGCCTCACCAACGCCAGCCAGAGCGACCATCGCCTGCGCATCACCCTTGGCACGCTGCTCCGCCAACCGCTCGATCTGTGGGATCAGTTGACCCAGGTGAGCGCTGAAGTCGTCACCGAAGAGCTTCACGGTCTGATGGCGCGGCAATGTCGTCTGAGCGAGGAACCAGGTGGCCGCGACACGCATCGTGGAGCGATGTGCCCCAAGGGCGGCTTCGAGCTGAGAAGTTGGGGTGTCGCTCACCGTGCCACCGCCGGACAGCACCTCGGACATCCGCACCGGGCGAACGCGATGTCCTGCACCGGAGGCAACGGCGCCGCCTCACGGGCCACGACACGCATACCTCGATCGTGAGTGACCCTGCCGTAGCGGTCCACGGTGTAGACGCGGATCGTCATCCCACCACCGGCGCGCGGGCTTTCCGGGGTGGGGGTTGTAGCGTTCTTCATGTCGACGCTCCCTAGAAGCGTTGGCCGTCCCCGGGGCCGTTCGCGCGGTCGCCGGGGTTTCTCTTTCAGCAGCCAGGCAGCGGCAGCCGCTTGTGCGGCAGCCGGGTGCGGGCACAAAAAGAGACTGGACCGGTGGACCGGTCCAGTCAAGTGCCTCGGGGAGTTACTACCCCATCGGGTAACTGTCGCTCTGCTCGAAGACACGAGACGGCGTAACACCTTCCTCGCAGACCAAAGAACGCCGCTCCCCGTCGTAGGCCACGTGCAGCACGACAGCGACGGCCTCGGGGCGCTCGACCTCAAGCAGTCGCGACTCCTCCTCGTCGGCCAGGCGTACCGTCGTGATGTCGACGCCCTCGACCGGCGACCGGCCCGTCTCGCGCCGCACATGATGCGTGGTGCCTTCCGGGATGGGGCCCGGCAGCGAGAGCCTCGGGGCCAGATTCGCGACTTCGGCCGGGAACCAGGCGGTCACAAGGGTTCCCGGCGAACCATCTTCCAGAAGCACCATGCGCATCCGGCGCAGTGCGGTCTCGCCCGGCTCCAAGCCGAGTACGCCGACCACACGCTCCGGCGGCACAGCCCAGTCGGGCGTCCCGAGTCTCCGGAAGGGCGCACCTCCCGCAACACGGGCCGTGCCGGCGCGCCGCCCACCCGCAGGCCGGGCAACAGGGAATTCCACAACGGTGAATCCAGCACCCTGCCGAGCCACCACCACACCGTCATTGCGGAGCACGTCGTAGGCCTTGACGACCGTGGCCCGCGACACACTCCACTGCTCGGCCAGGTCACGGCCCGAGGGCAGCAGATCGCCGGGGCCGAACTCACCGTTGGCGATGCGGATGCGCAGATCCTCGGCAATCTGCTCGTACTTCAGCAGTGGCATGTGCTTAGTTCCGATCACTGGACTGGTCCACCGGTAAGGCACCAGAATGCCCGCATGACGAGCCCCGTGGTAGCCCCCGAGATCTTGAGGTTCTACAGCGAGACCATCAACGAGGCGGACCGGCTGAGCAGCACGGCCGAGGGACGGCTGGAGATGGTGCGCACACAGGAGCTGCTGCGCCGCCGGCTCCCCCCGGCACCGGCCAGAATCCTCGACGTGGGCGGTGGGCCCGGCACCCACGCTCGCTGGCTCGTCGAGGACGGCTACACCGTGCATCTCGTCGACCCCGTACCCCGGCACATCGAGCAGGCCGAGCAGACCGGTGCCACGACCGAACTCGGCGACGCCCGTCATCTCACGGCAGAGGACGGCTCGTACGATGTCGTGCTCATGCTGGGGCCCCTGTACCACCTCACTGAGCGTTCCGACCGCGACCGCGCACTCGCCGAGGCCCGTCGTGTGCTCCGGCCGCACGGTCTCCTCGCGGCAGCGGGCATCAACCGGTACGCCAGCCTGTTCGAGCACACCGCGTTCGCGCATCTCCACAAGGAACCGATACGGAGGAGCATCGGCGGGATCCTCGCCTCCCAGATCCACGACGGGAAGAAGGCCTTCACCGCCGCCTACTTCCACAGCGGCGAGCAACTCCGCGAGGAAGTCGCCACTGCCGGATTCGACGACGCGGAGATTCTCGGCATCGAGGGCCCGGCCTGGGCCCTGCTCGCGGCGGCAGAACGCAACACCGGCATGTCGTTCCACGAATCCGGGTTGTTCGACTCGGTTCTGACAGCGGCCCGCATGGCAGAGCCCTACCCGGAACTGCTCGCGTCGAGCTCCCACCTCCTGGCCACAGGCCACCGCCCCTGAAGGAGGGACGAGGCAGATGAAACTCGGCACGATGGCCGACCTGACGGCCGACGTCACCCCCGAGAAGCGTGAGCGCATCGACGCCATCAAGGCGGAGATGGTAGACGCCGAGCGGGGCCATGAACTGGCTGCTCTCCGTAAGGCGCAAGGCTTCACCCAGGTGCAGGTCGCCAAGGCCATGGGGGTCACCCAGGGGCGGATCAGCCAGATCGAGAGGGGCCTCGCCCGCCTGGACACCTCGACCATGGCCGCGTACCTGCACGCGATCGGTAGCGAGCTGACCAGCTGACCATAACTGCCACCGTGGGGAATCTTTCGGTGAGGCTGTGAGGCAGGGCGCGGCTCTTCGGCGAAGTCGTCGCTGCCGGATTCGACGGAGCCGTACCCGGAACTGCTCGCGGCGGGCTCCCACCCCCTACGACGGGACGCGCGCCGTGGCCAGCGCGTCGGTCAGCCGGGTGATCAGTTCGTCGACGACCGGAGGGCGGGCGCCCGGTCTGCTCACGGCGAGGATCTCGCGGTGGAGGGGGGCGGCCTCGGGCGGCAGTGCGACCTGTTCGACCCGTTCGTCCCGGGGGCGGTCGCTCGCGCCGCGCAGAAGCGTGGCCGGGATCAGGCCCACCGCCAGTCCCGCTCCGATCATCGCCAGCATGCTGTGCAGGTCCTCGGTCTCCAGGGTCACCTCGGGGGAGATCCCCAGCTCTCCGGCCCAGCGCCGCAGCAGCCGCCGGTCGGGGCTGCGGGCGTGGCCCGAGGTCCATTCCATGCCGAGGCAGTCCGCCAGTTCCCACCGGCGGCCGTCCGGGCGCGGGCCCGCGACGAGGAGCAGCGGCTCATGCCCCAGGGGCGTGACGGTCCAGTCGTCGGAAGGGGCCGGTGGGTCCTCGGGCAGATAGCGGTAGGCGATGAGGACATCCAGGTCCCCCGAGGTGACCCTCGGCAGCCCCTCGTGCGTCTCCACGATGACGAGACGGATGCGGGCGCCCCGGACACGGGGCCGTAGCGCGGCCAGCACGTCGGGAAGCAGATGGCTCATCGCGCTGGGGTAGGCGCCGACGCGCAGTTCGGCGATGTCCCGGTTCGCGATGCCGTCGGCGGCGTCCTGGAAGCGCGCCGTCGCCTCGAAGAGCGTCTCCGCCGCCCGCGCGAGGGAACGCCCCGCCGCCGTCAGGATCAGCCTGCTGCCCGGGCGGCGGACGATCAGCTCGACGCCCATGTCCCGCTCCAGCGCGGCGATGTGCTGGGACACGGCGGAGGGTACGTAACCGAGGGCTGCCGCCGCCTCCGCCATGGAGCCGCGGTCCACCACGGCCAGGAAGGTGGACAGGAGCTTCAGATCCGGCTGGCGCTTCATGAACCGTGAACTCTACCTTCGTGATCCATCGCTTTACGTGTCTCGCGACCGGGTGCCAGAGTGCCAGAAAGCCCGCCGAAAGCCCGCCGTCTCCCGAAAGCCGAGGCCATGGCCATCGACCTGACCGCCCTCCGGGCCCACTTCCCCTCCCTCGACGGGGGCCTCGCCTTCTTCGACGGCCCGGGCGGCACCCAGACCCCCCGCCCCGTCGCCGACGCCATCGCCGCGACACTGACCGGCCCGCTCTCCAACCGGGGGACCGTCAGCCCGTCCGAGCTCAACGCCGAGCGCGCCGTCGCGGAGTTCCGCGCCGCCTACGCCGATCTGCTCGCCCTACCCGCGAACGGCGTCGTCCACGGACGCAGCGCCACCCAGCTCACCTACGACTTCTCCCGCCACCTGGCCAAGGACTGGCGGGCCGGCGACGAGATCGTCCTCAGCCGGCTCGACCACGACTGCAACGTCCGCCCCTGGGTACAGGCCGCCGAGCGCGCCGGAGTGACCGTCCGCTGGATCGAGATCGACGCCGGGACAGCGGAGCTGGACCTCGCCTCGTACGAGCGGGCGCTGTCGCCCCGAACCCGGCTGGTCGCGGTCACGGCGGCCTCGAACGTACTGGGCACCAAGCCGCCCGTCCGCCGCATCGCCGATCTCGCGCACGAGGCCGGTGCGCTGGTCTACGTCGACGGCGTGCACTACGCCGCTCACCACCTGGTGGACGTACCCGCCCTCGGCGCCGACCTGTTCGTCTGCTCGCCGTACAAGTTCCTCGGACCGCACTGCGGGGTGCTCGCGGGAGCGCCCGAGTTCCTCGAGTCGCTCCGCCCGGACAAGCTCCTGCCGTCCCCCGACACCGTGCCGGAGCGCTTCGAGTTCGGCACCCTGCCCTACGAGATCCTGGCGGGCGCCACCGCCGCCGTGGACTTCCTCGCCACGCTCGACCCGGGGACGGGAACCACGCGCCGGGAGCGGCTGGCCCGTTCGCTGGGCGCCCTGCACGAGCACGAGCAGGTGCTGCGCACCCGGCTGGAGGAGGGTCTGCGGGCCCTGGGGGACGCCGTCACCGTGCACTCGGTCGCGGCCGACCGCACCCCGACCCTCCTGATGACCCTCGAAGGCCGCGACGCCCGCGAGGCCCAGCGGCACCTGGCCACCCGCGACGTCCTGGCCCCCGCCGGCTCCTTCTACGCGTACGAGCCCTTCACCGCCCTGAAACTCCAGGACCCCGCCCTACGCGTCGGCCTGGCCCCGTACAACACCCCCACCGAGGTGGACAGACTCCTGGACGGCCTGGCCTCCTTCCTCGGCGGCTAGATCCACTGCGCCCACCCGAACGTGAACAGGTACGCCCGGCGTGCCGCCTCCCAGCCCCGGATGCCGCGCAGCCACATCACCACCAGGGTCAGCAGGAACAGCGCGGCGAAGGGGCCGGACACCAGGGCGCCGGTCGTCGGGGCGGCGAGCACGCCCACCAGCACGCTCACGAAGAGGACGATCCCGAGGCCGAGGTGGGCGTCGGACGGCTCGGCTCTGAACAGCTCGCGGATCGCTCCCCGGGTGGCCCGCATATCGTGCTCGTAGCGCTTTCGCGCGGCCTCCTGGTCGGCCACGCGGCCCTCGGGCCACTCGTGCGGTCCCACGGCCATCACCCCCCCGATTCGGCCCAGTACCGGCTTGCTCCCCTCGGCGACCGGACGTGAACCTCTCAGGCCCCCTCCACCGCCGCCTCCGCATGGATCACGAAGTCGCTCACCAGACGTTGGAAGAGCGAGGCCAGGCGGTGGAGGTCCTCCGGTTTCCAGTCGGCGAGGGCCGCCTCCATGCCGCGCAGGCCCGCCGCGCGGATGCGGTGGACGGCGGTGCGGCCGGTGTCGGTGAGGCGGATCAGCTGGGCGCGGCGGTCCTCCGGGTCGGGGACGCGGGTGACGTAGCCGGCCTTCTCCAGTTGCCTGAGCTGGCGGGTGACGTGGGAGGCCTCCACGGAGAGGCGGACGGCCAGGACGCCGGGGCGGAGCATCTCGTCCTCGGCGAGGTGGCGCAGGATCGCGACGGCGGCCCGGTCGAGGGGGAATCCGGCCAGGGACATCAACCGCTCATGCTGGCGGGCGCGGCCCGCCAGGTAGGTGATGCGGGTCAGGGACTGCTCGATCGCGATGACGTCCGTGGAGGCCGGGGAGGCCGGGGAGACCGGGAAGACCGGGGATGGGGGCGGGGGTGGGGAGGGGGGTATCGGCATTTCCCTACAGTACAGATGCTTGCCTGACTCAAGCAAGATCTAATATGCTTGCCTAACTCAAGCAACCAAGGACGCCCGACAGGACCCCACTCCATGAGCTCCCCACCCCCCAGACCCGTCGAACTCCGCCCCCGCCCCACCGACGCCCTGCTCGCCGTCGCCCTCTTCGCCTGCTCCTTCCCGGGCAGCCTGATCACCTTTCCCGGCCAGGAGCCCGCCGTCCCCTGGTGGCCCGGCGTCGTCCTCGCCGCCGTCGCCTGCGCCGCTCTGGTGCCGCGCCGTACGCGTCCGCGCCGCAGCGTCCTCGTCACCCTCGGCTGCGCGGTGGCCGCGTCCACGCTCGGGTATCTCCTCACCGTGCTGCTGCTGGCGCCCCTGATGCTCGCCCTGTACTCGCTGGCCGCCGCCACCGACCGCCGGACGGCGAACACCTTCACCCTCGTCTCCGTCGCGCTGCTGGTCGGCACCGGACTGCTGGCCGGACCACCCGGCGAACCCCTGGTCCTCAAGCTGGTCGGGCCCGCTGCCTGGCTGCTGCTGCCGACCTCGCTCGGCACGGCGAACCGGCTGCGCGCCGCCTATCTGGACGCCGTACAGGCCCGTGCCGAGCACGCCGAGCGGACGCGGGAGGAGGAGGCTCGGCGACGGGTCGCCGAGGAGCGGATGCGGATCGCCCGCGACCTGCACGACGTCGTCGCCCACCATCTCGTCCTGGCCAACCTCCAAGCGGGCGCCGTCGCCCGGCAGTTGCCCGCCCGGCCGGACGACGCCGCCCGGCTCACCGCCGAGTTGGCCGGCACAACGGCCGCGGCGCTGCGTGAACTGAAG
Organism: Streptomyces sp. T028; assembly: GCF_048159505.1. Taxonomy (NCBI): domain Bacteria; kingdom Bacillati; phylum Actinomycetota; class Actinomycetes; order Kitasatosporales; family Streptomycetaceae; genus Streptomyces; species Streptomyces sp. T028. The sequence continues at coordinate 8,299 of NZ_JBLRVZ010000062.1, forward strand.
TCGACGGTCGGTCTGTTGCGGCGGACCGACGAAAACGACCGGGACGAAAACGACCGGGACGAGGACGACCGGGACGAGGACGACCGGGACGAGCCCGTGGAGCCCACCCCGGGGATCGCCCACCTTCCCGAACTCGCCGCCTCCTTCCGTGGCGCGGGCCTGGAAGTCACCGTCAGCACCGAGGGCGAACCCCGCCCGCTCACCACCGGCGCGGACCTCACGGCGTACCGGATCGTGCAGGAGGCCCTGACGAACGTCACCAAGCATGCCGACGTCGGCACGGCGGACGTACGGCTTGTCTACGCCGGCGACCGGCTGGCCGTCACGGTCACCGACGGCGGAGGGAAACGGCCGGCCGCGGTCGGCCACGGCTACGTCCACGGCTACGGGCTCATCGGGATGCGGGAGCGGGCCCGTTCGGCGGGCGGACGCGTACGGACGGGGTACAGGCCCGGCGGCGGCTTCGAGGTGGTCACCGAACTGCCCCTGAAGGACGGGAGAACGAGCGAGTCCCACCCCGCCTGACACGGGATGGGACTCGTCATCGGAGCGCTGGGCAGGCCTTGCACCTGCATTTCCCCGCAGGAAGCGGGGCGTCTTTCCTTGGACCACCAACGCAGAGGTCGTTCACCGTTCTTGTTTCCCGGTGACCGGCTCGAGATCAACTTTACCCGATCCCAGAGGCGGTGACGACCACCGATGATCAAGCGACGATCAGGCGACGTCCTCCACCTTCAGCTCCGGTCCTACGACGACCGTGACCACGCCCGCCGTCGCCGAGGCGTCCTGCACCGCACGGGCGTTCGGGATCCGGGAGGCGAGCGCGGCGGCCTGGCGCTCCAGTCCCGCCGGGTAGGTGACGGTGGTCTTCGTAACCGACGAAGGCGCGTTGCCGGTGCCGGCGAGGCTGTAGCCGGCCTCGGTGAGCCGCTCGGCGACGGCCGCCGCCCGGCCGCCGATCCCGGTGCCGTTGAGGACCTGGAACCTCACCGAGGACGCGTACACCACGTCCTTCTTCGCGGCCTCCACCTGCGCCTTGGTGACCTCCTTGTCGTTGGCCAGGGAGGTGAACAGGTCGGCGGCCTGCGGGTACTGCCAGACGACGTTGGCCTTGTCGGTGGGCTGGTCGGCCACCCGCCCGTAGTTGGGCACGGTGACGAAGGCCAGGCGGTCGCTGTCGATGCCCTTGAGTTCGTTCGCGAGCCCGTACAGCGGCTCGATGCCGGCCAGATCGGGGTCGGCGGTGAGGGACTTGGTGACGGACTGCAGGAAGCCGTACATCGCGTCGGCGTCCGTGAGCTTGGACTTGGCCTTCTTCGCCATGGCGTCCATGAACTCCTGCTGGCGGCCGATGCGTCCGATGTCGGAGCCGTCGCCCACGCTGTAGCGGGTGCGGACGTAGCCGAGGGCCTTCTCGCCCTTGATCGTCTGGCAGCCCGCCTCCAGGTCCAGGTGGGCCTTCTCGTCGTGGATGGCCGCCTCGGGACAGACCTCGATGCCCTCCAGCGCGTCGACCATGCCCTTGAAGCCGGAGAAGTCGATCGACATGAAGTGGTCGATGCGCAGGCCCGTGTTGGCCTCGATGGCCTTGATGCTGCACGCGGCGGCCCCGGCGACCTCGCCGCCGCTGCCGCCGATCGCGAACGCTTCGTTGATCTTGAAGTGGTGCGGGGAGGACGTACCGCCGTCGCCCTTCTCGCAGGAAGGTATCTCCACCCATGAGTCGCGCGGGAAGGAGACGACCGAGGCCCATTCGCGGTTCGCGGGGATGTGCAGCACCATCAGCGTGTCCGACTGCATGGTGGTCAGGTCCTTGCCGTACTTGGCGTTGGCGCCGTCACGGCTGTCGGACCCCACGAGCAGGATGTTCTTCGAGCCCGGGCTGAGGTTCTCGGGCCGGTTCCCGCCCAGCTTGTCGTCGACGTCGGCCTGCTTGATGTTGTTGTTGAGGTCCTGGTAGATCCAGGCGCCGACGCCGCCGACCGCGAGGACGACCATCGCGGTCACCCCGCCGCCCCAGGCGACGACCCGCCCGCGCCGGGTCAGCCTCGTACGGCCCCCGCCACGGCCCCCTCTGCTCCCCCGCCAGGCCGACTGCATCGGAGCACGTCCACGCCCTCTCGTTCCGCTCACCGGCACCCGTCCCTCCGCATCGGCCGTTCCTCACCGTCCACCGTGCTCGGGTCGCCGGCGTGGTCACCGCCGAACGCCGGAACACTACACGCAGGTAGGAATACGTCCGGCGAGCACAGACGTCTCAGGAGACTCACACAGCCGCACAACGGTTGCCCCCCGGCGCGGATCAGACGGATCGTCAGATCACCACCGTGGGAAGCGGGGTGGGGCGACCGGTGACGATCCCGGTCGCCCCACCCACCCCACCCACCCGACCCGCCCCACCTCGCTCTCAGCCGAACATGCCCGGCCGGTAGTCGCCCGCCGGCTGCTGGACGACGACGTTGAGGCGGTTGTAGGCGTTGATGAGGGCGATGAGGGAGACGAGGGCGGCGAGCTGGTCCTCGTCGTAGTGCTTGGCGGCGCTCTCCCAGGCCGCGTCCGTGACGCCGCCCGCCGCGTCGGCGATACGGGTGCCCTGCTCGGTCAGCTCCAGGGCGGCGCGCTCGGCCTCGGTGAAGACCTTGGCCTCCCGCCAGGCCGCGACGAGATGCAGACGCTGGGCGGTCTCACCGGCGTGGGCGGCGTCCTTGGTGTGCATGTCGGTGCAGAAGCCGCAGCCGTTGATCTGGCTGGCGCGGATCTTCACCAGTTCCTGGGTCGCCGCCGGCAGGGTGGAGTCGGCGATCACCTTGCCGGCCGAGTTGATGTACCGGGTGAACTTGCCGGCGACCGGGTTGGCGAAGAGGTTGAGGCGCGCGTCCATGGTGGTCTCCTCGTGGGCTTGCTCTCTGCTGGTTACACCTCTCTGACGGAACGGCCCGGAGGAGTGTGACAGCCCTGGATGTGACCTGGGTCACATCCAGGGCTGTCCCCCATGGATTACCTGGATTACCCCACGTTGATCAGGTCGTACGGCGGGACCTTGACCGTACGGTTGCCGGGCGTGCCGCCCAGGACGACCTTGCGGTACGAGATGTTGTTGTTGACGTTGGTCTCCTTCAGGCGCTTGGCCGGGTTGGCGACCACCTGGATGTAGTACGTCCCGTTGGGCAGGTCGGTGACGTCGAAGGACTGGCCCGGACGGTACTGGGTGTAGGTGTCACCGGAGCCGACGTCGAGGACCTCGCGCACGGAGATGGAGCTCTTCTCGCCGCAGGCGGTGGACAGGTCGGTGTTGTACGGGTGCCAGTTGGCGTTCTTCACCGTGTAGTCGACCGCGTCGGTGTTGGCCAGGCAGAACGCCTCCTTGCCGCTCTTGACGATGTCGGTCTTGTCGGCGGAGAGCAGGTGGTAGCTGGCGAAGTCGGTGAAGTGCCAGTGCTCGTGGCCGATCCGCGGGTCCCACTCCATGGTGCCGGCGGGGGTGTAGCCGATCTGCTTGCCCTTGGCGTCGTAGAAGTACTGGTACGAGTCCATCAGGTCGGAGCCCGGCTTGCGGAAGCCGTCCACGACGAGCGGGGCGGGGCCGGCGTTCCAGACGTTGGCGCTGAAGGCGAGGTAGTCGCGGCCTGCGGCGTCGCCGTCCTCGCCGTCGGTGATCGCGATGTCCCAGGCGGGCAGCGACCGCAGGTCGGGCTTGGGCGCGTTGGCCGGGACGGCCGCACGGCCGGTGGGCCGCTTGCTGTTGGCCTTCAGGGCGGACGCGATGCGCGAGCCGTCGGTGTGGCCGGAGCCGTCACCGAGGTGGCGGGCGAGACCGCGGTCCTCGAGGGCGTGGGAGAGGGCGGAGGGCACGGGCGCGTCGGCGCCGCGCGGCCCGTAGTGGTGCCCGGCACCTCCCATGTCCATCCCGGCCATGCCGCTGTGGTCCATGCCGGCCATGTCGTGGGACATGGAGCCGCGGGTCAGCCCGGCTCCGGCCCCGCCACCCTCGCCGCCCTCGTTGAACTGCCGGACGGTCACTTTGATGGTCGGCTGGGTGTTGGGGATGCCGAACAGGTCCCGGTACTTCTTCGCGATCGACACCTTGGCCGTGTACTCACCGGGCGCCAGGTCCACCGGGTTGTCGTAGTCCTGGGTGGTCGTGTTGGCGGCCCAGCCCTTCTCCACACCCGACACCGAGCCGAGCGTGAACGGGTTGGTGGGGCAGCTCTCCGGGTAGTGCGAGGTGGCGGGCGCGTCGGGGCGCAGCCGTCCGGAGGCGTTGTTCGGGCAGAAGGTGCTCTTGATCTTCTTCACCTCCACCCCGGCGCTGTTCTTCACGGAGATCTCCAGGAAGCCCGGCAGCCCCTTGAAGTCCTTGACGAGCCCGGCGGGCAGCTTCTTCGTCGTCACCTTCGAGCCGTTGCGCAGGATCTGCTGCACGACGACCGGGTCCTTGTACGACTTGCGCGTGGTCTTGAACTCCAGCGGCGCGTTGTCGACGGTCAGATAGGTGCCGAGGTCGAAGTCGAGCTGGAAGCCCTCGTCCCACTGGTAGCGGTCGAGGGTCACCGCGTTCGACGCGGCGACCAGCTTCAGCTTCGGCTTCCCTGCGGTGCTCTGCGGCGCCGCACCGGCGCCGGGGGCGGCCCCGGCGACGGCTACGACGGTGAGCGCGGCCCCCGCGGCGAACGCTCCGCGCTTGAAACCCTTGCGGTGTTGCGGTCTGGTCATCGGTTCCTCGTCTGCGAGTGCCATGGTCAGTGGCATCGGACAGGCCAGCCCACATCCCGGCCGTCGCACTCGCGGGCACACCCCTCGCACCCGTCCTGCCGAGGACTGTGAGCATCCTGTGAGAGAGGCAAAAGGCGTGCGGGGGTTGCCTGTTGACGAGGAAAAGCTCGGCCGGGGTCACTCAGAGCCCGTACCGCCCCTCAACGCAGACGGGGGGCACCGGGTGCGCGTACCGGCCGTTCAGTGGTCCGTCGCCGCCGACCGCCCGGTCGGTGGCCGTGCGCGGCCTCGTAGCATCGCCGCATGGCTGAGTGGAGTACGCGGCAGGCGACCGAGGCGGACGTCGAGGCCGTCGCCGAGGTGCGGGCGGTGGCGCTGCGGGGGGATCTGGAGCGGCTCGGGCGGTACGACGAGCACCGGGTGCGGCAGCGGCTGCGGGACGGGTGGATGCCCGGGAACACCCTGGTCGTCGAGGAGGACGGCGTGGTGGTGGGGTGTGTCGCGCTGCGGCCCGCGGGGACCGGGGAGGACGCGGACTGGCTGGAGCACTTCTATCTGGACCCGCGGGTGCAGGGGCGGGGCATCGGGACCGCCCTGCTGGGCGGGCTGCTGGAGGCCGCCGACCGCGACGGGCGACGCGTGCGGCTGAACGTGCTGCAGGGCAGCGCGGCCCGGCGGCTGTACGAGCGGCACGGGTTCGAACTCGAGAAGGAGGACGCCGTGGATGTCTTCCTGGTGCGGGAGCCGCGTCCCCGGTACGGGTGGTTCGAGGGCGAGTCCGGGTTGCGGGTGGGGGGCTTGCGGTCATCATGAACCGGTGCTCCAGTCGGCAATCCGCCCCCTTCGATCCCTTCGATCCCTTCGATCCCTTCGATCCGTTCGACCTGTTCGCCCCTTCCTGACGGTCCTTCTGGTCGTCCTCGTCCTCGTCGCCGGGCCCGCGTGCGTCCCCGACGGGGAGTGGTCGGCGGGGGTGCCCGACGGGAAGACGGCCGGCGGGCCGCCATCCTCGCCCTTCGGGGCCTACGTCGGCTACGGCTCGGAGGGGGTGCGGCGGATCTCCGAGCTGGACGGCTGGCTCGGGCCGGCCACGCCCCGGGTCGGGCACGCCTATCTGGCGGGGGACAAGTGGGGCCATATCGAGGGGGATCCCGGCGATCTCCCCCACTGGGCGCAGTGGCGCCGGGCCCGCGCCGACCGGCTGTTCGTGCTGAACGTGCCGATGCTGGACCGGGCGGAGGCGCATCTGTCCGACCGTACGGTGCGCAGGCTGCTGCGCAACGGGGCGGACGGCGCGTACGACGCACACTTCCGGACGCTGGCCCGGCGGCTGGTGTCGCTCGGCATCCCGGACACCGTGCTGGTGGTGGGCTGGGAGATGAACGGGATCACCTACACGCACCGGTGCGGGCCCGATCCCGAGGCCTGGAAGGCGTACTGGGTGCGGATCGTGGAGACCATGCGGTCGGTGCGGGGGCAGCGGTTCCGGTTCGAGTTCGCGCCGAACCGGGGGCGGGACGCGATCCCGTGGCCCGCCTGCTATCCGGGCGACCGGTACGTCGACGTGATCGGCATGGACGCCTACGACCAGCCGAGCGGTATGTCCTTCGACGAACAGGTCCATGAGCCGTACGGCCTCGCCGAGCACGTACGGTTCGCGCGGGCGCACCGCAAGCCGTTCTCGTACCCGGAGTGGGGGCTGTTCCGCAACGGCGACAACCCGGCGTACGTACGCGGCATGCTCACCTGGTTCGCCCGGCAGCGGCCGCTGTACCAGACCATCAGCGACTACTGCCCGCACGGGGTGTGGCGGTGCCCGGAGAATCCGAGGTCCTCTCAGGTGTACCGGAGGCTGACGACGCAGCCGTTCGACTGAAATCCGGCGTGTGTCCGGCGGCGTGGCCGGGCCCTCCCCGCTGCCGGTCCGATGATCACACAATGCGACGAGTACCCTCCCTCGCTACGGCGACCGCCGGGCTGTCCGTCCTCCTGGTCCTGCTCACCGCCGCCCCCTCGGGCGCCGGAAGCGGCGACGACGACGGCAGCGACGGCCGCAACGGCAGCACCAGCGCCGGCGGAAGCCGCAGCGGCATCGGCATCGGCATCGGCAGCGATCCGGTCGTGGTCGATCCCTCCGGCCGTGCCGGCCACTGCCCCGTCGGCCGGCGCGGCCGCGACCCCCATCACCGCACCGGCGGCCCCTGGACCGCTCCCACCCGCGGCTACTGGCTCTCCGCCGGTTACGCGGCCAAGGGCGAGCGCTGGGCCCGCCGCCACACCGGGCAGGACTTCGCCGTCCCCACCGGCACGCCCGTGTACGCCGTCGGACCGGGCACGGTCGAGGCCACGACCTGCGGTGACGGCTTCGGCAACCAGGTCGTCGTCCGTCACCCCGGCGGCCACTTCACCCAGTACGCGCACCTCTCCCGCATCGACGTCCGCCGCGGCGACCGCGTCTTCCCCGGCACCCGCCTCGGCCTCTCCGGCGCCACCGGCAACGTCACCGGCCCCCATCTGCACTTCGAGGTGCGCATGACGCCGTACATCGGCTCGGCGGTAGCGCCGCTGCCCTGGCTTCGCGGCAAGGACGTACGGCTCGGCAGGTGAAACGGCGTGGACAGGAGCCGCGCCCCTGACCCATGCTCCGCCCATGATCCGAGCCGCCACCGTCGACGACGTCCCCGAGATCCGCGCGCTGATCCGCGAACTCGCCGCCTACGAGAAGGCCGAGCACGAGGCCCGCGCCACCGAGGAGCAGTTGCGGGAGGCCCTGTTCGGGGAGCGGCCCGCCGCGCAGGTGCTGATCGCGCAGGACGACGGCACGGCCGAGACCGTGGGGTTCGCCCTGTGGTTCCCCCGGTTCTCGACCTGGACCGGCACCCGGGCCATGCACCTGGAGGATCTCTACGTCCGGCCGCACGCGCGGGGTGCCGGTCACGGCATCGCCCTGCTCGGCGCCCTCGCGGCGACCTGCGTCCGCGAGGGCTGGGAGCGGTTCGAGTGGTGGGTGCTGGCCTGGAACGAGCCGACGGTCGACTTCTACACGTCGCTCGGGGTGGAGTTCCTCGACGAGTGGCGGATCTGCCGGCTCACCGGAGAGCCGCTGGCGGCTCTCGCAGCCCGCCACGTCATACCTATGGGGCGAAGGGGGAGGGATTGAGCAGACGGCGTTATGTCGCCCGGGGCGTGCCCGGGGGCTATCGCATCTGGGACAACCGGCGCCGGGGCTACTGGGGCGACTTCTACGAGCTGTGCCCGGACGACCTGCTGACCGCGCTGAACGCGGGGGCCGAGCAGGCCCGGATCATTGAGCTGATGCGCCGGTACAAGAAGGCGAAACGGTGACCGTGCCGGCGGGCCCGGTGAGCCTGCGCCATCCGTCCGGGTGACCCGGCATGCGCGGTGGCCCGGCGCCCCCTTCACTGGAAGGAGTCCCTCGGGAGACACCAGGAGGCGAGATGCCGCGCACCAAGGGCGTGCTGCTGACGGCGGTGGCGGTCTGCTGCGCCGTCGGCCTGACCGGCTGCTCGGACGACGACACCCCCTCGTCGGTGTCGTCCGCCGCGAGCAAGGCCGCCAGCATCGCCGCCTCCGCGGCGGAGTCGCTGGGCGGCGAGGCCTCGGCGGCCGCGTCCTCCCTCGCCTCGCAGGCGGCGTCCGCGTTCGAGTCGGCGACGGCCGAGGCGGGCCGGCAACTGGACGAGATCAAGAACGGCGTCGACGTGAAGTCCGACGTCAGGCTCGGCACCCCGGGCACGGACGGCGGCCGCTCCACGGTCGACGTCACCGTCACCAACACCGCCGACTCCACGAAGTCCTTCGCCGTCCAGGTCGACTACACCGACACCAGCGGCAACCTCCTCGACACGGTCGTCGTCACCGTCTCCGACGTGGCCGCCGGCAGGACCGGCACCGCGACGGCCCGCAGCAACCGTGACCTGTCCGGCACGGTGAAGACTGAGGTGGAGCGGGCGGTGCGGTACTGACATGCGTATCCGGCTGATCAGGAGTGGGGGACTGCTCGGCGTGCCCCGCCACGCCGAGGCCGACACCTCCGTCCGGCCCGACGGGGCCGCGCTGGAAGAGCTCGCGCACGAGGTCCTCGCCGAGGCGGACGGGCCGCCCCCGTCCGGGCCCGGTGTGCCCGACGCCTACCAGTACACGCTGACCGTCGACGACCAGCCGCCGGTGGAGTTCACCGATCCCGGGCTGACCGATGCCCAACTCCGGCTGGTGGAACGGGTACTGGGGGAGGGCTTCTGAGGTGTCCGTGCCGAGTCGTACGTGCTGAGTCATCCGTGCCGAGCATCGAGTAGCGCGCCCCTCGCCTGTTGAGTACCCGTACTCAGGAGACTTCGTTCCGCTTCCCGCAGGCTGATGACACACGCCGACGAGAGGTCGGCGCGAGTCGAGAGGGATCAGCCGTGCAGAAGAGCAGCCGAGTCCGCCGTAGGCCGTCCAAGTCCCTGCTGGGCCTGGCACTGGCCGGCGCCACCGCCACCATGCTGCTGTCCGCGTGCTCGTTCTCGATGCAGGACGCGCAGTGCAGCGGGGGCGAGTACCCGGTCCTCGCCGTCAACGGCAGCGGCGGCGCGTGCGTGGAGGACGGCCAGGAGCCCCCGAAGGGATACGCCCGCTACCCGGAGGGCAAGGTCCCCGAGTACGTCGACGACAAGTGGGACAAGTACTGGAACACCCACACCCTCGACGAGAACGGGAAGATCATCACGATCCCCGAGGGGCAGTGAGCCGCCACTTTCAACTTGCTTTGCCAACAGACGGTTTCTTGACCGGGATTGACGACCCGTTGACCACTTCTCTCCGCACTCCGGGGGAAATCGCGGGCGAGAGCTGACGGACCCCCGGCCTAGATTCGCCGCATGTCCATGCCACAGCCAAGGCCGGCCGCGGCCCTCCCCGTCCTGCCCTACCGCAAGCCCACCAAGGGCCGTGACTACTGGGTGCTGGACGACGTCTTCCCGGAGGCGGAGATCGCCGCGATCCGCGAGCGGTGCCTGGCCAGGGACGACTGGGTCAAGGGACACCCGTACACCTCGGAGAGCTGGCCGGGACTGCGCACCATGCCCGGCCTGGAGCCCGGTGAACTCGCCCGCGTGGAACGGCTGGTACGCAAGGCCACCGGGGCCCGACGCCTGTGGGTGCAGGAGGCGCCCGGCGGCGGCACCCTCAACCACAACTGCGTCCAGGTCGTCGGCGAGGGGGAGAGCAGCCCCCGCCCGCACTCGGACTCGCGCGCGCTGTGCCGGTACGCGGCCGTCCTGTACCTGAACCCCGCCGTGCCCAAGGACTGCGGGACCAGCTTCTACCGGCAGTCCCTGCCGGGCGGGCGGCTCGGCGGCAACATCGTCCAGGCCCCGCACACCAACCTCGTCGAGGCCCTCGGCACGCGGTTCGTCGCCCCCGACGCCTTCGAGGAGGACGTACGGGTCCCGCACCGCCACAACCGGCTGCTGCTCTACCACGCCAGCCTCGTGCACAGCGCGACCGGTTACTGCGGTACGACGCTGGAGGAGAAGCGGATGACGGCGGTGTTCTTCTGGATGGCGTGAACCACCCACCGTCCAGGTTTCAGGTGACCACCCCGAGGGCGGGGTCGGTGCCGCCGAGTCGGCGAACGCCGTCCGTCGTGCACACCACCGTGTCCCCGAGCCGCACCCCGAGGCGGCCGGGCAGCAGGACGCCCGCACCCACCTGGACGCACATACCGGGCGCGAGGAGCCGGGTGGCGCCCGGGGCGAGATACGGCGGCTCGTACGGGGTGACGCCGAGGCCGTGGCCGGTGACGGGGAGGGCGTCCGCGCCGTGTCCGGCGTTCGTGAGGACCGCACGGGCCGCCCGGTCCACCTCCCCGCACGGCACCCCGGGGAGCATCACCGCCAGGGCCGCCTCCTGGGCCGTACGGACGATCTCGTGCAGCCTGCGCACCTTGTCCGGCGGCGGGCCCACGTGGACCGTGCGGGTGAGGACGGAGGCGTAGCCGTCCCTGCGGCCCCCGAGGTCCAGGACGACCGTGTCGCCCGGTTCGATCCTGTGCTCGCCGGGCCGGTGGCGGGGGTCCGCGCCATGGGTGCCGCAGGCCACCCGGGCCCGGTCGACCCGGTCGTGGCCGTGGGCGCGCAGGAGGCCCGCGAGGTCGGCGGCCAGTTCGGACTCGCGGCGACCGGTGAACCGTAGGGCCAGGGCCGCCTCGTAGGCGGCGTCCACGGCGGCAGCCGCGGTGGCGAGGCGGGCCGTCTCCTCCTCGTCCTTGACCGCCCGGAACAGGGGGAGGGCGGTGGACAGGGGCCGGTAGGTGGTGAGAGGGAGCGCCTCCTCCAGGCCCAGGAGGTGGACGGACCAGGTGGCGTCGGTGATGCCGTAGTGGCCGTGCGGGAGGAGGAGGCCGGCCGCCGCGGCGTACGGGTCCTGGTCGTCCGCCCAGGCGGTGAGCCGTACGGCACCGGCGGCGGGGCCCGCCGAGGCGTCCGCGAGGTCACGGGCGGGGACCAGGAGGCGCGGCTCGGCCTCCGGGGTGAGGACGAGCAGGGTGAGCCGGTCCGGGGCGGCGCCTCGCCAGTGGCCGCACAGCCAGGTCAGATCGGGGCCGGGGGTGACGAGCAGCCCGGTGAGCCGGGCGGCGGCCGCCTGATCGGCGGCCCGGTGCAGACGCCCGGTGTGGACGTGCCGGGAGAAGGGCGCGGGCGCGCCGCTCTCCGTCTCGCACTCGTCGCACTCGTCGCACTCGTCGGGGCTCATACCTCCATTCGAACCGGCGAACGGCGGGGAGGAGGGGTGGGGAGGGCCGTACGGGTGGCGGAGAGTGCCGTACTCACCTGCCCGCCCTCACCTCGTCCCCCACCGCCACCCGCCCCGGTCTCCGTACCGCGAAGTACGCACCGAAGACGACCCCGCCGTCCGTTCTGCGGTAGTCGGCGAGGGTGCGCAGGGGTTCGGGGCCCGCCCGGCGGCCGGTGGTCTGGTCGACCATCGTCACGGCGCAGCGGACCGTGAGCTCGGTGAAGGCCAGTTCGGTGTCGGCGACGGCGAGGCGGGGGGTGTCGTCCTCGGTGTGGGGGGCGGTCCAGCCGTCGACGACGAGGTTGGGGCGGAACCGGTTCATGGGGAGCGGGCGGGCGCCGCGGGCGGCGATGCGCCGGTTCAGCGCGTCGAGACTGGCTCGGGAGACGACGTGGAGCCGGGAGGCGTTCCCTGCGGAGGCGCGGACGAGGCGGCTCGGTCGGCCCAGTACGTCCGTGAGCCAGGCGTCGGCCTCGGGGCCGGGGTCCCTGACCGTCAGCGGCTCGGCTTCCGGCGCCCTCAGCGTCAGCGCGCCGTCCGTCAGTTCCGGGGCGATCACGGCGAGCTTGGGGTCCGCGCCCTGCCAGCGGAGGTCGCCCCGGTCGTCGACGACCGCCCAGGCACGGTCGTCGAGGAGCCCCTCCGGGGTCACCGTCGCCTCCGTGAGAGCGACCCCCGCGCACCCCTTCACGGGGTGGTACGTGATCCCGACGACGTTCGCTCGCATGGACTCCCCCTCGCAGACGCCCTGTTCAGACATCAGTTTCTGATGGGAACTCATACGTCCGCAAAGATTTTACGAACCTCATAGAGTCGCGGCGGCACTTCCTGCGTACTCCTGTGCGTCCGACCCCGCCGGAGACCCACCGTCGGCGGATCCCCGACCGGGCAGGAGGAACGGTGCGACTCTCGCGGAACGCGATGGGAACTCTCTTCGTGGGCGGAGCCCTGACACTGACTCTGGGCGCCCTCGCCTATCCCTCCATGCTGGGGTTGGACACGGTGTCGACGTCCACCGACAGAGTCATCTCGAACACCCAGTGGGGTCCGCTGACCGAGGGCGACCGCGACTTCGTGGTGAAGGTGCGGGCCGCCGGTCTGTGGGAGTACCCGCTGGGCCAGATCGGTCTGCAGAAGGGGACGAGCAAGGCCGTCCTCACCGCGAGCGAGCACCTCGTCGACGGCCACGCCGCCCTCGACACCACCTGCCGCAAGATCGCGCCGATGCTGAACATCACGCTGCCCAACGTGGCGAGCCCCCAGCAGGAGGGCTTCGTGACCCAGCTGAAGGGCGAGACCGGCACGCAGTTCGACACCGACTTCGCCAACATCCTGCGCCAGACGCACGGTTCCATCTTCAACACCGTGGCGAAGATCCGGTCGACGACGAAGAACTCCCTGGTGCGCGCCCTGGCCGATCAGGCCAACGACACCGTTCTCGACCACATCACGGTGATGGAGCAGACCGGTCTGGTCGACTTCGACTCGACGATCTTCCAGCAGACCACCCCGCCCAAGCTGCCCAAGTCGGACCTGACCCCGCCGGCCCCGGTCGCCGGTCAGCCGCAGGTCGTGCTGACCGCGCCGCCGAACGCCACGTCCACGCCGGTGGACATCGACGGCATCGCGGGCCAGGCGGCCGGAAACGGCAACGCCAACGGCAATGCCAACGGAAACGGCAACGCGACGGCCGGCGGCACGGGAACGGGCAACTAGACCGGCAGACCGGCCGGATTGTCGTGTCCGGCGGCAGCGGGCCCGGCCCGGTGACGCTGCCGCCGGGCGCACCCCTCCACCGGAGGACCGTTCCGCTTGTGATGAAGTCGTGATGGAAACTTGAACGCTCGTGGGTTTATCCCAGGTTGACAGCGATCTGTCAGGCGAACGACGATGGGCGAACACTGTGGCGCCTGTGACCAGCGGGGCCCGTGTTTCTTCTGATCTGACCAATCAGCCCTGGCCTTGCCCTGGCATTCGCCAAGAAATGGATACACATGTCCATAGCGAGACGTGTCACCGTGCGCCGCCTGCTGGGAACGGGCGCCGCTTCGCTCACCCTCTGCGCCGCCTCCGTCGCGGCCGCCTCCGGCGCCTTCGCCAACTCCGGGCCCGGCGGCGACGGCTGGAAGTCCGGCGGGCACTACCAGCCCGGCACCGGCGCGGGCACCGAGACGGGGACCGACCGCTGCCAGTTCTCGCTCGACGGCAAGAACTTCTTCGACTCGGTGCGGGTCGACGACCAGAACCTCAAGCCGTCCCAGGACGGCAAGGTCCACGTCTCCGTCCGCACGGCCGGCGACGCGAGCACCTGCACCGCCTCCCTGGCCTCCTACCTCGCCCACGGCGCCACCTTCGCCACCTCCGGTGAGCAGGTCTTCGTCGACTTCGACACCGTCACGGTGAAGCCGGGCCAGACCGACACCCTCGACATCGCCGTCCCCGACGCGGGCTGCTACGCGCAGATCGACCTCTACCGGGGCGCGGTGAAGTTCGACGGCAAGCTCGACGCGAACGACGGTTTCGTCCACGGCGAGCTGCCCAAGGGGCCGGACCGCCCCGTCATCAAGGACAAGCTGATCGCGGCCTGGAACGGCGGCACGAAGGACTGCACGGTCACCGAGCAGCCCCCGGCCTCCCCGTCGGCCCCGGCCGGGGGCGGCGACTCCTCGCCGTCGCCGTCGGGCTCCGCCTCCACCCCCTCGGACTCCTCGTCCGAGAGCGCGTCCCCCTCGCCCTCCGCCTCGGAGTCCACGTCGACCGAGTCGGCCACGCCGACCCCGTCCGCCTCCGAGTCGAGCAGCACGCCCGTCACGGGCGGCGGCACCGGCGGTGACGGCGACCTCGCCACGACCGGCGCCAGCAGCAACACCCCGCTCCTCGCGGGCGGAGCCGCCGCGCTCCTGGCCGGCGGCGCCGCGATCGTCGTGGCCACCCGCCGCCGCAAGGCGACCCGCGCCTGACACTCGCTTCTCCGGCTTCTCCGGTACGTCCGCCCCGGCACCCTCAAGGCGCCGGGGCGGACGTGCGTCTCCGTAGGTTTCTCCGTGGATTCACCGATGTGCCGACGCCATCGCCCGGGCGAGGATGCGTGTCCACGTACTGCCTTCCGGCCGGAGCGAAAGGGCGTCCGCCTCGATGTTTCCCTGGATCATGTGGTCGGTCGTCATCCTGGCGCCGTTCGTCGTCGGAGGAACCCTCGCGGTCCGCACCGCGCGCCGGGCGAACAAGGCGGACCGGGCGATGCGCGTCCTCGCCGCACGTCCCGGCTGGAGCCCGGTCAAGGTCGGCAAGGACGAAGGGAGATGGGCCGGGTACGCGGGCCACTTCCCCTGGCTGCTGCGCACCCTGCCCGGCTTCGCCGTGACCGGCCCGTTCGACGACCACCGGCTCACCGTCGCCAGACTCTGGGAGCCGGTCGGGCGCCGGGACATGCGGCACTGGCTGGTCGTCTGCTTCGACGTGCCCTGCGACGGCCCCTCCCTCCGACTGGAGCGCGGCTGGAGTGCGGCTGAGCTCAACCTGCGCTGCGAGGGGCTTCCCTACCTGCCGATGAGCGAGGACCAGGCGGGGACGGTCGAGCGGTTCTACGCATCCGATCTGCCCGGACGCCTGGTGAAGCTCGATGGACCGGCGGTCTCGCTGTACACGGCCGGGGTGTGCTTCGTGTACCCGATGCCCGACGTGCGGAACATGGACCTCCTGCTGGAGGAACTGGCCGACCTGATCCCGGCCCTCACCGCGTTGGCCCGGGTCTAGGCCCGCTCCACCGTCCCCAGGTACAGCCGCGCGTACCGTTCCGGGTCCACGTCCAACCCCACGTCCACCAGGGCGTGTTCGTGGATGCCGTGGTGTGCCTCGGACACGCCGGGGCGCGGGCGGCGGTCGACGATCGTCTGGCCGCGGGTCGGGCCGGGGGCCAGGGAGACCTCCACGGGGAGCGGGCGGGTGGTGAGGCCCGCCGGGTCGACGACCGCGCAGACCGCGCCCGCGTCGCCGAGGCCCCCGGCGGACTCGTCGGCGTCGGCCTCGGGCGCGGGCGGCCGGTGGGCCAGCAGTTCGCCCGCCAGCCGCGTGCCCGGTTCCGTGCTCGCGCGCAGCCGCCGTACGTCCTCCCCCGGCACCACCACCCGCTGGAACACGTCGAGCCCGTACATCGTGATCGGCACCCCGGCCGTCAGCAGGATCGCCGCTGCCTCCGGGTCGTGCCACACGTTGAACTCCGCGACGGGCGTTGCGTTCCCGGCGGCCACCGCGCCGCCCATGAACACGATCCGACCGATGTTGCGGGTCACCTCGGGGTGGGTGCGCAGGAGCAGCGCGATGTTGGTCAGGGGCGCGGTGGGGATCAGCGTGACCGGGCGGGGCGAGGCGAGGATCTCGCGGCGCAGCAGCGTCACCGCGTCCACGTCGACGGGGGTGCGGGAAGGGGCGGGCAGACGGGCGATGTCGCCCATGCCGTCCTTGCCGTGCGTGGTCGCCGGACGGGCGGGCTCGATCAACGGCCGCTCCGCGCCCCGCGCGACCGGTACCTCCCCGGCGCCCGCCACGTCCAGCACGGTGAGGGTGTTGCGGACCACGCCGTCGACGTCCGTGTTCCCGGCGACACAGGTCACCGCCCGCAGGTCCAGCCCCGGATGCCGTACGGCGAACAGCAGCGCGAGGGCGTCGTCGACCCCCGTGTCACAGTCCATGATCACGGGGATGGGGATCACGGGGATGGGCCACTGCTCGGTCATCCGACGACTCCTTCCGCATGCGGGCACGTTCGGTCCCACAGTTCCCTCGTTCCACCGGGCGCAGCAACGCCCGTAACCCGTACGGCCCGCCGCGCTGGTCGGTCCGCGCGGGCGGTGTTGCCGTGAGAGGAGGCACGTATCCCCACGTCAGGAGGCACCCCCGATGGCCCGTCGCGTTCTCCTCGCCTCCGCCCTGCTGCTGACGACCGTCACCGGGTGCGCCGCCCTCGGCCTGGAGCATCCGCCGACGGCAGCCCCCGCCGACCCGACCGCCCAGACGTCGGCGAGCAAGTCCGCCGCGCCGGCCGCCCCGCGCGTCCTCAGCGACAGCCAGGCGCAGGACGCGCTCATCACCCCCGAGGACCTCGGCGCGCCCTGGCTCCCGACCGGGGGCGCGGCCACCTGGCGGGACGGGCTGCTGAAGGCGAGCACGTCCGTCGCCGAGTGCCAGAAGCTGCTCGACGCGCTCTACACCGACGAGCTGTTCGGCGCCCCCGCCCGCGCGGTCGTCGGGCTCGACGACCCCGACGCCGCCGCCCAGCTGCGCTACCAGCTCACCGGTCGGGGCCCGGCGGACGTGGACCGGACGCTGGCCTGGCTGAGGTCGCTGCCGCAGAAGTGCGCCCGGTTCACGGCCACGGCCGGCGAGGACACGGTGGAGGACGTGCAGGTGACCGACCTGCCGCTGCCGGAGGTGGGGGACGCGAGGCAGGGGCTGCGGGTGACGTTCACGCTGTGGGGGACCGCCGAGGACAACGCCGGCGGGGAGCCGACCGTCCTCGCGCTGGACGTGGCGGCCGTACGGGCGGGCGAGGACGGGTTCGCCCTGACCAACGGCGGCCTGGGCGACGTACCGAACGAGGCGACGCAGGCGGCGGTGCAGCTGGGGGTGCGGCGGCTGGCGGATGTGCGGAAGCAGGGGAAGGTGCAGGTCTGACGGCAGCCGAGCGCATCGCCTGGGCCTCTCGGTCGCGGTCGTCTCGGTCGCGGTCGTCTCAGTCGCGGTCGTGTCAGTCGCGGTCGTCGAAACGGGTGCGTCGGCCGACCACGTCCCGGCCCTCGTCAAGGACCGTGCGGTCGTGTGCGAAGGCGTGCGCCCGCAGCCGGGCCAGCGCCTCGTCGGCGCCGACGCCGAGCTGGGCCATGACCATCCCGACGGCCTGGTGGACGACGTCGTGGTCGGTGGCGAGGGCGCTCAGCCAGGGCTCCTCACCGGGCGGGCGCAGCCCCTCGTCCTCCCCGAGCGGCAGCGACATCAGGGCCGCCGTCAGCACGTCCGCCACGAGCCGTGCCGTACGCACCTCGTCCCCGGCCAGCTCACCGGGGACGTCCCGGTACAGGTCGAGGGTGCCCACGCAGGCCATACGGTCGCCGAGCGGCAGCGCGTACACCGCGCGCACCCCGGCCGCCGCGGCCTGCTGGGCGAACACGGGCCAGCGGACGGCGTCCCGGCCGGTCGTCAGATCGCAGGCGTACACGGGCGCACCGGTCTCGGCGGCCCGCAGGCAGGGCCCGTCGCCCAGGGTGGCCTGCATCTCCATCAGCTGCGCGGCCCGTGCGCTGCTCGCGCTCAGCGGTACGGGCAGCCCCTCGCCCCACAGCGCCACGCTCGCCCCGCTCACCGGCAGCAGCCGCACCGCCGCGGCGCACAGCCGCTCGGGCACGTCGGCCGGTTCGGCATCGCGCACCGCGTCGGCGAGCACCGCCGCGATCCGCTCGCGCTCACGGTCGGACACGGCGACCACCTCCGCGCGTGGGGCCGGTCGGCCGGCTCCCCGCGCTCGTCGGGTACCCTCCGCCGACCGGCGGAACCGGCACTTCCCGAAGCTTCTACGGCTTCTCGTACGGGTCCGCGGGCTGCTTCACCCGGGTCACCTCCGCCGCATCGAGCACCGGTGGCCAGGCCGCGTCGGAGCCCAGTGTGCCCTTGGGGCGCCAGGTGCCGGTGACGGTGACCCAGGTGTCGGTGGGCGGGGCGTCGTCGTCCGCGCCCCGGATCTCGACCTTGCCGGTGGTGGCGTCGGCGGCACAGCAGGAGACGACGAGCCGGGTGACGTACCAGGCGCCGTCGTCGCCTCGGGTGACGAAGCCGGTGAGCCGGACGGTACGGCCCTTCAGGGAGCGGCCGCTGTCGTAGATCGCGCGGGAACCGAACTCGGCGACGGTGAGGGTCAGGGGGTCGCCCTCGGGGAGCGCCGGGAAGGTCCCGACGCCCTGCGCGGCCCGCTGGGCGGCCTCGCGGCCGGCGCTGTAGGAGCCGAGGGCGGGGGGCGGGAAGAGGAGGAGCGCGAGGGCGGGGAGGGTGAGGAGCCAGGCGGTGCGGGGGCCGTGACTGTGCCCGTGCCCGTGCTCGTGCTCCTGCTCCTGCTCCTGCTCCTGCTCCTGCTCGCGGTTGCGGGGTGCCGCTGCGCCCACCCTCCCCCACTCTCGGCTTCGCTCGAGCGGGGGGACCTCCATCGCCCCAGCGGCACGACTGCCCGCAGCCAGGTGCGTCACAACGCCCAGCAGCACCAGCGCCACCCCCGAGACGATCAGGTAGGGGCGCAGGCCCGCCTGGACGTACCGCAGGTAGAGGTCGCTGAAGAGGGTGATGCGCAGGACGGCCGCTCCCGTGAGCAGGAGGAGGACCGTCGGTCCGTGACGCCTCACAGCAGCCACCACCCCACCAGCACACTGGCCGCCACGGCCACCAGCCAGGTGACGGAGGCGAACCGGACGGCGAAGGAGCGGCCGAAGGTGCCCGCCTGGAGGGCGAGGAGCTTCAGGTCGACCATCGGCCCGACCACCATGAACGCCAGCCGGGCGGTCGCCGGGAACGCGCTGAGCGAGGCGGCGACGAATGCGTCGGCCTCGCTGCACACGCACAGCACGACGGCCAGGAGGGCCAGCAGCGGTACGGCGATCCAGACGGACCCGGTGAAGACGTCGAGGACGGACCGGGGGACGGCGATGTTGAAGGTCGCGGCGGCCCCGGCACCCAGCACGAGAAAGCCGCCGGCGTGCAGGAAGTCGTGCTGGAGTCCGATGAGGAAGGCACGCGGGCCGGTGGCGTCGGGGGTTTCCCGCTTCGGCAACCGCAGCCACTCCTCCCTCCCGAACCGCGCCCACAGCCAGCCCATGACGACGGCGGTGGCGAGGGAGGCGAGGAGCCGGGCGAGGACCATCTCCGGTCGCCCCGGGAAGGCGATGGAGGTGGCGACGAGCACGACGGGGTTGATCGCGGGGGCGGAGAGCAGGAAGGCGAGGGCGGCGGCCGGGGCGACCCCGCGCCGCATCAGGCTCCCCGCCACGGGCACGGACGCACACTCGCAGCCCGGCAGCACGGCACCGGCGACACCGGCGACGGGGACGGCGAGGGCGGGGTTGGCGGGGAGAAGCCGTCTCAGGACCCGCTCGGGCACGAAGGCGCCGATCGCCGCGGAGACGACCGTACCGAGCAGCAGGAACGGCACCCCTTGCACGGCGACGGCGGTGAACACGGTCCACCAGGCGGCCACGGGCGGGGTGTACAGATCGAGCGCGAGCAGGGGCCCGAGCACGGACACGACGGTCCCGATGGCGACGAGCGCGGCCCCACCGAGCACGGCGTACACGAGCGCCCGCACGACGACTCGCAGCCCGTCGCCGACCGCCCGTTGACTCAACACCCGCGGGACGCTAGCGACGCACCCTGTGCACGGCCCGGGACCCACCCCGGTGGAACCTGTGATTCCGGCCGGGCGGTTCAGTCCGTCCCCGTGTGCCGCGTGGGAAGGTTCAGCGAGAACACCGAGCCCACGCCGGGTTCGCTGGCCGCCTCGGCCGTTCCGCCGTGGGCGGCGACGAGTTGGCGGACGATGGCGAGGCCCAGCCCGCTGCCCCCGGTGCGGCGGCTGCGGGACTTCTCCGCGCGCCAGAACCGGTCGAAGACGTGGGGCAGATCCTCGGAAGGGATGCCGCTGCCGGTGTCGGCCACCTCGAAGACGGCTCGCTCGGCCCAACCGTCCCGGGCATCCCGGCCGTCCCGGGCGTCCTGGGCCGGCTCGCCGCGCGCGGTGAGGGTGACCGTGCCGCCGGCCGGCGTGTGGCGGATCGCGTTGGAGACCAGGTTGCCGAGCGCCTGCCGCATCCGGACGGGGTCGGCCTGCAGCCAGAGGGCGTCGTCGGCCTTCGTCAGCAGGGTGACGCCGGCCGTGTCCGCCCCGACGCGGTGGGCGGCGGCGACCTGGGCGAGCAGTTCGTCGGCGAGCACGTATTCGGGGTGCAGACGGAGGGTGCCCGCGTCGGCGGCCGCGAGATCCTGGAGGTCGTCGATGACGCGCTGGAGCAGCAGCGCCTCTTCGTGCAGGGAGTCGAGCAGGTCCGGGTCCGGGTCGACCGTGCCGTCCCGGGTGACCTCCAGCCAGCCGCGGATGTTGGTGAGCGGGGTGCGCAGTTCGTGGGCGATGTCGCTGATCAGCGCCTTGCGCTGGGTCTCCAGACGTTCCCGGCGGTCGGCGAGGTCGTTGAACGCCTCGGCCAGGATGCCGGTTTCGTCCCGCGTGGTGACGGGGACGCGCAGGTGCAGCTCGGGCGACTGCCGGGCCGCCTGGGTCAGCGCGCGCAGCGGCCGGACGAGCCGGGTGGCGACCACCGCGGTCACCGCCACGGTGAGGGCGAGGACCAGACCGGCGGCGCCGACGACCTTGGCCTTGTTGGCCGGTGACATGTCGAAGCGGGGTGCGACGGTGTCCCCCGTGCCGAGGAACAGCTCGGCCGCGGGGGCGACGTACGGGTCGAGCTGAGCGCGGAACGCGCTGTCCACACAGCCCTGCGCCGCACGGCCGGTGGCGGTGTCCTGCCGGTCGTTGTACCGCTCGTAGACGGCCCGGGGCCGCAGGGTCCGGTCCCAGGGGTTGGTCCTGACGAAGAGGGGCGAGTCGAGCTTCACCTGCTGTCGCGTCAGACACGACCGGGCCGCCCGGGTCAGCGCGTCCACGGCTTTCTGCTCCGTGATCATCGGCGCGTAGATGCTTTCGCCGGCGCACTGCTCCTGGTCGACACCGAGGACGGTCTCTCCTTCCTCGTCGACGAGCCGCGAACGCCCGGTGGGCGTCTCCACGAGCGTGGTCCGCAGGCCGCCGCGGGACAGGCACTCCTGCTGCTTCTCGGCCAGGCGGTGCGACTCGGTGCGCTCGCCGGCCGTCAGCCGGAACGGCCCGACGGCCCGCGGATCGACGCCGCTGTTCTGCTCACCGGGGTCCGTGAAGGTGTCGGTGTGCAGGGGGTCGACGGTCGCCGCCGCCCGGGGTGGCAGCGAGGTGCCGTGCGCGGCGGAGTCGGCGATGACCGAACCGTCCACGGTGGTCAGTGCGATACGCCGGCCCGTCTTCGCGGACAGGGCGCGCACCGTGGCGTCGACCCGGCCCCAGTCGGCATGGGCGGCGGCGTACCCGCTGAGCCGCTGCAGGATGTCCATGTCGTCGGCGAGGACCTGTCCCTGTTCCTCGCGCAGGGCGCGGGTGGTGGTCTGCACGGCCAGCCAGGCGGTCGCCGCGACGGAGCACAGGGCGATGAGGACCGAGGTGATCATCAGCCGTACGAGGAGACGCTTGTGCAGCGGGATGCCGCGGCTCACGCGGCTCACGCGGCTCACGCGCGGTCGCCGCTGAGCTTGTAGCCCACACCGAAGACGGTCAGCAGCCGGACCGGTCTGCGCGGGTCCCGCTCGGTCTTCTTGCGCAGGTTCATGATGTGCACGTCGATCGCCCGCTCGGTGGAGGCCCGGTCGAAGCCCCGGGTGCACTGCAGCAACTGCCGCCGGGAGAAGACCCGTTCGGGCTCGGAGGCCATGGCGAGGAGGATCTCGTACTCGGCCGGGGTCACCTCGACGAGCGCGCCGTCGCAGCGCACCTCGTGCCGTAGGAGGTCCACGGCGATCCCCCCGGCCCGTACGACACGGTCCTCGCTCCGGCCTGCTGCGCGCTCGCTGCGCCGCAGGACCGTGCGGATACGGGCCATCAGCTCGCGCGGGCTGTAGGGCTTGGTCATGTAGTCGTCCGCGCCGAGCTCCAGGCCGAGCAGTACGTCGTCCTCGGTGGAGCGGGCGGTGAGCATGAGCACGGGGATGTCGTCGTCGCGGCGCAGTTCGAGGCACACCCCGTACCCGTCGATGACCGGCAGCATCAGATCCAGGACGACCAGGTCGGGCCGGTGCCGGCGGGCCGACTCCAGCGCGGCCGAACCGTCGTGGACGACGGTGGCGGTATGCCCCTCCTTCAGGAGGGAACGGCGTATCAGCTCCGCCTGCTTCTCGTCGTCCTCGGCCACCAGTACGTATGCGCACACGCGGCTGATGCTAAGCGGAGGGTTGCGTTCGAAGGCGGCCGGTTGGAGAGGCTTGAGAGGCTTCCCACATGCTCACGGTTTCCTGACATCTCCGTGCCGTGGGCTCAGCGGCTCAGCGAGTCGGCGTCGCCCATGACGACGACGGGGTGCAGGGCGGGGTCCAGTGCGCGCAGCAGCTCCCTCATACGGTCCTTGCGCAGGCTGACGCAGCCGTGCGTGGGCCCGCCGTGGTCGACGTGGATCCATATGCCGCCGCCGCGGCCCGTGCCGAGCGGCCGGGTCCAGTCCAGGGGCGAAGTGCCCGGCGTACGGTTGTAGTTGATGGCGACCACGTAGTCGAACGAGCCCGCCAGCGACTCTCCCTCGAAGCCCGTGCCGGACACGGTGAACGCGCCGGAGCGGTCGTAGGGCAGCCGGGACCCGGGGTCGGCGAGCAGCCCGCCGGCGTCCGTGAGGCCGAAGACGCCGATGGGTGAGCGCAGGTCACCGGCCATGTGGTGGTCGCTCCAGCCATCGCGCGCGTTGTGCGCGGACCAGCTCGCCCCGGCCTTCCAGCCCGCCTCGGTGCGCTCGTACAGCACCACGGTGGACAGCGACGAGTCCTTGTCGCGGCCGGTCACCACGACAACCTGCCGGGTCCCGGCCGGCACCTCGGCCAGGGTCTCGGGCCCGAGCCCCGGAAGCTGCTGCGGCAGTTTCTGCGCCACTTCCTGCGCCACTTCCTGCGCCAGTTCCCGCGCCAGTTCCTGCGCCGCTTCCTGCGACTTCTGCCGGGCCTCCTTCAGAGAGACCTCGGGCAGGGACGACGGCGCCCCGCCCTGTGCGGACGGCACGGCCGACGTGCGTCCGGGCGAGGCCTGCGCGCCGCCGCCCCCGCAGCCGGTGAGCATGAGGGACACGGCCAGGGCCGCTACGAGGACGCACAGCGCCGCCGGTCGCGGCGCGTTGCGGCGGATGGGTCGGATCATGCTTCGACCCTGGCCGACACCTGTGAGGAACTCGTCAGGTTCGCGAGCGCGGTCGGTTACAGCGGCGGTTGGGCCGGGGCCGGGCCCAGGGTGGTCGTGCCCGGGGCCGTGCGGTGGCCCAGGCCGGTGCGATAGGCGTCCAGGGCGGCCTCCACCCGTCCCGTGCGCCGCAGCAGATCCCCCAGCAGACGGCAGAGGTCGGCGAGGTCACCGGCCGCGCCCGCGCGTTCCAGGAGGCTCAGGGCGCGGACGTAGTGCTCCTCGGCCGCCTCGGTGTCGCGGGCGTCCTCGGCGATGATGCCGAGCAGGCGGTGCGCGGCGGCGGAGTGGACGGCGCCGCGTTCGGAGGAGAGGTCGCCGAGGACGTCGTGGAGGAGGGCGGCGGCCTCCTCCGAGCGGCCCCTGCGGTGCAGCACGTCGGCCAGCTCCACGGCGACCTGGCTGCCGTAGAGGGTCGCACGCTGGGCGGCGAGCATGTCCTGCGCCAGCTTCAACTCCTCCTCCGCACGCTCCAGTTCGCCGTTCTGCGCGTAGACGTACCCGCGCATCCAGTGGCAGTTGGCGAGTTCGGTGCGCAGCTGGAGCTGGCGGTAGAGCTCGGCCGCCTTGGCGAGGGAGACGTCGGCCTCGGCGAGCCGGCCCTCGGCGAGGAGGGTACGGGCGACGGAGCGGTGCATACGGGCGACCAGCGCCGGGTCGGCGACCTGCGGCGCGAGGGCGAGCGCGAACTCGGCGGCCTGGGCGGCGCGGGCGTGCGCGCCCATGTCCATGTACGGGCCGATGACGGAGGCGTAGAGCAGGAGCAGCGCGTCGGGGTCGTGCAGTCCGCCCCGGTTGAGCTCGTCGAGGGTGGACTCCAGCAGATAGACGGCGTACCGGAGTTCGCCCGCGAGGTAGTGGGCGAGGGCGCGTCCGCGCAGGGCGGGGACCCGGACCGGCAGCGGCGCGTCGCCGAGGCACTCCTCGGCGCGCTCGAAGTACTGGCGGGCCTTCTCCAGGTCGCCGGTGGAGATCTCGCACTCGCCGAGCCCGAGCAGCGCCCCGGCCTGCTCCTCGGCGAACCCGTGCTCCTCGGCCTCGGTGAGCAGCACGGCGTACAGGGCGGCGGCCTCCTGTGCCTCGCCGGTGGCGAGCGCCCGCTGGGCCTCGGTGAGGCGGAGCCGCAGATCGGTGACGAGGCGTGCGGAACGCCCGGTCGCCAGTTCCTGGAAGTCCACGCCGAGCCGCTCGGCGATGTGTCGCAGCGCGTCGTCGGAGGGGCGCACCCGCCCCGCCTCCAGCGTGGACACATAGGCGGGCGTGTACGTCGGCTCCGCCAACTGCCGCTGCGTCAGTCCCCGTTCGACGCGCAACCGCTGCACGCGCCGCCCGATGACCTCCGGTTCGTCCCGTTCTCCCACGTCCTGTTTACCCCCAACTCCCCCTGGCCCTCTTGCCGTTGGAGTGTCGCAGCCTCTAGGTTAAACGGCGAATTAAGCATGCTTAATACATGAGTGTCGTGAGCCGTAGTCCGCCGAAGTTGTGAGGTTGCCGTGCCCGGACCCACATCCCCCCACCACGGACACCGTTACGCCAGGGCCCTCGCCGCCGCCGTCCTGGCCGCCGCCACCCTGATCACCGCGGCCAACGTGATCCCGGCCCGAGCGACCCCCACCCCACCGACGGCCCAGCAGCATCAGGAACAGGCCGGGGGCCGCTAAGACCCGTACGGGCGCCTCATATCCCTCGCGCTGTAACGGGGGAGGTCACCGGTCTCCACCGTCCACTCGCCCAGTTCTGTGGCGATGACTACGGTCTTGCCGTACGGCTGGTGCAGCCGGTTCTCGTAGGCGGGTCGGCCGTTGCACTTGCCGATCTCCCACTGGTAGGTCCATGTGCCGTCGCGAGGGTCGACAATCAGGTAGTGGGGAATACCCATGGCGGGGTAGTCGGCGGACTTGTCCTTGTAGTCGTTGTTGGGGTTGGACGGGGAGATGATCTCGACGGCGAGCAGGATCTCGCGCGGATCCAGCGGGCCGTCGGTCAGCATCGCCTCGCGCGTGGTGACGATGATGTCGGGGATGCGGAGCTTTCCGAGACCCTCGTCGTCCGTGTCCGTCGCTTCGAAGGTGAAGAGCCCTTCGGGCAACTGTGGGTCGAGCTGACGGGTGATGTCCTTGGCCGTGACCTGGTGGCGAGGTCGCGGGCTCATCATCATGACGAACGTCCCCTCGCTGATCTCCGGATAGGTGAACCCGGGCGGTGGCGTGAGGTGTTCCCGCATCTCGCGCAAGTGCTGGTAAAGGGTCTGCTCGGTCATACCGTCGTCTCCTTGGTCGCCGCTCACCAGCGTAGACAAAAACCCCGGCCCCTACCCGCACGTCCTCCGGTACGCCACCTCCGGTACGTACGTCCGCCACTCCTCCCTCGTCAGGTCCTCGTCGCCCGCTCTCGCGCAGACGCGCGCGGTCACCTGTGCCGGGTCGAGGTCGTAGTGCTGGACGGGGACGTGGGTGCCCGTGGTGTAGAGGGTGGTGCCGTCGGGGGTGAAGGCGAGGGAGGAGATCGGTTCGCCGGGGGTGGGGAGGGGGCCGCCCAAAGGTTGCTGGGTGGCCGTGTCCCAGAGCTGGAGGGTGCCCGCGTCGCCGCCGACGGCGAGGGTGTGGCCGTCGGGGCTGAGGGCGAGGGCGCCGACCGCTTCGGGGGCGTTGTCGGCAAGGGGGGCGGGGAAGACGTTGCGCAGGACGGCCGCGCGATGGCGCAGGGTGCCGTCCCACAGGGCGACCCGGCCGGTCTTGTCGCCCGCCGCGAGGACCCGTCCGTCGGGGCTGAAGGCGAGCGCGTTGATCTCCTCGCCCTGGACCAGGTCCTGCGCGAGGACGGGGCCGGCGGGCAGCCGGAGCACACGGTTGTCGCCGGCCAGGAGGCCGCCGTCGGGGCGGACGGCGAGGTGGTAGCTGGCGAGGGCCGAGTCGGTGACGGCGTCCCGGCGGCGCCGGCTCGCGGTGTCCCAGGCCTCGTTGCTCAGGGTGCCGATGTCCGGGGTGCGGGTGGTGTAGAGGGTGCGGCCGCCGGAGTCCAGGGCGAGGGCGACCACCGCGGTCGCGGACGCGGACGTCGACAGGTCCAGGGTGGTGCGCCGCCGGTCCCGACGGGTGTCCCAGACGGTGAAGCGCTGCGGGGACGACTGCCGCCCGGCCACCGAGACGCCGTAGGCGAAGGAGCCGCCGTCGGGGCTGAACGTCATGAGGGGTGCGGTGTCCCGGGGGACGACCGGGAGGCTCGGGTCGTGCGACACGGGCGGGGGAGGGGACGGGAGGGTGCGCAGGAGACGGCCGTCGCGGGGGTCCCGGAGGGTGAAGGTGTAGTGGCTGCCGGAGCGCTGCGCCGTGGCGAGGGTCGTGCCGTCGGGGCTCAGCAGGACGCCGTCCAACGGGTGCTCACGCCAGCGCGTCGTCGTCGCCGTCCTGAGGTCGAGGGTGTGGACGGTGCCGCCTTCGAGATAGCGCAGGACGGGCCGGCCGGGGTCCCAGGCGAGGCAGTCGTACAGGTGTTGGTTGTTGAAGGGGTGGCGGAAGACGGGGGCGCCGGGGGACGACAGCCGCCAGACACGGATCTCGTCGGTGCCGGCCACGGCCAGGAACGCGCCGTCCGCGCTGAGCGAGGCGCGCCCCACGCCCCGGTCGGCGATCTCGGCGACCAGGCGCCGCGAGGGGATGTCCCAGACCCGGACACCCGTCTCGGTGACCACGGCGAAACGATCCGCCCCGCCGTAGCCGTACACCACCATCGACGAGTCGTCGCCGCAGATCGACCCGGCCTTCTGCCATGCGCCGGGCAGGGGGCGGCGGGCGGCCGTGTCCCACACCTGGGGCGCGCCCCGCGTGGGGCAGACGACCACCTTCCGGTCGTCGGCGCTCGGCAGCACGTTCGCCCGGTCCGCGTCCCGGGTCTCGAACAGCAGCCGGTCGCCGGTGACCGACCGCAGCTGCACCCCGTCCTCGTAGACCCGGCCGAGCAGATAGCTGCGGCCCCCCGGCGCGATCCCGAGGTCGAAGTCGTACGGGGCCGGGCGGGCGGTGGCCCAGCGGCCGGCGGTGGTGTCCCACAGCCGTACGCCGTCCTCCCCCGCGAGCGCGAGGATCCGGCCGTCCGGTCCCGCCGCGAGCGCGTCGCCGCCGGGCAGGGTGCCGCGTCCGGTGCGGCGACGGGTGGTCACGTCCCAGGTCTGCCAGGCGCGGCCCCCCACCGCGAGCAGGGTGCGCCCCGAGTCGACGAGGAAGCGCTGCTTGGCGTATCCGGGGGAGGGGTCGGTGAACGCGTCCGGCTCCGGCTGCGCGAGCGAGCCGAGCAGGGTCCGGCGGGTCTCCGGCAGCTCGGCGATCCGCCAGGCGGCGGCGCCCAGCAGCAGCGCGGCCCGCGGGTCGGTCGTCCTGAGCCCGTCGGCGACGGCGGCGATCCGACGGGCGGTGTTCTGTGTGCGCTGCCGGGCGTTGTCCCGGTGCTGCTCGACCGCCGCCAGAACCACCACCAGACACACCGCGAGGACCGCCGACAGCGCGCCCACCAGCAGCCGCCCCCGCCGCCGGGCACGGACCGCGGCCGACTGCTCGGCGTCCCGCGCCGCGCAGGCCGCGCCCAGGAAGGACCGCTCGGCGGCCGTCAGCGCGGGATCGGTGGCATGGTCCGGGAACAGTTCCTCCGCCCGGGCCAGCCCGACGCCCCGGTACAGCGCGCCGGGATCGCGGTCGTGCTCCAGCCAGGCACGGGCCGCCTCCGTCAGCCGCCGGTGGTGCCGGAGCCGTTCCCGGTCCTCCTCGATCCAGCCGTGCAGCCGGGGCCAGCGGGTCATCAGGGCCTCGTGGGCGAGATGGACGCCGTCCTCGTCGGCGGTCAGCAGCCGGGCACCGGCCAGCCGTTCCAGGACGAGGGGCGCCTCCGGGTCGGCGTACGCCGCGAGTTCGGCCCGGGACAGCGGGCGCCGGGTGTCGGGGGTGCCCTGCCCCGGCTCGACCATCCGCAGCAGCAGCCGGCGGGCGCTGCGGGCCTGCTCCGGGGAGAGCCGCCGGTACACCTCCTCCGCGCTCGCCGCGATCGCCCCGCCGACCGCCTCGTACGCGGCCAGCGTCAGCAGCCGCCCCCTGCGCCGCCGCCAGGTCTCCAGCAGGGCGTGCGAGAGCATGGGCAGCCCGCCGGGCTCGTCCAGGACCTCCTCGACGATCCGCGCGGTCAGCTCCCGCTCGACCAGCAGCCCGGCCGCCTGCGCGGGCCGTACCACCGCCTCCCGCAGCCCGTCCGCGGTCATCGGACCGATCGGCAGCGCGCAGCGGCGCAACGCGTCCGCCAGCTCCCGGTGTTCGGCGCAGCGCGCGTAGAAGTCGGCGCGGACGGCGATCAGCACCTTCAGCCGCGAGGCGGGGGCACGGGCGGCGAGCAGCAGCTCCAGGAAACGGGCCCGCTCGGCCGGGTCCCGGCAGAGCGTGAACACCTCCTCGAACTGGTCGACGACCACCCAGCTCTCCGGCTCCCCCTCCGCCGGCGCCAGCAGCTGCCCGTACGTCGCGGCGGGCCTCGGCCCCGGCGTCAGCACCCGCAGCACCGCCGGGGTACGGCGCCCGGCGATCTCCTCCCGCAGCCGGGGGATCAGCCCGGCCCGCAGCAGGGAGGACTTGCCGCTGCCGGAGGCGCCGAACAGCACCGCGAACCGGTGCTCGCACACCAGCTCCCGCACCTCCTCGGCCAGCCCGTCCCGCCCGAAGAACAGCGCACGGTCGTCGGGTTCGAAACGGGCCAGCCCCCGGTACGGCGGGGTCGCGTCCCCCTCCCCGGCGGCCGGGGCCTCGGCCGGCTCGGCCTCCGCGTCCTTCCAGCGCGCCTCCCACTCCCCGGGATCGCCCCCGCAGGCCCGCACATACCCCTGGAGCACCGCGAGCGAGGGCAGCCGCTCCCCGGCGGCCGCCTGGGACAGCGTCGTCGCGGAGAAGCCGGCCGTCTTCGCCATCGTGCGGTACGAGGGGGCACCGGCGGCCTTGCGCAGCTCGCGCAGTTCGTGCGCGAGACGGTGCACCGGACCGGCCTCGGGGTCCAGCGGTCGCTCGGGACGTCCCATGGGGCCCCCTGTTCCTGATCAGGGTCGCCAACCTACGGTTCGCCGCGATCCGGTGGAAGGCCTGCGCGCGGAACGGGGGTGACGTACCGGTGGACTCCCGGCGAACAACCCCTCATCCCGCCCGCGTAATTGATTGCGGTGACGAAAGGAGCTGCCGATCAACTCCGCGGCGGCCACGCTCGACATCGCCCCACCGGCCGAGCAACTGGAGAACACCCCGCATGTCCCAGGCACTCACGAACAAGTCCCACGTCCGTACGTCCCGCCTCGCCAAGGCCGCCGCGTCCCGCCTCGGCAGGGCCGCCGCCGTCGGCCTGACCGGCAGCGCCCACGCGGCGATCCTGAACCGTTGCTCAGAGCCTAAGCACTCTCAGCATTCCGCCCGTTTCCGGACGGAGGTCCGTACCGCCCACAAGCTCGGCGGCTTACGGTCCGCGCTTCAACGACCATCGCCCGGACAAGCCAGGTCCTACATGGTCTCCACGCAGTGTTTTACGTCTCCGAGCCACTCCCGGCGACGGTGGGCCGTGGCCCACGGGCGCGTGTTCAAGCTGCCGCCGCACTGTGACCGGATGGCTCGGCTTTCGCCGCCCGGCCAGCAGGAGATGTTCCAGCCGCTGTTCGACTACGACTCCGACAGCTGCGTCCAAGGCCAACACCTACTCGCGGTCCAAGTGCGACAGGGGCAGCGGCTGGTGCGTTCGGCGAGCGCGCCGAGGCCTGGGGCGACGGCGGCTGGGACCGCCCGGCCCTCGCGCCCTACGACACCCTGTGGAGCAAGTACCGCACGGCCTTCAACGCCCTGGCGAACTCCGACTGGGGCCAGGCCAACTTCCCCCTCCAGGACAAGAACGACCGCTTCCGGGGCACGCTGAACAAGGCGAAGCCGTCGGGGATCACCTTCAACGCCTGGAGTTGATCGCCGATCCCCCTGTGAGCCGCGGCCGCCGACGGAATCTCCCCCCATCATCCGTCGGCGGCCGCACCATGCGCCGGGCTCAGGACTGCAGTTGGAGCTGCCGCAACTGGCGCTGCACGTGGTCCAGGGCGCCCTCGCGGCGGCCCGGGACACGGGTGCGCAGGTCCGCGAGGGCGGGGCCCAGGTCGCGGGCGCGGGCCGAGTCGGCTATCCGGCCCCACTGGTGGTGCGCCCGGTCCACGGCCGCCTCGACGGCGGGCGCGTCGACCGGCTGCCCGGCGGCCAGCCTGGCGGCGGCGACCGCCATCCAGGTACGGCAGCTCCGCTCGGCGTCCCCCGCGAACATCGCCAGATCGGCCCGCACCTCGGCCCAGTGCAACGCCTCCTCGGACCCCACCCCCCGCGAAACGACCGCCGCCTGCTCCCACCGCGCGGCCAGCACATCGGCATCCCCATGCCGCCCGGCCTGAACGGCGGTGGAGATGGCGGCGTGGGGATCAACTCCCAGCCCGTCCGGGGGTCCCTCCTCTGGGGGAGTTTGAGGACGAGGCCCGTTCAGGGCCGACACGGGGGTCTGGGGGCGATAGCCCCCAGGGACGGGACGGGAAGGGGCGGCGGGGGCGAAACCCACACCGACACCGCCACCGGCGGCACCCCCACCGGACAACACCAGATCCCCCACCTCCCCCTCCCCCGCGATCCGCCCCAACGCCAGCTGATGCAACTGCTCGGCCCCCGGCCGCCCCCCACTCCGCAAAATCGTCGCGACCGCCTTCATGTACGTGGGCGACCCCACAGTCCGCCGCCCCGGCGCCGGCGCCACCCTCCCGTACACCGCGACCGCGGGCCCGCACTCCAGCGCATGCCCCCGCAGCCACCCCCACGCCTCCGCGTCGGCGTGCAGATCGACCACCACGGTCGTCGTCCCGGCCGCCCGCAACCGCAGCTCCTCCCGGAACCAGTGCCAGGGAAACCCGGTGTACCGCACGGTCGACGGCGTCGTACGCGCGAGCGCGAGATGCGGCAGACGCTGCCGCCGGTCGAGCTGCAGCTGCCCTGTGACGAACACGGTCAGCGGCCCGTCCGCCGCCGCGGCGGCCCGCAGCCGGGTCAGCACGGCCTGCGGCTCCAGCGGATCGGCCAGCTCGACGACATTGGCGGTGTCGGTACCGGCCAGCACGGCCGGCGGCACGGCCGCGAGTACGGGGAGGACGGACGCCGCGTCCACCAGACACCCCTTGCCCACGGGCGACGCCGCGAGCAGCAGCACGGTTCCGGGCATGGTCCCTCCCCCTGTCGATCAGTACCTCAGCACCGTAACCGCTGCTGCTGCAAAGGTCTGCCTCAGGCCGACAAACGTCCCCCTACAGGGCCTCAGGGCCCGTCCTGGTCGCCTCGCGCCGCCCGCCGTACCGCGAAAATCGTCGTGTCGTCCGCGAGCCGCCCCCCGCAGTGCCGAAGCGTGCCCTCCCGGACGAAGGCCACCAGCCGGTCGGGCCGGGCGGTGCGCGGGTCCCGCCGTACCGCCCCGGCCACCTCCTCGGCGAGCGGATAGAACTCCCCGGCCGCGTCCCGTGCCTCCGTCACCCCGTCCGTGACCAGCAACAACGTCTCCTCGGCGGTAACCGCCACCCGCAGCACGGCCGGGCCCGCCTCCGCCCCCACCCCCACGAGATCCCCGAGCCCCAGCGGCAGCCCCTCCCCGCACGGCAGCGGCCGTACCCCCGCCCCGCCCACCACCAGTGGCGGCTCGTGGCCGAACCCGACCACCTCGACCACCCCCCGTTCCCGTGCGGGGAACCCGACGAGGACGGCCGTGGCGAACCGGTCGCCGTCGTCGCGGCCGAGGGCCACGGTGTGCATCCGGTGCCTCCGCATGCGGATCTCCAGGCGTGCGGCGACCACCGCCAGGTCCGCCTCGTGGTACGCCGCCTCACGGAACGTGCCCAGCAGCGCGGCCGCCGCCTCCACCGCCCCCAGCCCCTTGCCCTGGACGTCCCCGAGGAGGACACGGGTGCCGTGCGGGCCGGGCTGGATGTCGTAGAAGTCGCCGCCCACCCGGGCGTCGGCGTCGGCGGCGAGATACTCGGACGCGTGGTCGAGGCCGCCGAAGAGCGGCGGCAGCGGGCGCAGCACCGTACGCCGGGTCGTCTCCGCGATGTCCATCATGTGCAGCATCCGCCGCTCCCCGCGCACCCGGAGCGAGGAGGCGAGCACCGACAGCACCCCGCCGACGAGGACGAGCACGAAGTCGGCCGGGCCCTCCCGGTACTCACTGGGCCAGGCGGCGTCGCTGACGGCGAAGACGACGAGGGCGAGGGCCGCGAAGAGGGCCGTCGTCCACACCCCGCACAGCGCGGAGGCGATCGCGGAGACGAACACGCACCACGACACGATCCGGAACTCGCCGGTGGAGTTGAAGTCGGCGTAGGTGATGGCGACGAGCACCACCAGCGGCACCAGCCAGGTGACGCTGCGGCCCCGGACCTGCAGCAGCTGGTGGCGTTGCAGGACGTCCCGGCGCCGGGCCCGCAGGCGGCGGGTGTCCCGCTCCATGAGGTCAGCGAAACACGCGGCGGCACACCCCGCATCCGGGCCCCGGAACGCGGGTACCCGCACATACGCGACGCACTCGACGCACTCGACGCACCCGATGTGTCCGAAGTACCCGGCGCATCCGACTTGCCACCGCCCGCGCCCAGGTGTGCCCTGGAAGGCGGGGGCGAGGAGAGAGAGGAGCGCTCTCATGGCTCATGCGGCACCCGCGGTGCGGACCCCGGCCCGGCCGGCCAGGACACCGGACATCTTCAGCGAACGGACCCACCGGATCGCACGGTGGGCGGTCCCCGTCGGCATGGGACTCGTCTACGGCTACTGGGTGGCGGCCAACAACCGCTCCGGCGGCCCCATCACCGGCTGGAACCTCCTGCTGGGCTTCGTGAGCACCATCGTGTTCGCGGCCCTGTGGATGGGCGTGGCGGCCCTGGCCCCGCACATGATTCGCGAACTGCACGCCGTGCTGTGGGGAGTGTTCGGGGGCTGTGCGTTCGGCTTCCTGTACGCGAACACCGACGCGAGCATCCTGAGCTCCGTGTGGATGGGATCGGTGATCGGCACGGTCACGTTCGCCGTGCTGTTCTTCCACTACTACACGCACGAGGACGCGGCGGGACACCGCATCCGATGACCGCATCCGCTGACCGCCCGCCGGACGACCGGCACACACATGGGCCCCGGCGTTGTACGCCGGGGCCCATGCTTTCCCTCATCCCTCCACTCACCGGTCGGCCGGGATCCACTCCCAGCCACCCGACGAGGTCCAGGAGCCCGAGAAGCTGAACGAGCCGGAGGCCGAGAAGCTGAACGAGCTGTTGGTGAACGGGTCGTCCCAGTTGGTCCAGTCCCCGTTCTTCCACTGCGGGCACGGGTCGGCGCAGTCCGGTACACGTCCGCCGCGGACGTCCACGAAGGCGGCGGCGGCCCAGCCCTGGGTGTCGTAGAGCCAGTACCAGTAGGGGTTGCCGTCGACGCTCTGTCCCCTGACCCTGCACTGCACCAGGTCGTGGGTGCCGGGTTCGAGCCTGGCGACGAGGGCGGAGTGGGTGGTGGGCTGCTGTCGCACGTTCAGGTCGGTGCGGGAGACGACGGTGCCCACGATGGGTCCGCCGTCGCCGCTGGTCGGCGGGGCTGCCGCCGCCGAGGTTCCCGCCGCGGTCGCGGCGAGGGTGCCACCGGTGAGCAGGGCCGCGGCCAGAGTCCGCAGGGCCGGAGTGGTGCGCATGATCGGCCTCCTTCTCCCCAGAACCAGGAAACACCCGTTCGGGTGAACCCTCCACCGGAGGCCCCACGGACCCCACGCATCCCGGCCGCCCCAGGGGCACCCGTACGGCGTCATCCGGATGGCCCAGGGGGCACCCGTACGGCTCAGGCCCGCTGGCGACACCCGTGTACGGCCCGTTGCCTGGGAGGGTGTCCCGAAGCCTGCGGACCGCCCTGTCGGCCGTCCTGATCGCCCTGTCCTGCCTGCTGGTGCCGTTCGGCACGCTCGCGGCCTGGGCGGCGTACGGCCTCACCGACACCCGCAGCTATGTCACCGCGATGGCGCCGCTGGCCTCCGATCCCGCCGTGCGGGACGCCGTCGCGGACACGGTGGGCGACGGGGTGGCCCGCGAGTCCGGGATGAGCCCGCTGTTCATGCGGGACGCGGTGCGCTCGTTCACCGCGACCCGCGCCTACCGCACCGCGTGGGACGCGGGCAACGAGGCCGCGCACACGGCCGTGATGAGGGCGCTGACCGACGACCGCGCCGGCCCCGCCGACGCCCCGGTCACGGTGGACCTGGCGGCCGTCACGACCCCGCTGAAGCACCAGATGACCCTCGACCATGTGCCGTTCGCGGAGCGCATCCCGATCGAACACACCCGGGTGGCCCTGCTCCCGCCCGACGAACTGGCCACCCTCAGGAAGGGCTACCACGTGCTCGACGTCGCAGGTTTCTGGCTGCCGTTGGCGGCCGTCGTCCTCGCCGCGGCCGGCATCGCCGTCGCCGCCTGCCGGCGCCGCGCGATCACCGCGACGGCCCTCGGCACCGCGCTCGGCGGCGCTTTCCTCGGCCTCGCGGTCGCCATCGGCCGCCAACTGACCCTCTCCGACCTGCCCGACCAGACCCACCGCCCGGCCGCCGCCGCGGTCTACGACGCCCTCACCACCACCCTGCGCACGGCCGCCTGGCTGCTCCTCGTGATCGGCCTCACGGTGGCCGCGGCGGCCTGGCTCACCGGGTACCTGCGGGAGGCCCGGCTGCTGCGACTGCGGCGAGTGTCCGCAGCGCCCGCCGCAACTCCGCCTCCGGAGCCGACGCGAGCCCGAGCCTGACCGCGTCCGGGGTACGGCGCGGGCCCACGGCGAAGGCGGTGCCCGGCGTGACGGCACTGCTGTGCGCGGCGTCTCGGCGAGCAGCGCCTGCCGCCGCGCCGCATCCGCCCGCTTGTCCTCGACGAGCCGCTCCACGATCCCCTCCTCCACCCACCGCACGGCCGCCTCCACCGCGACCGCCCCGCACTCCACCCACCGGACCGCACGGCGGCCCCCACGGCCTCCACCCGATCCTGCGGGTCCAGAGATCAGGCGCGACCGGTCGCGGGAGAGCGGCATCAGCGCAAGGCGAGCAGCATCACGTCATGCAGGTCGGCGCCCTCCCACGGTTGCGCCTCGCCCACCTTGCGATACCCCCACGCGCGGTACGCAGCCGACGCCGCCTTGCTCTCGGGGTGGACGTTGAGCAGCACCCGTTCGACCTCGAGCCCGTCGAGCAGCGTCTCGTGCAGTCGCCGTGCGACGCCCTGCCCCCGCCACGGTTCACGCACGGCAAGTTCCATGAGTCCGAACGTGCGGTGTCCGTCCTCCCGCCGCATGTCGTCCGGCACCGGCTCGGAGAGCTGATCCCACCATCCCGTGTTCGCGCTGAGCGGGTAACCGTAGGCGATGCCGACCGGTTCGCCGCCCTCGGTACGGGCCAGGGCAGCGCGGAAGGCGGCTTTGCGGGTCTGTGAACGGAAACGCCGGAAGGTTGCAGCGACGTCCCCCTCGCTCTCGTTGTAGGGCGGCTCGGCGAACACCTCGGCATAGACCAGCCGGAACGCGTCTTCGGCCTGCTTGGCGGCCGGCCCGTCCAGGCGCTCGAACGTGATGGTTCCCTTCTGCGTCATCTGGTGCCCCCTCGGATGGTCTCGCGGATACGCTCGCCGCACTCACGGGCTGCCGCCTTCCTCCACCCACCGCACGGCCGCCTCCACCCACCGGACCGCACGGCCGCCACGGCCTCCACCCGCTGCTCCGGTACGACGAGAAAGCCGACCATCAGCCCCGGCGCGCCCCGCTTGGACAGCCCGTCGACGACATGGGTGAGGGCAGGGGCATGGGCGGCGAAGGGAACGGCGTCGGGATGGAGGAAGGACCAGATGCGATCCTCGACAACCGGAATCCCCAAGTCTGTTGCGACGCGTGCGAGTTCCCGCTTCCGCCCCTCAGTCATCGTCACGGAGGTCGGGTTGTACAGGGTCGACTGGAGGTAGAGCGCGGAGAGCGGGGCGGCGCGATGAGCGGCACGCAACGCGTCGGGCCGTACCCCGCCCTCGGCGTGCCCCGCCAGCGGCACCGGCTCACGACACAGCGTGCTCTCGCCCCTGGGGGCAGTCAGGAGATGAGGGCCGCGTCCAGGTACTCCTGTACCGGCTCGAACAGTCCGTACGGCACATACTCGGGGATCTCGCCATGGGCGACCCAAGCCAGTTCGGCCAGCTCCTCGGTGTCCGCGACGTGGGCCGTACCGCCCAGCACCTCGCAAGCGGTGTACGACATCAGCCGACCCGTCTTCGGGTGGACGCGCTCGCCGAGCAGCTTCACAGCCGCCACGGTCAGCCCGGTCTCCTCCTGAGTCTCCCTCACAGCGGCGTCCTCGCGGGCCTCGCCGGGCTCAACCTCTCCGGCCGGGAACTGCCAGGAGAGCTGTCCCTCGCTGACCCGGCGGCGCACCATCAGCACACACCCCTCGTTCACGACGATGGCAGCGGCGATGGCTGGCCGCTCGTCCGTGTTCTGCTGCGTCACAGCTGTTCCTCCAGGACGGCCAGGATAGGTGGGAAGATCGTATCGACGGGAATGAAGCGGGGCACCGCGTTTCTGGGCACCCACATGACGTCGATGTTCTCGGCCGCGTCGCTGTTGGTGGCCTCACCTGCCAAGTACTCGCATAGGAAGTACTCGCACAACACGCCGGTCACGGGGTGAAGCCGGTTCCCGAGGTGCTGCCGGACGGCGCAGTGGACACCTGTCTCGTCCAAGGTCTCCCGCACGGTGGTGGTCTCCGCCTTGCCTCCCGGCTTGATGACCCCAGCCGGGAACTGCCACGTGATTCCGGCAGCGTCGTCGTCCCGCCGGCACACCAGGAGGACATCGCTGTCGCGGACGACCACCGCGATGGCCACCCGCAGCGCCTGCGCGCCTGGGGGCGTCGAGTCCGCTGGGGCCCGTTCCTTCTCCAGCAGGAGCGCGAGGCGCTGTCGCGCAGCCGGAGGAGCCTGCTCATGGGCCGTGTCGAGGAGCTGCTGCATCTCCCTACGAGGCACGACGGACGCGTCGGAGTGCCAGGCGGCCACCGTCCTCACGGCGATGCCCAGGTGGGCGGCGAACTGTTCGTTGCTGAGCCGTAGGGCGGACTGCAGCAGGCAGGCGTACCGGCCGCTCCAGCGCTCGATCACGTCCAAAAAACTGCCCCCTCGTCGCCGCCCTGGTGCAGGAATCCGCGCGCCGAAAGTGCACTCCCACTGCACTGTCACTTCATGGTCACGCGAGAAGAGCCCCGGAAGAATCGGAGTCACCAGGGGCCAAGGGATCACCCGCCGAAGGCTCAGTCCCTGGGATGCGCATGAGAGGCGCGAAAGCGCCAGACGACCACAGGGAGATTCTAGGTGCGTACCCCCAGCGGATAGCGGAGACAGAGAAGTTGGCCGGATCGGGCCTCTCGGTCGGCTAATCGGCCGCCCCTTAGCAAGCGTTCACCCGTCCGGGGCATTGCCCGCACGCCCGAACCGCCCTGCCAGCGCCGGTAACCTCAGCAGATGACGGCTGATCGTCCGTCATGTTCGTTGCTAGCAAGGCGAAAGGGAGTCAATGGCCGAGGTTCAGGCACACACTGTCGAGCGCACGCTCGTCCTGCTCAAGCCCGATGCGCTGGCTCGTGGCCTGGCAGGAAGGATTATCACTCGATTTGAGGACGCCGCGCTGAAGATCGTCGGCACCAAGATGAAGTGGATGGACGAGGAGTTCACCCGTCGGCACTACTTCGACCTGGAGGAGCGGCTGGGTTCGGAGGTCTACAACGTCACGGCGACGTTCATGCAGCAGGGGCCGGTCATCGCTCTGGTGCTGGAGGGCTTCGACGCTATCGCCACCGTTCGCAAGATCGTCGGCAGCACGTACCCCAACCAGGCTCCGGCCGGCACGGTGCGGGGCGACTTCTCGCACTACAGCTCCGCCGCCAGCATCGCCTCGGGCAAGGCGGTCGCAAATCTCGTGCATGCCTCCGGCAACGCGGAGGAAGCGAAGCAGGAGGTGGAGCTGTGGTTCGGCAAGGACGAGCTGCAGGACTACAAGACGCTGGCCGAGATCTACACGTACTAGCAGCGGGTCACGGCGTCACCGCAGGGACGCCGGGGCGTTGATCACCACTGGCACAACCGTCTGATCCGAGAGGGCACCATGGCCAACCCGACCCGCTTAGCCTCCACCGACGAACTGGAGTCGATCTACCAGCGTGAGCTGGTGACAGACCGGTGGGCAGCCACCGAGACCGCGTACGTCCTGGCTGTGCGCCACCGCGACCTGGGTGACTGGCCCGCGTCGCGTGAGTGGTCCCAGCAGTGCCTGCGTCTGCTTGAGGGCTTCCCCAGCGAGACGGAGGAGCAGGTCGCCACCGGCCGCACGTCGGTGGGAGGCGTCCAGCTGCCGACCTACCTGCACTCGGGCGTCGTCGAGGAGCGCTTCGGCACCCTCGGCTGACATCCACCGCTCCACCGGGGGGGGGGGGGGGGGCCCCCCCAACCCCCCCCCCCCCCCCCCNCCCCCCTGCTCGACCACCAATCCCATAGCGTCGCCCGACCGGACAGGCCCCCGCACGGCAGGGTCCGGCTGGCTTCGCCATGCCTGAAACAAGGAGTCAGCCCCGTGGCCGTCGAGATCGAGATGCGGGCCCGCTTCACCAAGGAGATCCACGACCAGCTCGTCACCCGTCTGAAGGCGGACGGGGAAGACCTGGGCCCCGACGACAAGCACATCTACTTCTACGTACTCCCCGACCAGCTCCTGAAGGTCACCGACAACACCGCCGCCGGCACCGCCAAGATCACCCTCAAGGGGAGCAAGATCGGGCAGGGCGCGGCCTTCGCGGAGACCGAGTTCGCCATCGCCCCCGCCGACGTTCCCTCTGCGGTGAAGGTGTTCAACGCCCTCGGGTTCGAGACGACGATGCACGAAGCGTTCAATTTCCGTCACAACTTCCGCTTCGACGGCGTTGAGATCGCGGTCAAGTGGAGTGAGGCGTGGGGCTACCACGCCGAGTTCGAGATCCTGCTGGAGGACGGCGCCTCGGACGCCACCCGCGCCGAGGCGGAGGCCAAAATCACCGATGTCGCCACGGCGCTCGGCGTGACCTTGATGACGGAGCAGGAACTGGCTGACTTCACGGCCGCCTTCGAGGCCGCCAAGAAGGAGAGCAAGGAGCGCGAACAGCAAGCCGCGCCAATCCGGTAGGGACCATCACCACGGAGACCACCAAGGGGGTGGGCACGAGTGAGCACGACCCCGTTGACAAGTCTGATCAACCTGGCTGCCCGAGGGCAACTCCCGCTCCACCAGCACATGGACCACGCCACCATCGCGTGGATCAGCGACAACAGGCCCGACCTTCCGCCGACGCCGGCACCGGTCTTGCGTCCGGAGTCGAAGGAGCTGCTCGCGCACTGCGGACTGCCCACCCGGTGGTGGGCGGACCCCCGCCTGTACACGTCGCTCCACGGCGTTCGGCACGCTATGAGGACGGCGGCGCTCGCCGCCGTCCTCGCCGAGGCGAACGGCCTGGACGACTCCGACACCGCCACGGTGATCCTCGCCGCCGCCGTACACGACTGCCAGCGGCGCCACGACCAGGACGATCGCGGGCATGGCGCTCGCGCGGCCCTCTGGCTCGCCGCGAACGCCGACACGGTCTGGGCCCACTTCGGGCTCACCGCCAGTCCACGGCGGATCGTGCAGGCGGCCACCGCCGTCCGACTGCACGACGTCCCGTACGAGGCGTTCACTGCGGACGACAAGTCCGACCGCGCCCGGGCCGATCACATCACCGACGTGGTCAAGGCCGCCGATGCCCTGGACCGCTACCGCCTGCCGAAGCTGAAGTGGTGGCCGAACGCCCGGTACGTCCGCGAGCCCGCCTTCGACCAGCTGCGAGGCCTCGCCTTCGACCTGGTTCTCACCTCCGAGCAGGCCTACCTCGCCGGGGCCAGCGGCACCGAGGCCGTGCGTTATGCGCTCGCCGAGAGGGGCCTGCTCTGACCATGGACTTCCTTGACGCCTACCACCTGTGGGCCGACGCCCACGCCTTCTTCGACTCCGCCCTCATCCCCAGCCCCGCTGACCACACCGCCCCGCTCGCCACCCAGGCCGCGAACTGGGACAGACGGCTCGCCGAGGAGACCCCGAACGGCCACCTGCTGCGGCAGAACGCCCTCTTCGAGGCCCTAAGCGGAAACGGGAAGCTGCACCTGCTGCATGTCACCCACGCCCTGGAGGAGATCAGCCGACAGGGAGTGCTCTACCCGTCAGGCGGCTGCCTCGTCGGGAGCATCTACTGCGCGCCGCTCACCGCAACCGACCAGGGCTTCCGCATGCACAACCTGGGCGCCTACGTCCTGACCAAGGAAGCGCCGGCCTTCCTGGCCAAGCTCGGCGTCACCGATCGCGTCCCCACGCCGCTGCTCTTCGAGATCGACACCCCGCCGCAGGCGTACCGCGGGCTCGCGGGCGTGGACTACCTGCGGCTGGGTCTCATCCACCTGCAAATCTACAGCCACCTCGAATACCTGCTGAGCAAGAACGAACGGCACCAACTGCGCGAGACCGTCGTCAGCCGGGTCAAGAACTCGGCCGCGTTCCTCGCCACTGCTGCCGCCGTCGCTTACCAGGGCACCCGTGTCGATGCCAAGCCGTTCCTGAAGCTGCTCGACGAGACGATCCCCCGACTGCCGATCCTCGGCTACCTGTACTTCGAAGCGGTCGCCGAGTACCTGATGCTCCACTCGACCTCCCGCCACACCCGGCGCCTGGCCGAGCTCGGCGAGCTGAACAACTGGCTGTACAAGGAGATGCTGTTCGCCTCCTTCCCCGCTATGGCCGGCAAGTTCGACCTGGCGAGGTTCCGTCCCCGTCCGAAGGAGCTGGCCACACTCATCCACCGAGTCGATCCGACCATCGACACCAGCCACGCGAGCGCATACCTGGTCGAGCGGATCAGCTACCTCGTCGCCGCCCGTCTCTTCACGCCCGGCGAAGCCCCCGAAGCCTGGCGCCACACGCGCTGGGAGTTCGAATCCCTGGCTACCCAGCTCGGACCGCTCCTCGGCCACCTCATCCACCGGGAACTGCGCACCTTCGGCCGCTACCCCGACTTCTACTTCTACTTCGACCAGCACAAGGCGCTGCAAGCCTGGAACTACTGGAACCACATGGACATCGTCGCCCCGTTCAACGGCACGATGCCCAAGGGCGAGATCGGCATCAACCCGGCCTACCCCAACCTCGACTACCGTGTCTGGCGCGCCGAACAAGACGGTGCCGGCCACCTCCACCCGGCCGAAGAGCTCTCGCTGACCATCGCCCCACGGCTGGTGGACATCAAATACACCCTGATGCGCAACAACCAGTGGACCGCCCCCGCGCACAGCATCGCCTGATCATCGCCGCCGCCCATCCGCGGCCCACCCCACCCTGAGCAACCTCACACGCAGGAGATCCGTGATGAGTCCCTCCGGCATGCCCTCCGTCGACCTCCTCGGCGAGCAGATCG
This sequence comes from Streptomyces sp. T028, assembly GCF_048159505.1. Classification (NCBI taxonomy): domain Bacteria; kingdom Bacillati; phylum Actinomycetota; class Actinomycetes; order Kitasatosporales; family Streptomycetaceae; genus Streptomyces; species Streptomyces sp. T028. The sequence goes on from NZ_JBLRVZ010000062.1 coordinate 50,447, forward strand.
CCTCCGTCCTCGCCGCCCCCGGCACCACCCACGGCCTCGCCCGCGCCCTCCGGGCCGCCGCCAAGGAGATCGAACTGCACCGCTACCATCACGCCAGCCAGCGCGCCTGGCCCAACAGCCGGATCGACGACACGCCCGCCAAGGTCCAGATCGGCGCCGGGGCCCACCGCATCGCCGGCTTCTTCAACATCGACCTCGTTCCGCCGGCCGACCTCCTCTGGGACATCCGCGAGGGCATCCCCCTCCAGGACGACAGCACCGACGAGATCTTCTCCGAACACTTCCTGGAGCACATCGACTACCCGCGCGCTGCCAAGCACTACGTCCGCGAGGCCCACCGCGTCCTCGTACCGAGCGGCCGGATCATCACCGGCGTTCCCGACGCCGCCTTCGCCCTGAGCCAGTACCCCGGCCCCCTGGACGCCACCGACGAGACGATCGAGCGCTGGTACGCCAAGCGCGACTGCCGCAGCGACATCAATACGCGGCTCGACCTCGTCAACCTCGTCTTCCGCGACCAAGACGACGACCCCATCTACACCCCACACCTGTGGGCCTACGACCACGAGAAGCTCGTCCAGCTCTTCACCGAGGCCGGTTTCACCACCGTCGCCCCCTGGACGTTCGACCCCACCATGACCAATCCCAAGCGCCGCTGGGGCAGTGTCTACGTCGTCGCCACGAAGTAGTAACCCCTCAGCAGCCCGCGAGTCCGGGACGCCCGTCCCTAGCCGCCCCCGGACTCGCGGGCCTCCGCCCACACACGGCACCACGCACCCGCCCGGCTACGCCGCCGCGGGAGCCACCCGCATGACCTGCGCCTTACGTATGCCGGTGGAGATGGACCAAACGGGCGGGGCGGCACAGGAGATCAAATACAGGACTTTGGTCACCGAGGCAGTTTCTGTCGCTACCTCAAGGCTTGTCACGCGGTGCTCAGCCCTTGGGTTGCCCGATCGGGATCTCGTAGGCGATTTCCCAACGCACGTCCGGCACGGCGATGTCCGCCGTCTCCACGGGACGCCCGTCGCTGTCGTAGTAGGTGCGCTCGATGCGGGTCAGCAGGTCACCGACGCTGATGCCCAGCAGGTTGGCCTCTTCCTGAGTGGCCCGGCCCGGGCGCGGGACTTCCACGGCCGTGTCGATGACGACCCCGATGGTGCGCATCCGCTCCACGACTCCCATGCCGGCGAGAGGTCCCATCTCGGGGAGGACGATCGGGGTGCCGCCGGTGATGGCCATCGGCTCCCACGACTCGGACAGCTGGACCGGGTGGTCGTCGGCGAGGAACTCGTAGGTGGTGCGCACGCACGGGTCGCCAGGGTCGATGGCGAGGCGCTGGGCAACGCGGTCGGGGGCGGGGACGCGGGCCCGGCTGTGGGATTCCCAGGTGCCGTGGCGCCCCTGTTCCTTCATATCGGCGCGGAAGGGAGAGCCGCCACGCTGCTCGCGGTGGCGAGAGCGAACCATGCGCAGCCGTTCACGCGGGGCGCGCACCATGGTGCCGGAACCAGCGCGGCCCTCCAGCAGACCCTCGATGATCAGGCGTTCCATCGCGCGTTGCACAACGGCGGGGCTGACCTGATAGTTCTCGGCAACCTGCGCCCGGGACGGCAGGCGTTGGCCGACGCCCCACTCTCCAGCCTTGATGCGCCTGCGCAGGTCATCAGCAACGCGCAGGTAAGACGCCCGTCGGGCCATGTAGGGGTCTCCGGTCTGGTGTGGTGCGGCTCTTCCCCTGCGTTGACAAATCTAATCGATCAGATCAAGCTAATCGATTAGAACTACGCTGCGTGGCCGAGAGGTCACGAGCGAGTCATGCGCTGACGCCGGGCGACGATCCGGCGCGCCGAACAGGAGGAGCGCGCGTGGGCGACGCCAATGCGGACACGGGTCATCTCTACGCCGTCGGATTCCTCACCGGAATCATCAAGGTCGGCAGGTCGCGGATGCCCGAACAGCGAGTCGCCACGCACAAATCCGATGCGGAACTTCACGGCTCACAAGTAAAGGCAGTCTGGATCTCTGGGCCGCTGGACAGACTCCGACAACGGGAGCACGAGCTCATCCGGTTCTGCGAAATCAACGGCCGCCTCGCCGCAGGACAGGAGCACTTCCGCGGCTTGGACCTTCAGGCGATCATCGACTTCGCCACGGCTAACGCCATCCCGACGCAGGAAATCCGGGAGACGCCGCCGGAGTCAGACCCGCATCCGCCAAATCCGAAGGCCGAACGAATCGCGGCACGACTAGCCGCCGCCACAGGCTCCGAGGTGCACCGCAAGGGCGAACCGGACGGCATCCGCCTGGAGGCGGGCCTGTCACCGGACCTCAGCGAGACGGGACGTAAGGCCGTTCTCGCAGTCATCGCCGACACCGACGCGTACGGACATGAACGCACCGCAGAAGGCGACCGCCTCTGGGCGCTCATCCGCAACAAGGCCGAACAAAACCCCGGCGACCGCTGACACGGCCCCGGGGCAGACCGATCTGAGTAGGAGATCGACAATGCACCTTGTATCACGGGCGCTTGCGTGGGTGCGGCTTGTGCTCTTCGGACCACCCGAACCCGGCCATCGCGCAGTCCGTGACGTGGACACCGGTACGCCTCCGGAAGACGCCCCGGGCCTGCCCGTCCGCCTCCCGTCCCCCGAGATGTGGGCCGCCATCCTCACCGGCGCGCGTCGCCGTAGAGCCTCGCGCCCGCAGCCGTCCACCGAACTCCCCGTCATCACCCCCGCCGACATCGCCAGCACGCTCGTAGGCGCCTACGTCCTCCCTCCCGAGGTACGTCAACGCACCCTCTTCGTCGCACAGTTCACGGAGGCAAGCTGATGGCCGGCGGACAGGTCGGGGCCGCTGCCCGCCGCCACGAGATCCCCATGTTGCGCGCCTACCAACTGTGGTTCGAGCACACCCGCAAGTGCGACGCCGGTTGCAGGCGCGTCCACAACGCACAGGACGGCTGTGAGGCCGGACGGGAACTGTGGGGCGCGTACCGCCTCGCACGGATCGGGAGGACGACGTGAACTGGAAGGTTGAACGGACCCCGGGACGCCCGGTGTGGCGTAGTGAGGACAATCGTGTGGCCGTACCACTGCGGTTGTCCCGACAGGGTGAGGATGCGACGGACGCGGAGCTGAGCCTGTCCCTCGTCGAGGCCGAACACCTCCACGCCGCCCTCTGCCGCGCCCTCGACGGCCATCCCGCACCCCCGGCCGCCCCGGACTGCCGTCAGCCCGTCCAGTCATCGCCCAGCACCGCGCGCATCGTGGGCCGCATGTAACCCCTGCGTACGGCAGGATCATCGGGCCGAGCCCTCGGTAGGCGTCCTCAACGCCCGTCGAGGGCGACCGCCGCGCAGTCGGTCACCCACGGTGGTCCCGGCAGCGGCCACCACGAGGAGACCGGCCTGACCGTGAAGCCGGAGTCCCTGAAGGTCGCCCACATCATCCACGGCGTCTGGGGCGTCGAAGCTCCCAACGGCTTCCTGACCGTCGTCTTCGTCGCGGACGAACGGACCGGCGAACCGGAGAACCGCGAGCCCCGCAAACATGCCCAGGTCAGGTGGGTTCGGGCCGATGCTGCCCCCGAAGAATTCGTCAACACCACCGCCAGCGCACTGGACCGCTACCTGAGCGGAGGGGCCCAGGTATCACTGAACGGATGGACCAACTGACGGAACGAGGTCGGCTCGGCCTCACGCCACGGAATCATCCAGGCTGACAATCCATGGCACACGGGCCGGCGCATGTCTGTGCAGTGCCCGATGAGCAGGAACGAGTCCGCGGATGAGCTCATAGGGCGAAGCCCTCTCAAACCGGTGGCCTTCTCCGGAAAGAACCTCGGCGAAGGCGTGGAGTTTCCGTCGGGCCGCTCCCTCAATCAGCGTGGCAGCCGCCTCGACGCCGGTGCCGACCAGCTTCACAATGCTGATCAACTCACCCTTGGCCGCCAGGTCACCACAGAGAAGAGCGGGAGCCAGACGGTCTCGCTCCCCGACGACGTGGGCAGCGGCGAAGCAGAGAACCGTTGACACAGCCGTCTCGACGGACTCATCTGCGTAGGCCATAGCATTCGCCAACAGGGGAAGTCCTGCGAAGGGAACGGGGTCGGCGATGTCCCAGAGCGGTTCCGCGATGCGGAGTCCCTCGTCCAATCCCTCTCGGTCCACACGCAGAGGCAGTCGATCAGGTGATGTCTGTCGCAGCTCCCAGCGCTTGACACCAGAGTCGATCCCGGCGGCCCGGAGCAGAGCCCGGCAGGCGTCCGGCAGAGTTTCGATGGAGATATCGGGCACGTCCAAACGTACGACCGTGCGGTGACGCCGGATGTCCAGTACAGGAAATCTCGATTCGCCAGCAGCTTGAAGTACGGAGAAGTCCCGGTCGACGTGGTTCGGAGCCTCCTTTCCCCAGGCGATCAGTGATGCGTTCTGCGCATAGGCCACAGCAACGCCATGTTCGAATCCTTGGCAGACAACGCGAGCGCGGGAGGCGGACTCCAGCACGTCGTCCAGATCGGTGGGTTGTCCACTCAGAAGAAGCGTGTCGGCAATGGGGTCCCAGCGGAAGTCCTCATGAGCGTTCGCGTTGCGCCACTCGGGACGGATCCCCGAAGCCAGGAGCTGACACAGGGGCTGATCTTTTTCAGCCCTCAAAAGGTCGCGTGCGGTGGCGAGTGAGATCCCATCCGGGATCGACCTGCCCAGCAGTTCCAGGACCACAACGGCTGTCCGTTTGACGTCCCCTTCCAACGCGACCCGGTACAGATCCATCGCCGCACGCGCCTTCTCCTCGATGTGTTCTGCTCGGTTGTAGGCGTCCTGGTAGGCGATCAGGCCACGGTGAGAGGACAGCATCTCCGGCTCACGATCGACGTGTCGTGCCATCACCGAACACGTCTGCTCAGGCTTGGACTTCAGAAGAGACGTCACAAGGTCACCCGCAGAAAGCGTGGCTCGATGTGCCAGCAAAGGACGATCGGACAGCGCGAGACCGGCGAGGTGATGGCACAGTTTCACGGTCATCGGCATCGAGTCGTCGATCAGGTGTCTCATGTTCCGGCGCATCCGACGGTCGAATGCCGTCGGGTCCTTCGCCCGAACCGTCAGCAAACGGGCTCGCGACGCCACACCAGACCCCAGGCCGAGTTCCTGGGCTGAGACCCCGAGCGTGCGCCAGTAGATATCCTCCTCGGCATGGTCGGCGTGATCATCCCTGACAGCGGCGTCCAGCCTCTTTGCCACCCTCTGGGCTTCGAGAGCATGCCCGCGCGTCTCTGCCCAAGCAGACGCGGACCACCCCTGCGCCAGGCACGCCAGCATCGCCTGGAACTCGCCCCGGTTCGCCTCTGCCAGGTCGACGGTCAACCGCTGTTCAGCTGCACTGGTGCGGGACGGGCTGAATCGGCACACCTCAGAGGGCAGTACGTGACGTGATGCCCGTTTCGGGCTTTCGGGTGGGGCTGTCGGGCTGGTCGTGGCCTGACCAGGCGGCTACGACTGTGG
>NZ_JBLRVZ010000063.1:0-38509 GCF_048159505.1 Streptomyces sp. T028
CAGTCGATGACGACGACCCGTACGTCGGACGTCGGCGCGACCCTTCAGCAGATCGCCGAGCTGACCGCGTCGGGCTGCCAGATCGTGCGGGTGGCCTGCCCGACGCAGGACGACGCGGACGCCCTGGCGACGATCGCCCGCAAGTCGCAGATCCCGGTCATCGCGGACATCCATTTCCAGCCGAAGTACGTCTTCGCGGCGATCGAGGCGGGCTGCGCGGCGGTCCGTGTCAACCCGGGCAACATCAAGCAGTTCGACGACAAGGTCAGGGAGATCGCGAAGGCGGCGAAGGACCACGGCACGCCGATCCGCATCGGCGTGAACGCGGGCTCCCTGGACCGCCGCCTGCTGCAGAAGTACGGCAAGGCCACGCCGGAGGCACTCGTCGAGTCGGCCCTGTGGGAGGCGTCCCTCTTCGAGGAGCACGACTTCCGCGACATCAAGATCTCGGTGAAGCACAACGACCCGGTCGTGATGATCGAGGCCTACCGCCGGCTGGCCGCCCAGTGCGACTACCCGCTCCACCTCGGCGTCACGGAGGCGGGCCCGGCCTTCCAGGGCACGATCAAGTCGGCGGTCGCCTTCGGCGCGCTCCTCTCCCAGGGCATCGGCGACACGATCCGCGTCTCCCTGTCGGCCCCGCCGGTCGAGGAGGTCAAGGTCGGCAACCAGATCCTGGAGTCCCTGAACCTCAGGCAGCGCGGCCTGGAGATCGTCTCCTGCCCGTCCTGCGGCCGCGCCCAGGTCGACGTCTACAAGCTGGCCGAGGAGGTCACGGCCGGCCTCACCGGCATGGAGGTCCCCCTCCGAGTCGCCGTCATGGGCTGTGTGGTGAACGGCCCCGGCGAGGCCCGGGAGGCAGACCTCGGCGTCGCCTCGGGCAACGGCAAGGGCCAGATCTTCGTCAAGGGCGAGGTCATCAAGACCGTCCCGGAGTCGAAGATCGTGGAGACCCTCATCGAGGAGGCGATGAAGATTGCCGAGCAGATGGAGCGGGACGGCGCCACGGCGGGGGAGCCGGCCGTCACCGTGAGCTGAACAGCACGGAACCGCACGGACCGAAGGGGGCCCGATCGTGACGATCCTGGAGAACATCCGGCAACCACGCGACCTGAGGGCGCTGTCCGAGCCGGAGCTCGGTGAACTGTCCGAAGAAATCAGGGACTTCCTGGTGCACGCGGTCGCCAGGACCGGCGGACACCTCGGGCCCAACCTGGGGGTGGTGGAACTCACCGTCGCACTGCACCGCGTCTTCGAGTCACCGGACGACCGCATCCTGTGGGACACCGGCCACCAGAGCTACGTACACAAGCTTCTGACGGGACGTCAGGACTTCTCCAAGCTGCGCGGAAAGGGCGGCCTGTCCGGCTACCCGTCCCGTGAGGAGTCCGAGCACGACGTCATCGAGAACAGCCATGCCTCCACCGCGCTCGGCTGGGCCGACGGGCTCGCCAAGGCCCGTCAGGTGCAGGGGGAGAAGGGCCATGTGGTCGCGGTCATCGGCGACGGAGCCCTCACCGGGGGCATGGCCTGGGAGGCGCTGAACAACATCGCGGCCGCCAAGGACCGGCCGCTGATCATCGTCGTCAACGACAACGAGCGCTCGTACGCGCCGACCATAGGCGGGCTCGCCAACCACCTGGCGACCCTGCGCACCACCGACGGCTACGAGAAGGTCCTGGCCTGGGGCAAGGACGTCCTGCTGCGGACCCCGGTCGTCGGCCACACCGTGTACGAGTCGCTGCACGGCGCGAAGAAGGGCTTCAAGGACGCCTTCGCCCCGCAGGGCATGTTCGAGGACCTCGGGCTGAAGTACGTCGGGCCGATCGACGGGCACGACATCAAGGCCGTCGAGTCCGCGCTCCGGCGCGCCAAGCGGTTCCACGGGCCGGTGCTGGTGCACTGTCTGACGGAGAAGGGGCGCGGCTACGAGCCGGCGATCGCGCACGAGGAGGACCGCTTCCACACCGTCGGCGCGATGGACCCCCTCACCTGCGCGCCGCTCACGCCGTCGGGCGGGCCGTCCTGGACGTCCGTGTTCGGCGAGGAGATCGTCCGCATCGGCGAGGAGCGCGACGACGTCGTGGCGATCACGGCAGCCATGCTGCACCCGGTGGGGCTCGGCGCCTTCGCCCAGCGGTTCCCGGACCGGGTGTGGGACGTCGGCATCGCCGAGCAGCACGCCGCCGTCAGCGCGGCGGGCCTCGCCACCGGCGGGCTGCACCCGGTCGTCGCGGTCTACGCCACCTTCCTCAACCGGGCCTTCGACCAGCTGCTGATGGACGTGGCGCTGCACCGGTGCGGGGTGACGTTCGTCCTGGACCGGGCCGGGGTCACCGGGGTCGACGGGGCCTCCCACAACGGCATGTGGGACCTGTCGGTGCTCCAGGTCGTGCCGGGGCTCAGGATCGCCGCCCCGCGCGACGCCGAGCAGTTGCGCGCCCAGCTGCGGGAGGCCGTCGCGGTGGACGACGCGCCGACCCTGGTCCGCTTCCCCAAGGAGTCGGTCGGACCGGAGATCCCGGCGGTCGACCAGGTGGGCGGCATGGACGTGCTGCACCGGACGGAGGAGGCGGAGGTGCTGCTGGTCGCCGTGGGCGTCATGGCGCCGGTGTGTCTCCAGGCCGCCGAGCTGCTGGAGTCCAGGGGCGTCAACTGCACGGTGGTGGACCCCCGTTGGGTCAAACCCGTCGACCCGGCCCTGCCCGCCCTCGCCGCCGGTCACCGGCTGGTGGCCGTCGTCGAGGACAACAGCCGTGCGGCGGGCGTCGGTTCGGCCGTCGCCCTGGCCCTGGGGGACGCCGAAGTCGACGTACCCGTACGGCGGTTCGGCATCCCGGAGCAGTTCCTCGCGCACGCCAAACGCGGTGAGGTGCTCGCCGACATCGGTCTCACGCCGGTCGAGATCGCCGGGCGGATCAGCGCGAGCCTGGCCGTCAAGGAGGCCGACGTCCCGGTCGACGGCCCAGTGAAGGAGAAACACGCATGAGCAAGGAGTTCGACCTCGGCGCCCTCCTGGCCGAGCGCGGAGCCGAGCGCTACGAGCTGCACACGAAGTACCTCAACCACCAGCTCCCGCGCATGCTGCACACCATCGGCTTCGACAAGGTCTACGAGCGGGCCGAGGGCGCCCACTTCTGGGACGCCGACGGCAACGACCACCTGGACATGCTCGCCGGGTTCGGGGTGATGGGCCTGGGCCGTCACCACCCCGTCGTCCGCAAGGCGCTGCACGACGTCCTCGACGCCTCCCTCGCCGACCTCACCCGCTTCGACTGCCAGCCCCTGCCCGGGCTGCTCGCGGAACGGCTGCTCGCCCACAGCCCCCACCTGGACCGGGTGTTCTTCGGCAACAGCGGGACGGAGGCGGTGGAGACCGCCCTGAAGTTCGCCCGGCGGGCCACCGGCAGGCCGCGGGTCCTCTACTGCGACCATGCCTTCCACGGCCTGACCACCGGCTCGCTGTCGGTCAACGGCGAGGACGGCTTCCGCGAGGGCTTCGCCCCGCTGCTGCCCGACACGGCCGTACCGCTCGGCGACCTCGACGCCGTGGCGCGGGAGCTGAAGAAGGGCGATGTCGCCGCCCTGATCGTCGAGCCGATCCAGGGCAAGGGGGTGCACGAGGCCCCGCCCGGCTATCTGCGCGCCGCCCAGGAGCTGCTGCACCGGCACAAGGCGCTGCTGATCGCCGACGAGGTGCAGACGGGTCTCGGCCGGACCGGTGACTTCTACGCCTACCAGCACGAGGACGGCGTCGAACCCGACCTGGTGTGCGTGGCCAAGGCGCTCTCCGGCGGCTATGTACCGGTCGGCGCGACCCTCGGCAAGGACTGGATCTTCAAGAAGGTGTACTCGTCGATCGACCGCGTCCTGGTCCATTCGGCGAGCTTCGGCTCCAACGCCCAGGCGATGGCGGCGGGCCTCGCGACCCTGTCCGTCATGGAGAACGAGCAGATCGTGGCCAACGCGCGCGTCATGGGCGACCGGCTGAAGTCCCGGCTGGCGGCGCTGACCGGCACGTACGAGCTCCTCGCCGACGTCCGGGGCCGGGGCCTGATGATCGGCATCGAGTTCGGCCGGCCGAACTCGCTGAAGCTGCGCAGCCGGTGGACCATGCTCCAGACCGCCCGCAAGGGGCTCTTCGCCCAGATGGTGGTCGTGCCGCTGCTCCAGCGGCACCGGATCCTCACCCAGGTCTCCGGCGACCATCTGGAGGTGATCAAGCTGATCCCGCCGCTGGTCGTCGACGAGCGGGACGTGGACCGGTTCGTCGACGCCTTCACCGAGGTGATGGACGACGCCCACAGCGGGGGCGGCCTGATGTGGGACTTCGGCAAGACCCTGATCAAGCAGGCGGTGGCCAACCGGTAGCGTCCGGCGCCCGGAGGATTTGCCTCTGGGGCAAGAAGTTTGCCTCAGGGGCAAGCATCCGGCTGAATGGGCGTATGAGTTCGCCCGACTCGCCGCCCGACTCCTCGCCCGCCCCGGACGACCTGCCGGCCGTGGCCCCGCAGCTGCGGTCCCTGCGCCGCAGGGCGGCCCTCACCCTGGAGGCCGCAGCCCGCGCGGCCGGGCTGTCGCCCGCCCATCTCTCCCGGCTGGAGACCGGGCAGCGCCAGCCCTCGCTGCCGATGCTGCTCGCACTCGCCAGGGTTTACGGTACGACGGTCTCGGACCTGCTCGGCGAGACGGTCGCCGACCGGGACGCCGTGGTCCGCGCCGACGAGTTGGAACCCACCCGTGCCGGCGGCTGGACGTACCGGCAGGCCGGTGCGTCCGGGCGCGGGATGCAGGCCTTGCGGGTGCATGTCCCGCACGGCTCCCAGGGCGACATCGTGCGCGTGCACCCGGGGGAGGAGTGGCTGCACGTCCTGCGCGGGCGGCTGCGGCTGCGCCTCGGGGACACCGCGCATCTGCTCGGCCCCGGGGACAGTGCGCACTTCGACTCGCTGACCCCGCACCGCCTCGCCGCGCAGGACCCCGATGGGGTCGACCTTCTCTTCGTCCACACCCTGCTGCAGAGTCCCACGGCCGCGCTGTGCCTGGGCCCGACCCCTGGAGAGACGTCATGACAAACAGGGAGGAACGGTTCCCGCGCAGTCTCTGGATCCGGCTGATCATCTACATCGCGGCGGGACACGTCTTCGCGGCGTTCCTGTGGTTCCTGTTCGAGGTGGGGGCCAACCAGTAGGGGACGGGGACGGGAGCCACAGGCTCTCAGTCGAGCAGGCGCTCGCGCAGCCGCTCCCGGGTCTCCGGAGCCAGCTTCAGGCCCTTCTCCAGGTAGGGGTCGACGCCACCCCAGGTCTCGTCGATGGTCTCCAGGGCGGCCGCGAGGTATTCCTCGCGGGCGTCGAAGAGGGGGCTGAGCAGCTCCATCACCTCGGGGGTGTACGCGGTCTCCGCCGAGCCGGCCCGCCGCACCTTGTAGCGGCGGTGCTTGGCGTTGGACTCCAGGTAGTCCGCGAGGATCGCCTCGCGCTCCACGCCGACGGCGAGCAGCGTCACCGCGACGGACAGCCCGGCGCGGTCCTTGCCGGCCGCACAGTGCATCAGCGCCGGGACGCTGTCCTCGGCCAGCGAGTGCAGCACGCGCGAGTGCTCGGCCGTACGCCCCCTGATGATCGTGCGGTACGAGGCGATCATCCGGCCGGCGGCCCTGCCGTCCCCCAGAAGGGTGCGCAGCTGCTCTATGTCGCCGTCGCGGACCATCTTCCAGAACTCCGCGCCGTCCGCCGGGTCCGAGAGCGGCAGGTTCACATTGCGCACCCCCGGCAGCTCGACGTCGGGGCCCTCCAGCTTCTGGTCCGCCGCGTTGCGGAAGTCGAAGACCGTGTGCAGGCCCAGGGAGGACAGGAACGCGGCGTCCTCGTCGGTCGCGTGCGCGAGATGGCCGCTGCGGAACAGCACACCGTGCCGCACCCGCCGTCCGTCGGCGGCCGGCAGTCCGCCCACGTCACGGAAGTTGCGCACACCTGCCAGCTCGGGCTCGGTCGACGGGATCTGCTGCGTCACGGGGGCTCCCTCCCGGATCGGACTCCGCCGGCGCGGCTCGGATGGCCGACGGGACCGATTCGACCATACGACATGGATTCCCCGGGCAACGGGTTGTCCACAGCCGGACGAATCCTCGGTCTCCCCAGGTGAACGGTTTGTCCACAGGCGTTGCCGGGCAGGGCGCGCGCACCTGATGATGTTGGGGCTTGATCGCACCTGTTCGAATCAGTGGGGGTTTTGATGCCCGAGACCGTGAAGCCCGAGATCGCCGCGGGCGGCCGTACCTGGCTCCTTTCGGGGCCGACGAGCAGCTATGCCCTCCACCTCACCGAGGCGGACGAACTGGTGCACCTGCACTGGGGCCCGAGGATCGCGCTCGCCGACGCGGAGGCCCTCGCGGCCGTCCCGCTCCAGGGCCGCGCGTCCTTCGAGGCCGGTCTGGACGGCCACGAGGAGTACCCGGTGGAGGGCGGTCCTCGTTTCGTCCGCCCCGCCCTGTCCGTGCGCACCGGCTCCGGGCGCCGCGGCACCGAGTGGACCTTCGAGTCGTACGAGATCCAGGACGCCCAGGACGCCCAGGACGCCCTGGGCCCCGAGGGCGCTGCGGACCCCCGGGACTCGGGGGGCGCCGAGCTGCGGCTGCGTTTCCGGGACGGCGTACTGGTGATCACCCTGCACTACCGGATGCACGGCGACGTCGTGGAGCGCTGGACGAGCCTGCGCAACGAGGGCGAGGAGCCGCTGGAGCTGCTGCGCGCCGACTCCGCCACCTGGACCCTGCCCGAGCGCGACGGCTGGCGGCTGTCGCATCTGCACGGCCGCTGGGCCGCCGAGTCCCGGCTGGTCCAGGCCCCGCTCACCTACGGCGAGAAGATCATCGGCAGTCGGCGCGGCCACACCGGCCACCAGTACCTGCCCTGGGTCGCCCTCGACACCGACGCCACCGAGGAGCGCGGCGAGGTCTACGGCTGCGCCCTCGGCTGGTCCGGCTCCTGGCGGATCGCCGTCGCCCAACTCCCCGACGCGCGCGTGCAGATCACCGGCGGCGCCGGACACGACGACTCCGGTCTGCTGCGGCTGGCGCAGGGGGAGTCCTTCACCACGCCCCTGTTCGCCGGTCTGTGGAGCGACGGCGGCTTCGGCGGCGCCAGCCGCACCTGGCACGCCTACCAGCGCGCCCATGTGATCCCGGACGCCGAGCGGGACCGGCCGGTGCTGTTCAACTCCTGGGAGGCGACCTTCTTCGACATCTCCGAGGAGCAGCAGGCCACCCTCGCCCGGCGGGCCGCGGCGATCGGCGTCGAGCTGTTCGTCGTCGACGACGGCTGGTTCGGCGCCCGCACCGGCGACCACGCCGGTCTCGGCGACTGGTGGCCCAACCCGGACCGCTTCCCGAACGGCCTCAAGCCCCTCGCCGACTACGTGCACGCGCTCGGCATGCAGTTCGGCATCTGGGTCGAGCCCGAGATGGTCAACCCGGACAGCGACCTGTACCGGGCGCACCCCGACTGGGTGCAGTTCCAACCGGGACGAAAGCGGACGGAGTTCCGCAATCAGCTCATGCTGAACCTCGCGCGCGAGGACGTCCAGGAGTACCTCTGGCAACGCCTCGACGGTCTGCTGTCCAGCGCGCCCGTCGACTACGTCAAGTGGGACTTCAACCGCTGCTTCACCGACGCCGGCTGGCCCGACGACCCCTACCCGCAGCGCCTCTGGGTCGACCACGTCCGTGCCCTGTACAACCTGCTGGACCGGCTGCGGGCGGCCCACCCGGGCGTGGCCTTCGAGTCCTGCTCGGGCGGCGGCGGACGGATCGACCTCGGCATCCTCGCCCGTACCGACCAGGTGTGGACCTCCGACAACACCGACCCGCTCGACCGGCTCGACATCCAGCACGGCTTCAGTCAGATCCATCCCGCGCGCGTGATGGCCGCCTGGGTCACCGACAGCCCCAACGCCCAGCTCAACGGCCGGATCAGCTCGCTGCGCTTCCGGTTCGTCAGCGCCATGGCGGGGGTGCTCGGCGTCGGCGGGGACCTCTCCGAGTGGACCGAGGAGGAACTCGCCGAAGCCCGCCGCTGGGTCGACCTCTACAAGGAGATCCGGCCCCTCGTCCAGCACGGCGACCAGTACCGGCTGCGTCCCCCGGCGGGTGGACTGAGTGCCGTCCAGTACGTCCGCGGCGACGAGACCGTCGTCCTCGCCTGGCTCCAGGCGCAGCGCTACGGCGAACCCGTCCCCGCGCTGCGACTGCGTGGCGTCGACCCGACAGCGTCGTACGAATGCCGTGAAACGGGCGAAGTGCACCGAGGTGCGGTGCTGTTGCACCACGGGCTGCGGACCGGGCTGCGCGGTGACCTCGATGCGACGGTTATCCGCCTGCGTCGGATCTGAGGTTTCTGTCCTAATTGAAACCTTAGTTCCAACTCGCTCTGGAATAAGGAATCCTGGAGAGCCGTCACGTGAGCAGGGTCATATCCGTGACCCTGCGTCGCCCGTCATGTTCACGTAATCAAAGTGCTTTTCAAGGGCGTTAGGCGAAATTTCCGGTGCTCGTTGCACGGAGCGTCACTGGGAATTCGCACAGCGGATCAAGAGAAAGGCATTAACCGGGCAACCACTGCTTGTTCCTGTGCGTCTGGGTCGCTTACGTTCCAGACCAATCCGGACGGACGCCGAATCCTGCCGCCGCCCGGAATCCGCACACTCACCCGTGCACGGCAGGAGCGGGGGACCCACAGGCAGAACCGCCTGTTCCGGTCTCCGGAACAGGCTTGGGGTAAAGCCGCGACCCGTCGCGGCCGGACATCTCCCGTCCGCACCCGACAGCTCACCTCGCAGGCGCCGGAGAGGAATTCGCCATGCCCGCGAAGGGTAAGCACCGCCGCCCGAAGACCCTGCGCTTCACCCGTTCCATCGCCGTCGCCGGAACCGGCGGAGCGGCACTCGCCCTCCCGCTCATGGGAGCCACCGGCGCCCACGCGGCCACCCCGCAGTCCGTTTCCCAGAGCGCTTCCCAGTCGGTCGCGCAGACGGTCTCCCAGTCGGTCGCGGAAAGCGCCGTCGAGGCCGCGTCGACGACCCGGAAGTCCGCCGCCAAGAGCACGAAGACCTACACCGTGCGGGCCGGCGACTACCTCGCCAAGATCGCCGACGAGCAGCGGGTCAGCGGCGGCTGGCAGAAGCTGTACGCGGACAACCGCGAGGCCGTCGGCAGCAACCCCTCGCTGATCCACCCCGGCCTCGAACTGTCGATCGGCGCGAAGGCCGCGAGCACCAAGTCCTCGTCCGGTTCGTCCGGTTCCTCCTCCTCTTCGTCGAAGGCGTCGAAGTCGTCGACCACGAAGTCCTCATCCTCGTCCTCGGAGTCCTCCGACTCGAAGGCGTCCTCGTCCTCCTCGAACGCGGCCACCCAGGCCGCCGGGAGCGGCACCGGCACCTCCAGTGGCTACACCGCCCCGGTGTCCGGCGCTACCGTGGGCACCAACTACCGCGTGGCCGGCAGCATGTGGTCCAGCGGCTACCACACCGGTGTCGACTTCGTCGTCCCGACCGGTACCTCGCTGAAGGCCGTCGCCGCGGGCACGGTCGTCTCCGCGGGCTGGGGCGGCGCGTACGGCAACCAGGTCGTCATCAAGCTGGGCGACGGCTACTACGCGCAGTACGCCCACCTGTCCCAGCTCTCGGTCTCGGCCGGTCAGACGGTGACCGCGGGTCAGCAGATCGGTCTCTCCGGTGCGACCGGCAACGTGACCGGCCCGCACCTGCACTTCGAGATCCGCACCACGCCGAACTACGGCTCCGACGTGGACCCGGTCGCCTACCTCCGCTCCCACGGCGTCACCGTCGGCTGACCCCGCTGACGTCGATCGCCGAGCACGCCTGACACGCGGAGCGAAGGCCGGACCCCGAGCCCCGGGGCCGGCCTTCGCTCCGCGTGTTCGTGATCGCCGTATTGCGGTCTTGTGGCGTCCCTTTTCGCCCCGTCGACAGCCGGGGCAGGGTGGGGACACAGTGATCCTCGTGAGGGGAAAGCGCTTTCCCCGAAGGGCCGCCGCGGACACGGGGAGACCGAGATCCGCCGGATTCCCCGGCCCTCCGTCACCACGACCCGAGGAGCCGATCGACGTGACGACCACGCGTAGAGCATTCGGAGCACTGGCCGCCGGTGCCGCACTGACAGCCCTGGCCGCGGGGACCGCGGTGGGTGCCCCGCGCCGCCACCACCGGCTGATCGCCCGCGACGACTTCCGTCACGGCCTCGGACAGTGGGCCGTGGAACTGGAGCGGGGCGGGACCGTCACGGCCTCGCACGGGGTCCTGGAGGTCGACGTGCCGGCCGGGGCGACCGTCTGGTTCAAGCGGCCGCTCGAAGGACCGTACGTCCTCGAGTACGTCGCGACGCCCGTCTCCGCGGGCGGCGTCAACGACCGTGTCTCCGACCTCAACAACTTCTGGAACGCCGTCGACGTCCGCTCCCCGGACGACCTCTTCGCCACCCCGCGCGGCGGCGCCCTCGCCGAGTACGACTACCTCAGGGCGTACTACGTCGGCTACGGCGCCAACTCCAACACCACCACCCGGCTGCGCCGCTACGTCGGCGAGGCGGGCGTACGGCCGCTCGTCCACGACTACACCGAGCCGCTGCTCGTGGCGAACGAGCCGCACCACGTCCGGATCGTGTCCGACGGCTCCACCGTGCGCTGGTGGAACAACGGGCGGCTCGTCTTCGACCACACCGACCCGGAGCCGTACACCCGAGGGCACTTCGCGTTCCGCACCACCTGGAGTCATTTCCGCATCGGCAGCTTCCGGGTGTGGTCGCCTATTCCCTGATTGGCCAATTCTTTAGGAGTGTCTTATCTCACCGCCCGTCAACCCCTTCCTACGGTCGCGTAGGTCACATTCGAAGGGGAATCATGAACGGCTGTGGCAGACGATTCGAAGAGTGACGAAAGATCAGTGATCGGGTCGTACGTGGCGGTGGGGGACAGCTTCACCGAGGGCGTCGGCGACCCCGGCCCCGACGGGGCGTTCGTCGGCTGGGCCGACCGGTTCGCGGTACTGCTCGCGGACCGGCGGCCCGAGGGCGACTTCGGGTACACCAACCTCGCGGTGCGCGGAAAACTGCTCGACCAGATCATGGAGGACCAGCTGCCGCGGGCCGTCGAGCTCGCGCCGGACCTGGTCTCCTTCTGCGCCGGCGGCAACGACATCATCCGCCCCGGTACCGACCCCGACGAAGTCGCCGAGCGCTTCGAGCGCGCGATCGCCGCACTGACCGCCGTCGCCGGCACGGTCATGGTGACCACCGGCTTCGACACCCGGGGCGTTCCCGTGCTCAAGCATCTGCGCGGGAAGATCGCCACGTACAACGGGCATGTACGGGCCGTCGCGGACCGGTACGGGTGCCCGGTGCTGGACCTGTGGTCCCTGAAGTCCGTGCAGGACCGGCGGGCCTGGGACGACGACCGGCTGCACCTGTCTCCCGAGGGGCACACGCGCGTGGCGCTGCGGGCCGGGCAGGTGCTCGGGCTCCAGGTGCCGGCGGATCCCGAGCAGGCGTGGCCGCCGTTGCCGCCGCGGGGGACGCTGGATGTGCGGCGGGACGATGTGCACTGGGCGCGGGAGTATCTCGTGCCGTGGATCGGGCGGCGGCTGCGGGGGGAGTCGTCCGGGGACCATGTGACGGCGAAGGGCGCGTTGTCGCCGGAGGACATCCGGATGCGGATCGCTTCGGTGGCGTGAGGGGTGGGTGGCGGTCGGGTTTTCCCGCCCCCGCCGCCCTTACCCGCTCCCATCCCCTGGGGGCGCTGCCCCCAGACCCCCGGTTCGCATCCCCTGGGGCTCTACTCTCCGGACCTGCGGGTTCGCGTTCCCTGGGGCTCTGCCCCTGGCCCGCCGGTTCGCATCCCCTGGGGCTCTACTCTCCGGACCTGCGGGTTCGCGTTCTCTGGGGCTCTGCCCCCGGCCCGCCGGTTTGCGTTCTCTGGGGCTCTGCCCCTGGCTCGCCGGTTTGCGTTCTCTGGGGCTCTACTCTCCGGACCTGCGGGTTTGCGTTCTCTGGGGCTCTGCCCCCGGTCCCCGGTTTGCGTTCCCTGGGGCTCTGCCCCCGGCCCCCCGGTTCGCGTTCCCTGGGGTTCCGCCCCCCGACCCCTGTTCGGCCCTCAAGGGGCCTCGGCCTCAAGTGTTGGACGGGCTGGTTCGTCCAATCCGAGTTCTTTGGCCAGCGCATCTTCCACCCACTCCTGTGCCCGGACCCGTGACACCGTGCCGCCGTATGAGGTCAGCTGGACGGCCAGGCCGTCCAGGAGGGCCGTCAGACGCAGGGCCGTGGCGGTGGGGTCGGGGCAGGCGAACTCGCCGGCGGCCACGCCCTCGGCGATCACCTCGGCCAGCGCCGCCTTCCACTCACGGTCGAGGTCCCGGGCGACCTCCCGCAGCGCGGGCTCGCGCAGGGACGCCGCCCAGCCCTCGATCCACAGCCGCCAGCCCTTGGCCTGGCCGGTGGGCGCGTACCAGCGCACGGCCGCCCGCAGCCGGCGCAGCGCGCTCGTCCGGCGGCCGAGCAGCTTGCGCAGGTGGTCCAGGTCGTCCTCGGCGGCGTACGCGAAGGCGGCGGCGACCAGCTTCTCCTTGGTCGAGAAGTGGTAGAGGACCAGCGCGTTGCTCACGCCGAGCGCCGCGGCCACGTCGGCGATCCTGACCGCCGCCACGCCCCGCGCCTCGATCTGCTCGATGGCCGCCCGCAGCAGCTCCGCACGCCGCTCGGCCACGCTCAACCGGACCCTCGCCACGCCGTCACCCTACACAGGGGCCCTGTGCGGCACCGGTCCGCAGAGCGCGCTCGACCTGCGTCGACGCCCTCAGCGGTGGCTGCCGAACCGCTCCGCGATCACCGGCAGCCGCTCGGCCGCGACCGCGTGCGCGGCGGCCCGGGGCGTCGTCCCGTCCGCCTCGGCGCGCGCCAGGACCAGCTCCACCAGCGCGCGCATCGCACGGCGGGTGTACGCGAACGCCTCGTCCGCGTCCGCGCCGACGTCCCCGAACAGCGTCCACCACCACCAGGCGTTCGTCCCGGAGTTGACCACGACGTCCGGCAGTACGGTCACCCCGCGCGCGTGGAGCGACACCTCCGCCTCCGGCAGCACCGGCATGTTGGCCGCCTCGGCGATCCAGCGGGCCGTGATCCGCTGCTGCTCCTCGGCGCCGATCGCGTACGACACCGCCGCGGGCACCAGCACCTCCGCGTCGGCCGACAGCCAGGCGTCACCCGGCAGTTCGCGGTCGCCGGGCCGCAGCACCGAGCGGTCCACCGTGCCGTGGGCGTCGCGCGCGAACAGCAGCGCCTCCACGTCCAGCCCGGCCGGGTTGGCGATCGTGCCCTTGACGTCGGCGACGGCCACCACCGTCAGCCCCGCGCGCGTGAGGAAGCGTGCCGTGGCCCCGCCCATCGTGCCGAGCCCCTGGAGCGCCACCCGCGTCCCCGCGTACGGCACCCCGGCCCGGTCCAGGGCGGTCAGCACCGACTCGGCGACCCCGCAGCCGCCGACCAGTTCGTCCAGCCCGATGCCGTCCACCTCGACCGCGAAGGCGTCCGCGAGCCGTGCACGGGCCGCCGTCTCGTCGTCGAGCAGCGGATAGACGGCCTGCACCGACGAGACCAGCCCCGCCTCGGCGGCCGCCCGGTCCACCAGGTCCTGGCTCAGCCCCAGGTCCTCGCCGGTGGTCCAGCAGCTCTCCACGTACGGCCGTACCGCCCGCAGATAGCGGACCAGCAGGCCGTACGCCTCCGGGTCCCGGGGATCGCAGTCGATGCCTCCCTTGGCCCCGCCCAGGGGGACGTACCGCGCCTCGGGGTCGTAGTGCAGCGCCTCCTTCAGGCTCATCCCGCGCGCGAGGCCCGTCACCTCCTCCAGGGTGCAGCCCTCCCGCATCCGCAGACCGCCGCTGCACACCCCGCGCACCAGCCGGTCGACCACCAGATGGCCGCGGCGGCCGGTGACCTCGTCCGTCCAGGTGAGGGACAACAGAGGGGCGGCGCGCATGGGGACTCCTCGGACCAGGTCGCTACTGAACAGTGGGTCAGTATCGGGAGCCTGGGCACGGGCTGTCAACGCGCTGTCGGAGGGGGCGACCATAATGGAATGCCTCAGCGACTCCACCTGGAGGTACCGTGTCCGGTTTCCGTTCCCTGAGCTCCGGGCTCCGCGCACTGCAGCCCGAGGGCTTCGGCGCGGACCCGAGCGGTGAGCGCATGGCGCGCATCCGCAGATCGCCCCACTTCAAGGACGGGGTCTTCCAGAACCCCGGCGGCCCCGCCCGCACCCGCCCGTCGGGTTCGGCGATGGACTTCGCCAAGGTCTTCTTCGACAAGGAGCAGCGGCCCCGCCGCGCCCCCGTGGGCACGGTCCCGGTGCACGCGACGACCCTCGCCGACCTCGCCAAGCCACCCGCCACGGGTCTCAGACTGACCTGGATGGGCCATTCCAGCGTCCTCGCCGAGATCGACGGGCAGCGGGTGCTGTTCGACCCCGTCTGGGGCGAGCGCTGCTCCCCGTTCTCCTTCGCCGGACCCAAGCGGCTGCACCCGGTGCCGCTGCCGCTGGCCGCGCTGGGCCCGGTCGACGTCGTCGTCATCTCCCACGACCACTACGACCACCTGGACATGCCCACGATCAAGGCGCTGGCCGGGACGGACACCCTCTTCGCGGTACCGCTCGGCGTCGGCGCCCATCTGGAGTACTGGGGCGTGTCGGCGGACCGGCTGCGCGAGCTGGACTGGCACGAGGCGACCAAGGTCGGCGGACTCACCCTCACCGCCACCCCGGCCCGCCACTTCTGCGGCCGCGGCCTGCGCAACACGCAGCACACCCTCTGGGCCTCCTGGGTGGTCGCCGGAGAGGAGCACCGCGTCTACCACAGCGGCGACACCGGCTACTTCGAGGGCTTCCAGGACATCGGCGCCGACCACGGCCCGTTCGACGCGACGATGATCCAGATCGGCGCGTACTCGGACTTCTGGCCCGACATCCACATGACGCCGGAGGAGGGCGTGCGCGCGCACCTCGACCTCCAGGGCGGCGCGCCGGGCGGTGTCCTGCTGCCGATCCACTGGGGCACCTTCAATCTCGCCACGCACGCGTGGGCGGAGCCCGGGCAGTGGACGAAGGACGCGGGCGAGGAGGCCGGTCAGCCGGTGGCGAGCCCGCGGCCCGGCGAGCCGTTCGAGCCCGCGGGCGGGCTCCCCACGGACCCGTGGTGGACGGCGGCCTCCCACCCGATCGCCCGCCCGTGGCTTCCGTCCGAGCCGCGCAAGCCCGCCGTCGAGCCCGAGCCCCGGAAGGACGATCTCGACCTCGCGGGCGACCGCTGACGCCCGCGCGGACGGGAGACGGGCCGGGACGCGCGCGGGAGGCCGGTGCGTCCCAGCCCGCCCCGCCGCTCCGGCAGAGCCGGGAACGGGCGTCGGACTTCCGGCCGGTGCCCTCCGTCGGCCGGAGGGGCGAGAGTGTGCGAGTGACAGTGAATGGTGCGTAGCGGGGACCGGAGGCGGGCTCGTCGACAAGGACGTGCCTCCCGGCGACGTGGTCGTCTCAACCCGGTCGGAGACGCCGTAGCGTTACATGTTCTGGGAGGCCGCTCAGCCCCTGCCCGGGGTGCGGCGACCACCGATGATCATCGGTGTGTGAAGACAGAAGATCAGGAGTGGCCGCACGTCACAGCATAGATCCAGCCCGCTGGCAGGACATGTCACCGGTGTGCCCGCACTATTCGGGGTGAGCGACTCGCGCGGAACGGACGCCTACCCCTTTGCCGCTTTCAGCCGCTGGGCCGCCGTGTCGCCGCGCCGACCGACCGGTACGACACCTGTTGCGGCGCCGAGGCCGTATGCGGGCATGTCGACGTACACCGATTCGTAGGAGCCTGCCGGGACGATGAACGTCTCGTGCCAGATACCCACATGCCCCTTCCCGGCGCGTGCTCGTCGGTTGAACGCTGTCCATGCGGGCCGGTGCTCCTTGTCCTGCTGGTGGGCGTAGGCGAGGAGCCGTTCCTTGTCGGTCCAGTACTGGACGACGTAGAAGTCTCGGAGGCTGCCGTAGAGCACCTTGTAGCCGAGAAGTCCGCTGGTCTTTTCCTGGGACAGCTCACGCAGCATTCGCGGCATCGACATGAATGCCGGCAACCAGCTGGAGAGTGCTCGCAGCCGGTTGATCCGTAGCCCGATGTGGAAGATTACGACGTCGCCTTCGGCGGCAGCGGTGTTGCGACCTGGAACTACTTTCCCGGACATGATTCCCCTTTGTTCCCCCTGCGACGGCTCAGGTCGGCCGGATGGCTGATCTGGACTTCGAACGAATCTCAGCGGTGTTGTCGCGGGAGCGCCTGTTCCTGCACGGCTGTCTCGATGAGGCCCACCGTCGCGCCCGGTCGGGAGACGAACACCATGTGCGAGGCACCCTCGACCACCTGGGTCTTCGCGCCGGAGCGCTGGGCCATGAACTCCTGCGTCGCCGGTGGGATGATCCTGTCGGCGCCGCTGATCAGGTTGTAGTTCGGGATGGTGTGCCATGCCTGCGGACCGGTGGCGGGCTCACCGAGGGCGGCGCCGGTGGCCGGGCGTTGCGTGATCGAGTAGAGGGCGGCTTCCTCCGCGGACACGTCGGCCGCGAAATGGGGATGAAAGACCTTGGGGTCGATGTAGAGGTCCGCCTGTCCGTCGGGCAGCGGCACAGGCTTCAGGGACTCTCCCACCGTGCTGCCCGGGAACCGCTCGACCAGTGCTTGCGCGCTCTCGCCCGCTTCAGGCACGAACGCCGCCAGGTAGACCAGCGCTTTCACGTTCGCGTTTCCCTCGGCGGCAGTGGAGATGACGGCACCGCCGTAAGAGTGCCCGACCAGCACGATCGGTCCCTCGATGCTGTCCAGCAGTGCCTTGACGTTGGCCGCGTCAAAGGCGAGCCCTCGAAGGGGATTCGGCGCGGCGACCACTGGATAGCCGTCGGCGACAAGCCGCTTGGCGACGGCGTTGAAGCCGCTGCTGTCAGCAAAGGCTCCGTGTACGAGCACGATCGTCGGATTCCCGCTCACCAGGGATCAACCTCTCTTTCGGACGACGGCCGACACGGGCCCGAGCGGTTGGCGGCTTCGCCCACACCGTCCGGCCGACGACCACTTCTTTGAACTGCGACTTCAGGGAACGTCCGCCGACCCGAGATCGTGCGCCGGCCGGCAGATCAATTCAGCGACGACGGCACGGCTCAACCCCCTCGCGCTCGACGCAAAGCTATGGCGTCGCACTGGACGCGAATTGAAGGAGACCAGGACCCGGTTCCCGGCGGTCTTCACGGATCATTCAGTCGAGGTCAAGCCGGTTCGACCAGTCCGAGCCCTCGGCGGACGGATGACCGGGGGTTGCAGATGGTGTCGGACGAGGAAGCCGATGTGGTGGTGATCGGGTCGGGTGGTTCTCCCGCGCCCGGCGATACCGGATCGGCACCGGGCTGCATGACATGAGCGCGAGCGTCGGCCCGTTCCTCGCGTTCATGGCCGGGCAGTGCGGGCGAGACCCACAGCGGCCGCCCGCCCTCGCCCCGCTCGTGGCCGGCTTCGGCATCTCCGTGGGCACCACCCACGCCTGCACCGCCGCGGTGATCAGCCTGCTCGCCGACCATGCACCGCGTCGACCCCGGGTACTGCGAAGCGACGATCCGCAACGCCGCGATCGTCGGCAGACACCTTGTCGTCGTCACGGCTGGGCAGTTGACGGATCCCGACCGGGGACCGGCACGTCGAAGCAGTTCAGCACCATCGCGATGAGGCAGTAGCTGCCGATGAGGAACACGAGCTCGCCGACCCCGTCATGGCCCAGCAACTGCGTGGCCCGGTCGTATGTGGAGTCCGGCAGTATGCGCCCGGAGGTCAACGCCATCGCGACGTCGTGGGCGACGGCCTGTTCGTCACTCAGCCCGGAGGGTCGCCCGCCCGCCGCCAAGGTCGCGATCTGTGCCGCCGCAAGGCCGACCTCATCCGCCGTCTGCTCGTGTGCGTACAGCAGGTACCGGGCGCCGTAGGCGCCGCCGACGGTGAGGATCGCCACCTCGCGAACGATGGGATCGAGGCGAGCCTCGGCTGCGACCGCCCGCTGCAGAAACAGTGCCGGAACCCCGAACGTGGGGAAGTGCAGCATCGCCGCGAACGGCCCGACGAGCGCGCCGTCGTCGTCGAGGATGACGACGCGGCCCTGCTCCTCGGTGACGAGGCCGGCGATGCCGTCATGCACCTCGCGGAGTTGAGGGTCGAGCTCATCGGGTGGGATGGGTCGAACGCGCATACGATGCTCCTCCTCGGAGTCCGTCGGTGTACTGGCCGTCGATGAGCACGAAGGCGACCCGGCAGTTCGTAGCCGACCGGTTTGCCCACGCGTGGTTGGTGCCGCGCTGAATCACGATGTCTCCGGTGCGGACGACGGTCTCGCCATCGTCGAGAACCAGCGTGAGCTCGCCCTCGATGACGATCCCGTAGTCGATCGTCTGCGTGCGGTGCATCAACGGATGCGGGGCGCCGGCAGCGGACCGTGCGGCGTCGGCACCGCCCATCTCCCCGAACTTCTCGGCCGCCTCGGCCCCCGTCAGGTTCCGGATCCGGTCGTCCTCCGGAGGGAAGTCGATCACCCGGATGCGAGTGCCACGCTCGGGAGGCCCGAGCACCAGACCGTCCTCCGCCGGCTCACCCGACTGCCGGTCGATGACGGCCGGCGTCTGGCGTGTGTTCCACACCTCATAGAAGATCGGGCCACCAGGCCCGCCGATCTCCACCACGCGAGTCGGCGGTGCGTCCTGCGTGATCACCGCACGGTCGGACGCGTCATGGCCGGTCACGATTCTCCGGAACGGTTGCACTGGGCTCATAGGGTGAGTCCTGCCCCTTTCGGCTGATGTGGACATTCAAGGTCATCGCGTCAGTGAGGTAAGCAGCCCGGCAGGCATTGACGCCGCCGCGCACCGAAAGACTGGCGCTCTCCACTTGACGCAGAGTGAACCGTCTGTGGGTAGCGCTCCACTGTCCGTAAAGTCCGTCTCGGTACGCACGTGCGAAGGCATGGCCGAGCCCTGCCGCACCCGGCGGTGGAATTCGGCCGGTCCACGTACACTCGCACGAAGTCGCCGCCGGCGAAGATCGCGTCGTGTCCATCCCGGGATCGAGGAGTACAGCGGTGCCAGTCCTTGCGGCCCGGTCCGGCGGTGAAGATCAGCCGGCCCGGAGAGGCTCGCCGTATCTGCAGATCCTGGGCCCGTTACGGATCTGGCGCGACGGTGTCGAACTGGATGCCGGGCCACCGCAACAGGCATACCTCCTGGCGCTGCTGCTGGCCCGCACCGGCAGGCCGACCAGCACGAGCGAGCTGATCGACCTGATCTGGGGCGATGGCGTCCCCTCCAGCGCCTTGAACGTTCTTCAGAAGTACGTCGGCGCGTTGCGACGGCTGCTCGAGCCTCTGCTGCCCGCCCGCGAAGCCGGCTCGTTCCTCCACCGGCGCGGCAGTTCCTACCTTTTCGCCGCCGGCCCCGCCACACTGGACCTCGTCGCCTTCCGGGAACTCGTCGATGCCGCCAGGGCCGCGCTGACTCGGCACGATCACGAGGTGGCCCTCGATCACTACGCCGGAGCGCTCGGGCTCTGGCACGGCCCGGCGGGCGACGGCATCGCCGACGGGACAATCGCCACGACGCTCTTCGCCGCACTCGACAACGAGTTCTACGACGCGTGCACGGCGGCCGCGGAGCTCGCCGTGTCGACGGGCCAACCGGAGCGGGTGCTTGCGGCTCTGCAACTGGCCGCATCGATGGCACCGTTCAACGAACCCGTGCTGGCCGGTCTCATCGGCGTTCTCGGCGCCACTGGACGCCAGGCGGAGGCGCTGTCGGTGTTTCGTCAGGTCCGGGACCGGCTCGCCGAGGAGCTTGGCATCGACCCGGGTCCGGCGCTGGAGGACGCACAGCGGCGGATTCTCACCCAGACCTCGGTGTCGCCGCTGGTGCGGGAGGCGGACGAGGAGGCCGGGCGGACCACGGCGGCCACCTTGATCGGCCGGACCGAGGAACTCGCCACTCTGCGGCGCATTGTGGAGCGCGCACTCGCCGGCGACACCGCGATCGGCGTCGTCGAAGGCGAACCGGGCGCCGGCAAGACCCGGTTGCTGGAGGAGGCCGCCGCCGTGGCGGGCCGGCTGGGTGCACTCACCGTCTGGGGCTCCTGCCTGGAGGGCGACGGGACACCGGCGATGTGGCCATGGGAGCAGGCACTTGGCCAGGTCGTCCGCAGCTTGCCCGCTCCGGCGAGCGAACAGTGGCTCACCGGAGGGCTGGGAAGCCTTCTTGCGGCGCGGGACGACGGAACCCGGGAACTCCCCGACGGCAACGCCCAGTTCCGGCTGTTCGAACAGGTCGTCGCCCTCGTCGGACAGGCCTCGGCGCGGCGGCCGATCCTCCTGATACTCGATGACCTCCAATGGGCCGACGCCACCTCCCTGCAGTTGTTGCAGCACCTGGCGGGGCGGCTGCCCCACAGCACCGCGATCATCGGCGCGCTGCGCGACCGCGCACCCACACTCGGCCCGGACCTCTCCCGGGTGCTGGCCTCTGCCAGCCGGCGGCCCGGTCACCGGAGGTTCCGGCTCGGCCCGCTCGGTCCGGCCGACGTGGCCGAACTCATCCGCCACGAGGCCGGCCAGGATCCCGGCGACGCCGTCGCCCGCGCCATCCACGCCCGTACCTCCGGCAATCCGTTCTTCGTCCGCGAACTGTCCCGGCTCCTCAGCGGGGTCGGCGCGATCGGCGACGGCGACACCTCCGCATCGGCCGGGGTCCCCTCCACCGTCCATGACGTCGTCCGTGACCGGATGGCCGGGCTCGACGACCGCGCCCGCGACCTGCTGCATGTGGCCGCGCTCATCGGCCGCGACGTCGACCTCAGGCTGCTGTCCCGCGCCACCGGTGTCGACGTCGCGGACTGCCTCCATCGTCTGGAACCGCTGCATACGCTCGGGCTGCTCGAACCCGGGCCGCAGGACCCGTCCTCGCTCCGCTTCGCGCACGACCTCGTGCGCGAGTCGGTTTCCGAGACCGCGACGAAACAGCAGGTCACCCAGCTGCATCTGCGCGTCGCGGACGCGCTCGAACAGATCCATGCCGACGACGAGGACGTCGCCGAACGCCTCGCGTACCACCTGTGGGCCGCCGGCCCCCTCACCGAGCCCGCTCGCGCCGCGGAGGCACTGATCCGCGCCGGGCGCCGCGCGGCGGCCAAACTCGCGTTCGAGTCCGCCAATCGACAGCTGCGCTCCGCCATACAGGTCACCCGGGCTTCCGGACTCATGGAGCTGGAGTTCGCCGCCCTCACGCTGCTCGCCATCGTCGTCAGACGACAGTCGGGGTACGACGCCTCGACGTTCGAACTGCTGGGACGGGCCGAATACCTGGCCCGCACCCTCGGCCGGGAGGCGGAGGCCGCCGACTTCCTCTTCATCCGTCTGATGGGCGCCTACACCTCCATGGAGAAGGGCCGCGGGCAGTTGGCCCGCCGCATGCACGAGCTCGGTCAGGCGTCCTCCGCTCCCGCCGTCCGACGCTACGGCCGGCAGGCCTGGGGCCTGCATCAGTGGGACATCGGCAACATAGGCGAGGCCTACCGGTCCTTCAGCAAGGAGGATGTCGCCGCCGCCGGCGGCACCGTCGCCCCGGACGAAGAGACACCGCTGCGGCGGGACGGCAGCATTCCCGGGGAAGGGCCCGGCTGGCGGGCAGTCATGACCGCGCTGCACGGTGATGTCGACACGGCGCTGGCATTCGTCGACACCTGGGACACCCCGGGGGACCCGTACGCGGCCTCGGTCTGGGTCTATTACACCACCATGATCGCTTCCATGGCCGGGGACGCCGAAACGGCACGGCGAGCCGGCGAGCGGTGGGTCGCCGCCGGCCTCGCCCGCCTCAGCGCCCACATCGACCACTACATCCGGCAGTTCTGGTGCTGGGCACGCGCCCTCACCGGCGAGGATCCGGCCGGCGCCGCGGCCGAGGCCGAAGAACTCCTGGCCGCCCACCTGCTCGATCCGCCGCAATGGGGCGTCGCCTACCACTACGCACTGATCGCCGAGATGTGGCTGGCAGCCGGATCGCCCGATCGGGCCGACGCCGCTCTCGACCGAGCCGACCAGGCAATGTGGGACTACGGCCAGCGTTACGCCGAAGGGCTGCTCCTGCTGCTGAAGGCGCGTCTGCTGCAGGCCCGCGGTGCCCCCCTCACCGCTGTCCGGGCCGCCGCCGAACGGGCCTACACGCAATCCACCGCATGTGAGGCGCACCTGTTCGCGCGCCGCGCCGAACGACTCCTCTCGGGACCTGGAGGCAACGCATGATCGCTGGCCCTGAGGAACAGGGCGGGCTGACGGCCCTGGCCCGCGGGCTCTCGGCGCCGAAGGGCTTCGTCGACGCCAGCCTGGCCGCCCCCGCCCACGGAACGATCAGCCTGCTGGGTGGCATCCCCGCACCTGAGGCTTTGCCGGTCGACGCGATCGGCCAGGCATCGGCGCAGCTGTGGCAGGCCCCCGACGCCGCGGTCGCGAGCCTGCAGTATTCACCGGCGCGCGGATCCGCCGCGCTGTGCGACTGGATCGCGAAACGGGAGGGCGTCGACCCGAGCCGGATCGTCGTGACGAACGGTGGCATGCACGGCCTCGCCCTGGCCGTGCTGACCGTCGTCGAGCGCGGTGCCACCGTCGCGGTCGACGATCCGGTGTTCCCGGGTTTCCTGTGGGCCCTGGAGGTATCGACGACGCGGATCCTGCCGGTACCGGTCGTGGCCGACGGCTTCGACGTCGAACACCTCTCCCGGCGGCTCGCCACCGGCGCCCGGATCGCCGCGGCCTACACCGTGCCCGACTTCCACAACCCCGCCCAGGTCAGTCTCTCGGCACCGAAGCGGCAGGCACTGATCGAGCTCGCCGAGCGGTACGGCTTCTACGTGATCGTCGACAATCCTTACCGCGAACTGCGCTTCGACGGCCAGGACCAGGGTGCCGCGGTCTTCAACCAGTCGGATCGGGCGATCCACGTCAACACCTTCACCAAGACCCTCGGCCCCGGCTGGCGCGTGGGCTGGCTGGTGCTGCCGGACCACCTCGTGGAGCCGGTGATCCGGCTGCGCAACCGCCTCGACGTCCACACATCCTCGGTGACCCAGGCGATCATCGAACGGCTGCTCACCGACGACGCCGAATGGTTCGAGCGGATCGTGCGCGACGCCACCGCGCTGTACCAGGAACGCGCCGGCGTGCTGATCGACGCCCTGCGGGAACAACTCCCGGGAGCCCTCCACGTCGTGGCCCCCGAAGGCGGGCTGTTCCTCTGGCCGCGCCTCACCGACGACGCCGTGGACCCCGCGGCGCTGTTCCGGCGGGCGGCCGCCCACGGCGTGCTCTACCAGCCGGGCGAGTACTTCGCGGCGGACCCCCGGCGGCCTTCTTCGGCCCGGCACCTGCGGTTCGCCTACAGCGACCGCACTCCGGAGGAACTGCGGGAGGCCGTACGCCGGCTGGCCCTGGCCTTCTGAGGACGCACGCGAGCAACGACAGTCCCCTTTGGTGAATTCCCGGAAGGCGGCTCATGACCAACGTTCGGCTCCCCCTGCGCGCACTCGTCCCGTTCGCCGCCGGTTCCATCGGCATGGGCGTCTGGGTCACCGTGCCGGGCATCTTCCTGCTGTACTTCCTGACCGACGTCCTGGCCGTGCCGCCGTACGTGGCCGGCCTGGCGTTGCTGCTGCCGAATGTCGCCGACATCGTGGTGCACCCGTGGGTGGGCCGGCTCTCCGATGCCAACCTGGCCGGCCGCGGCCACCGTCGGCAACTGATGGTGACCGGCTGCGTCGTGGTGCTCGCCTTCGTGGCCCTGTTCGCCGTGCCGTCCGACCTGCACGGGACGACCGCCGCGATATGGGTGGCGCTGGCGCTGGTCGCCGGCAACCTGCTCTACTCGCTCTACCAGGTTTCCTACCTCGCCACACCGGCCGACCTGGGCATCGGCTACCACGAGCGGACCCGCCTCATGGGCTACCGCAATGTCGTGATCACCGTGAGCGTCCTGCTCGCCGGAGTGGCCGCGCCGCTGGTCGCCGGCGACGATCCGGGCGTCGGCGACTACACGAGAATGGCCCTGCTGCTCGGCGCGGTCATGCTTGCGGCGATGCTGGTCGGCATCACCGGCGTCGCCCGCCTCAACCGGGCCGCGCCGGGCACCCCGGCCGAGCCGGGGCACCGGGGCGGGCTGCTGGTGGCGCTGCGCGACCGGCAGTTCCGTGCGCTGACCGCGTCCTATCTGACCGTCGCGATCACGATGAACCTGGTGCTCGCCGCCATGCCGTACTTCGCCGAGTACGAGCTGGGCCGCTCCTCGCTCACGACCGTGCTCATCGCGGCGTTCATGGCGCCGGCGGTCCTCACCACGCCCCTGTGGGTACTGGTGGCCCGGCGTCTCGGCAAACAGCGCAGCCTGCTCGCCGCCCAGGCCGCGTTCGTGGCCGGCTCGCTGGTGCTGGCTTTGGGCGCCGCGGCCGGCCTGCCCCTGCTCATCGCAGCCGTGGCGGTGCTGGGCGTCGCGTTCGCCGCGATGCAACTGATGCCGCTGTCGATGGTGCCCGACGTCATCGCCGCCGCCGGGCCGGCCGGTACCGCCAGTGCGGGCAGTTACACCGGCGTGTGGACCGCCGCCGAGGCCACCGGCGGCGCACTGGGGCCGTACGTGTACTCGGCCTGCCTGGCCGTGGGCGGGTTCGTGGCCAGTTCCGCGGGCGAGCACACCACCCAGTCTCCCGGCGCGCTGGCGGCCGTTCGCTACGGCTTCACCTTGGTGCCGGCCGTGCTCATGACGATCGCCATCGTGCTGCAACGCCGGTACACCTTGGACGATCACGCCCACACTGCGGCGCCGCGTGCGGTCGCCCAGGAAAAAGCGGCGGGGTGAGGGAAGCTTCGCTCAATTTCGCCGGCAGGTATTTCACCGACGCGTATTCCGGCTTTTGTACGAAGGTGTGCTTGACATCCACGGAATCGGTGCCCGGATTTCTGTTCAGTGCTCGTCAAGTAGGCAGCTTTACGCTGACCCGCGGTCACCACTGAGAACACCGGATACCGAAGGGCATACATAGATGACGACAACTCGCCGGGGGCTGTTGGCCGGATCCGCCGCGGTCGTGGTGGGCGCCGCACTGGACGCGCCCGCCGCGCAGGCACACACCGGCAGCGGCGGCGGCAGCGGTCAGAAGCCCACCGTGGTCCTCGTGCACGGCGCGTTCGCCGACGCCTCCGGCTGGAACGGGGTCGCCTCCCGGCTCATCCGCGACGGCTATCCGGTCATCGCACCGGCCAACCCCCTGCGCGGCGTGGCCTCCGACTCCGCCTATCTGGCCGGCATCCTCGCGACCCTCAGCGGCCCGCTCGTCCTCGTCGCGCATTCCTACGGCGGGATCGTCGTCACGAACGCCGCGACCGGCAACCCGAACGTGAAGGCGCTGGTCTACGTGGCCGCGTTCGTGCCCGATCAGGGTGAGACGCTGCTGGGCCTGCAGACGAAGTACCCGGGAAGCACGCTCAGCGAGGAGGCGCTGGACTTCCGTCCCTACGGTGAGGGCCTCGTCGACGGCTACATCAAGAGGGAGTTCTTCCACGACGTGTTCGCCGGGGACCTGCCGAAGGCGACCACCGAGCTGATGTGGGCCGGCCAGCGGCCGGCGGACGCGCGCACCCTCGGGGAGCCGTCCGGCGCACCGGCCTGGAAGACCGTTCCGTCCTGGTACCTCGTGGGCCGCGACGACCAGGTGCTGCCCCCGGCGGCGCAGCGGTTCATGGCGCGCCGGGCCGGCGCGCACACCGTCGAGGCCGACACCTCGCATGTCGCGATGATCGCGCGACCCGCGGCGACGGCCGCCCTCATCAAACGCGCCGCGCGCTGACACCAGGAGGGGGGCGGCGATGCCGATGTTCGAGAGGTTGGGGCGGACGATGGTCAGCCGCCGGTGGTGGGTGATCGGCCTGGCCGCGGCCTTCCTGGCGCTCGGCGGCATCTGGGGCACGCGGGTCTTCGGCTCGCTGACCACCGGAGGGTTCGACGACCCGGCCGGCCAGAGCTCGCGCGCGGCCGCACGTGCCGAGGCGACGCTGGGCCGGACCGGCAACGACGCGGTGGTCCTGTACACCAGCCCCAGCACGTCAGTTGACGACCCGGCGTTCCGGCGAGCCGTCACGGAGACGCTCCAAGCGCTTCCCCACGACGTGGTGACCCGGACCGTCACCTATTGGAGCACCGGCAGCCCGGCCCTGGTCAGCCACGACCGGCACGCCACCTACGCGGTGCTGCCCCTGGCCGGCGACGACGAGGCGCAGCGCGGCGAAGCGCTGGACGACATCGAGGACGAACTGGCCGCGCCCGGCCTACGGACCCAGGTCGGCGGCCCCACCACGGTCGACCGCGACATCCGCGAGCGGGTCGCGGCGGACATCGCTTTCGCCGAGACGGTCTCCATACCGGTGCTGCTCGTGCTCCTGGTCGTCGTCTTCGGCAGTGTGGCCGCGGCGAGCCTGCCGCTCGCGATCGGCGCTCTGGCCATCCTCGGAGCGTTCACCGCGCTGCGCGGGATGACCTACCTGACCGACGTCTCGGTCTTCTCGGTCAACGTGGTGACGATTCTCGGGCTGGGCCTGGCGATCGACTACGGCCTGTTCATGGTCGGGCGGTTCCGGGAGGAGATCGCCCGCGGGCTCGGTGTCGAGGACGCCGTCGCCCGCACGATGGCCACCGCCGGTCGTACGGTCGCGGTCTCCGGCGTCACCGTCGCCGTCTCGTTGGCCGGACTGCTGATCTTCCCGATGACCTTCCTCCGCTCGATGGGCCTCGGCGGTCTGTCCGCGGTCGTGGTGGCGATGGTGGCGGCACTGAGCGTGCTGCCCGCCCTGCTCGCCGTCCTCGGCCCCCGGGTCGAGGCACTTTCGGTGCGGCGGCTGATCCGCCGCCCGCCGCCGGCTCTCCCGCGGGACGAGGTCGCGCACGGGCTCTGGTACCGCCTCGCGCACAGCATCATGCGCCGCCCGGTCGTCTACGCGACCGGGGTGCTCACGGTCCTGTTGCTGGCCGCCGCGCCGTTCCTGCGCGTCGAGTTCGGCGGTATCGACCCGAGGGTGCTGCCGACGGGTACCGAGAGCCGTGTGGTCTCGGAAACCGTCGACCGGGACTTCGTCCGGAACGGCCAGGTGCCGGTCGAGGCGATCGTGACCTCGTCGGACCGGGCCGGTCTGGAGCGCTACGTCGACGCCGTCCGGACCGTCGACGGGGTGTCCGGAGCCGAGGTCACGGGTCGGTCCGGCGACGTCGCCCGGGTCACGATCATGTACGAGGGCGACCCCGTATCGCCCCGGTCGCGGGAGCTCGTGAGCCGGATCCGGGCCGTACCGCCACCACCGGGTGGTGAGGCGCTGGTGGGTGGCCAGACCGCGCAGCTGGCCGACCGACTCGACGCCGTGGGCGATCTGCTGCCCTGGATGGCGCTGATCATCGGCGGCGCCGGCTTCGTCCTGCTGTTCCTCGCCTTCGGCTCCGTCGTGCTGCCGATCAAGGCGATCGTGATGAACATCCTGTCGCTCGGCGCCTCGTTCGGCGCACTGGTCCTGATCTTCCAGGACGGCCATCTCTCCGGCCTGTTGGACTTCACCTCCACCGGGACGCTGGAGGCGACCCAGCCGATCCTGGTACTCGCGGTGGTGTTCGGGCTGTCGATGGACTACGAGGTCTTCCTGATGTCCCGGATCCGGGAAGAGTACGACCGGTCCGGCGACAACACCGCGGCGGTCGCGGTCGGGCTGCAGCGCAGCGGCCGGATCATCACCAGCGCCGCGCTGCTCATCCTGGTCGTGATCGGGCTGTTCTCCATCTCCGGCATCACGTTCATCAAGCTGATCGGGGTGGCGATGCTCATCGCCGTCCTGGTGGACGCGACGATCGTCCGGGCGCTGCTGGTACCGGCCACGATGCGCCTGCTCGGAAACGCGAACTGGTGGGCGCCTGCGCCCCTGCGGCGCTTCTACGCCCGCCACGGCCTCCGGGAGGGCGACGACCCGCCCCCCACGCCCGATCTCCGTCCCGCACCGGCCCGTACGCCGTCCGACTGACCCCCTGCCGAGCACGAGACGAGGCGAGACGATGCATCAGCGCGCATACGACAGCCAGTGCACCGCCGAGGAGAAACGGCACACCTCCGCGACGTCGCCCATCAGGAATCCGAAGCTGACGTTGTTCGCACTGGCGTTGGGCACCTTCGCGATCGGCGCCGGCGAGTTCGGCAGCAACGGCGTCATCCAGCTGTTCGCGTCCGATCTCGATGTGTCCGTCCCGGTCGCGACATACGCGATCACCGCGTATGCCTTCGGGGTGATGGTCGGCTCTCCGGCGATCACCCTCCTCGCCGCCCGGGTCAACCGGCGCACTCTGCTGCTCGGCCTGATCGGGCTGTTCCTGGTCGGCAACGGGCTCTCCGCCCTGGCACCGGACATCGCGCTGTTCGTCGCCTTCCGGTTCGTCGCGGGCAGCGTGCAGGGCGCTTTCTTCGGCGCCGGGGCCGTCGTCGCCGCGTACGTGTACGGGCCGGGCAAGGGTGGCAGGGCGTTCGCCACCGTGATGGGAGGACTCACCGTCGCCACCATCGCCGGGTCGCCGCTCGGCACCTTCATCGGCCAGCTCGCCGGCTGGCGCGTCATGTACGGGACCGTGGTCGCCGTCGGCCTGCTCGCCGGAGCCGCCCTGCTGGCCTGGCTGCCACGCACCGACGACCTGCGCGGCAGCTCCCTGACGGGCGAACTGGGCGCCCTCCGGCGGCGGGGCGTCTGGCTGATGGTCACCGTCGCGGCGTTCGGCATCTCCAGCATCTTCGCCGTCTACACGTTCATCGGCCCGTTCGTCACCGACGCGGCGCTGCGGGACCCCTCGCTCATCCCGATCGCGCTCGCCGTCTTCGGCCTCGGCATGGCGGTCGGCAACCACGTCGGCGGACGTGTCGCCGACCGGCACGAGAACCGCGGTCTCATCTCGGGCTACGGCGGTGCGCTCGCGTTCCTTGTGCTGATCGGTGTGGCAGGCGACAACCTGGCGATCCTGCTGCCCTGCCTGTTCGGCGTCGGCGCGACCATGATGTTCGCCATCCCCACCATCCAGGTCCGGCTGACCGCTTTCGCGCCGGACGCCCCGACCTTGATGGGAACGCTCAACCTGGCCGCCCTCAACCTGGCCAACTGTCTCGGCGCGATCGGCGGCGCGGTCGCCCTCGACGCCGGCTGGGGGACCTTGTCCACCGTGTGGGCCGGCTTCGTCCTGACCACCGCGGGTCTGCTCCTGTACGTCGCGACGGTCGCCCGGGTGAAGCCGGCGCCCGTTCCGGCTCGCGCCTGAACAGCCCGACTCGACCAGCACTCCAGCAAGAGACCCCTCTCGTCCGGTGTGACGGAGGAATCACGTGAACGACGGCGCGGCACAGCGCGGGCCGGTCAGCTGGACTTCTGCCGCGACGAACTCCTCCCGCAGGCCCCGGTCTGGACGGCGGTCGCCACGACTGCCGCGCAAGGTCCTGCGCCGCACCCTCGGCCCGGAGGGCGATCTGTTCGGCCCGCGGTCCATGTCCCGCTGCCCGTTCCCCGCTCATCGCGCCCCGGGGAACATTACTGACGGTGACCAGTTCTGATTGATGCCGATCGATCTCTTGCGTCTTTGGTGTCAATCGTGAACGGGTGAATCCAGGGCTTATCCGGTCTTTCGTGCGAGGCCTCATACCAGAGCGGGACGCTCCCTGGGGGAGTTTGTCAACTGCCCGCCGCACATGATGCGTCGGCGACTACTGTGAGTGGCCGATGGCGTACGCCCGCATCGCGCATCCGCGCCAGCAACCAGGCCCACGGACCCAGTACGAGGACACCGATGTCTCACCTCCGCGCACCGGCCGCACGTGCAGACCGCCGTGAGGGCGGGCGGCACGGACGACCGGTACCCCGCACCGCACCCGCACCGGCCGAGACGCATATACGGCCCCAGTTGCTGCGCCTCGCCGTGCTGCCGCCGACCGCGGTCGCGCTCAGCGCCTGCGCGGTCGTCCTGTTCACCGTGCGCTCCACCGGCACCCGGCCGGGACCGGTCCTGTGGGCCGTCGTGGCGGGCGCGGTGGCGGTCACCGGCGTGGGCATCCTCGTCGCGGCCGTCGCCGCCGACCGGGCCGCCCGCTCCGTCGGCGACCGCATCGCCGCCCTGCGCCGCAGCAGCGCCCGCGGCGAGGCCGATCTGCGCGCGCTCGTCGAGACACTGCGCCGCGGCGAGGTCCCGGAGCGGCGCAAGTCCCGCGGCGGGCCGCCCGGTGACGCCGACGACTTCGAGCTGCTCGCCGCCGATCTCGCCCGCGCCCACGAAGGCGCCGTCACCGCCGTAGTCCAGGCCTCCCAGCTGTCCAGCCAGGCCGGCAGCGAGCAGAAGCTGGAGGTCTTCGTCAACCTCGCGCGGCGGCTTCAGTCCCTCGTGCACCGCGAAATCTCGATCCTCGACGAGCTGGAGAACGAGATCGAGGACCCCGAGCTGCTCAAGGGCCTCTTCCACGTCGACCATCTCGCCACCCGTATCCGCCGCCACGCCGAGAACCTCGCCGTCCTCGGCGGGGCCGTCTCCCGGCGGCAGTGGAGCAACCCCGTCTCCATGACCGAGGTGCTGCGCTCCGCCATCGCCGAGGTCGAGCAGTACTCCCGGGTCAAGCTGGTCCCGCCGATCGACGGCGAGCTGCGCGGGCACGCCGTCGCCGACGTCATCCACCTCCTCGCCGAGCTCGCCGAGAACGCCACGGTGTTCTCCGCCCCGCACACCCAGGTGCTGCTGCGCGCCAACCTCTGCACCTCCGGGCTCGCCGTCGAGGTCGAGGACCGGGGTCTCGGCATGCCCGTCGAGGAACAGGCCCGCATGAACGCGCTGCTCGCCGACCCCGACCAGGTCAACGTCGGCCGTCTCCTGGCCGACGGCCGCATCGGCCTGTTCGTCGTCTCCCAACTCGCCCGCCGGCACGGCATCCGGGTCCGTCTCCAGTCCAACATCTACGGCGGCGTCCAGGCCGTGCTCGTCGTCCCCCAGGCCCTGCTCGGGGGCGCCGCCGGGGCCGTCGGACCGGCCCGGGACCCCTTCCCCCAGGACACCTCCCAGGGCAACCAGCGACCGGCGCCGGTCGCCCCCCGGGATGCCGTGGGCCCTGCCCGACGCCCCGCCCTCTCCAGCCCCGCCTCCGGCACGACGGGCGTGGACCGCCCGCCGGTCCCGCCACAGGGCCAGGACAGGGGAAGGCCGCCACTCACATCACCGGGCCGGGACAGGGGAGGGCAGCCGCTCACCCCTCAGGGCCGGGACAGAGGAAGGCCGCCGCTCACCCCTCAGGGCCAGGACAGAGGAAGGCCGCCGCTCACGTCTCAGGGCCAGCCCCAGGGCGCGGCACGGCAGCCGCTCACCCCGCAAGGGCAGAGCCAGGGCGCCGCACGGCCGCCGGTGCCGTCGGAGGGGCCGGGAGCGGCCCGGCAGCCGCTTCCGGCTCGGGGGCAGGGCACGGCGCGCCGGACGGTGCCGCCGCAGACCGAGGACACGCAGCGTCCGCCGCTGCCCTCACCGGCCCAGGGCGCGGGAGGCACCGACCACCCGTCGGTGTCCTCGCGCCCACAGAGCGCCGCCGGCACCGCCGGCTCCCCGCCCACCCCACCGCACACGCGGAGCACCTCCGAGCCGACCGGTTCCCGCGTGCCCACCCGCCCCCACTCCGGCCCCGACGCGGCCGACCCGACCGCGTCCCCACACCCCGGGCCCGGGCCCACCTCGCGAGTGACCCGCTCGGTCACTTCCGCGCGCGAGGGGAACGCCGCTTTCGCCGCGGGCGGATCGACTGCACCGGGGCATCCCGGTTCCTCCGCCGGGGCGAGTCCGTCGGCCACCTTCCCACGGTCGCGTGATGCGGCGGGCATGGATGGGCCGACCGGGGCTGGGCGTCTCGGTTCCGCCGACGGTGCGAGCCTCCAGGGCGCCCCCGCGCGGGCGTTGCACAGCACCGAGTCGGCGCTTACCTCGCAGCTCCGGTCCGCCTCCGGCCAGGGCCAGGGCCCTGGCTTCCCCGCGGTTTCCGCCGCGCCGGGCGGGCCCGTGTCCGGCGAGCTGTCGGCCCCGCACGGCAACGGCCCGGGCGGTCCCGCGCCGTTGCCCGTCCGAGGGGCCCGGCACGACCGGCCCAACCCCGCCGAGGCCGTCCCCGGGATCCGGTCGGCCGACCGGGGTGTCGTGGAGGAGAACGCGGGCACGGCACCCGTCCCGCGTACCGGTCCCGTCCGCGGGACCATGGCCAAGCCCCAACTGCCCCGGCGCCGCGCCCAGGAGCACATCGTGCCCCAGCTGCGCGGCGGCCCCGCGCCCCGCCCGGACGCCGAGCAGCCCGCCGGCCACGACCCCGGTCTGATGGCCGCCTTCCAGCGCGGCATGGGCCTTGCCGAGGCCCAGCAGAGCCTGGAGGCGGAGGTACTGGAGTCCGCCGTACCGCTCCCGGAGTGGGAGGCCGTGGAGCACAGCTCCTACCCGGCGTCCGCCCCCTTCGATACGACCGAGGTGCCCTCCGCACACGCGCCCGCCGCCCCCCAGGCGTACGGCGTGCGGGACGGGCTGGCGGCCGGGCCCGCGCGGGCTCCCGGCCCCGCCTCCGCTCCCGGACCCGGTTCCGGTTCCGGTTCCGACCACCCCACCCTTCGGCACGACGGGAGCGCCCCCGCCGGATGAGCGGTTCCCCCACCCCCAGCGCTCCCGCAGACCTTCGTACCCCAAGGAGTCGATCCACCATGGCGAGCGATGCGCCGACCGGCCAGGTATCCGATCTCGACTGGCTGATGAGCGGCCTCGTGCAGCGCGTACCGCACACCACCAGCGCCGTGCTGCTGTCCTGCGACGGGCTGGTGAAATCGGTCCACGGCCTCGACGCCGACAGCGCCGACCACATGGCCGCCCTGGCCTCCGGTCTGTACTCCCTCGGCCGCAGCGCGGGTGTCCGCTTCGGTGACGGCGGGGACGTACGGCAGGTCGTCGTCGAACTCGACTCGACGCTGCTGTTCGTCACCACCGCCGGTTCCGGGACCTGTCTCGCCGTGCTCGCCGGGCGGGAGGCCGACGCCGCCGTCCTCGGCTACGAGATGGCGATGCTCGTCAAGAGCGTCCGGCCGTATCTGACGACCGCGCCCCGGCAGCACGCCGTCGATGCGTCGGTGACGGGAACTTGAGCGTGGCGGCGGCCGGCGACGAGCCCTGGCTCGACGACGCGGCCGGACGGCTGGTGCGCCCGTTCACGGTCAGCAACGGGCGCACCGAGCCCACCGTCGCCCTCGACCTCATGTCCCAGGTGATGGCCACCGGGGTGAGACCCCTCGGCTACCTCGGCCCCGAGCACGCGCAGGCCCTCGACCTGTGCCGGGCCCCCGTCCCGGTCGCCGAGGTGGCCGCCCATCTGAAGCTGCCGGCGGCGGTCACCAAGGTCCTCCTGTCGGACCTCGTCGACTGCGGGGCCCTGACCACCAAGCCCCCCGAGTTCCACCACAACCCCACCGACCGGGCCCTACTGGAGGCAGTGCTCGATGGACTACGACGACAGCTCTGAGAGCGACGGGCACGACGCGCGCGAGCCCCACGACGACGGCCGCGCCGACCCCTTTCCGACCGCGCTGAAGATCCTGGTCGCGGGCGGCTTCGGAGTCGGCAAGACGACCTTCGTCGGCGCCGTGAGCGAGATCGCGCCGCTCAGCACCGAGGAGCTGCTCACCACGGTCAGCGCCGCGACCGACAACCTCGACGGCATCGAGAACAAGGTCGAGACGACCGTCGCCATGGACTTCGGCCGGATCAGCCTGGACCCGCGGCATGTGCTGTACCTGTTCGGCACGCCCGGTCAGGAGCGGTTCTGGTTCATGTGGGACGAGCTGTCCGAGGGCGCGCTCGGCGCGGTCATCCTCGCCGACACCCGCCGCCTCGAGGAGTGCTTCGCGGCCGTCGACTTCTTCGAGGAGCGCGGCCTCGGCTTCATCGTCGCGATCAACGAGTTCGACGGCGCCCACCGCTACGACCCCGAGGAGGTGCGCGCCGCCATCGACCTGGACCCGGACATCCCCATCGTGCGCTGCGACGCCAGGATCTCCGCGTCCGGCGTGCAGACCCTGCTCACCCTCGTCCGCCACCTCATCGCCCACGCACCGGCGGCACCCCAGCCGAGCCGCGGCGCCACCATGTGACGCCCGACGTGACCCCCGACCCGACGCCATGGAGCCGCGAATGACGTACGACGTCCCCAGCGACGGAGCACACCCATGAGCTACGACCCGCCCCGCCCGGCCGGTCGTCTGCTGCTCACCCCGGAGGACCGGGAGGCCCCCGCCCGCACCCTGAGACTGCGCCGACTCGGCCTCGGGGAGTGGCCGGAACCCGCCCTGGACGCCTTCGCCGAGCGTCTCGCCGAGCTGACCGGCGCCGCCTACGCCATGGTCAACTTCCTCCGAGAGGAAGGGCAGTTCTTCGCGGGACTGCACACCCCGCAGGGGGGAGAGGCGGCCCGGGGCGGAAAGCCCGAGGTCGGCCGGCGGCTGCCCCGCGAGTACGGCTACTGCCCGCACGTCGCCGTCCGGCGCAGGGCGCTGGTCCTGGAGGACGTCGGCGACTACCCGCGCTTCGCGGGCAACCCGGTCGTAGACGAGTACGGCATCCGCTCCTACCTCGGCGCCCCGCTCATCGACACGACCGGCACGGTCCTCGGCACGGTGTGCGTCGCCGACCTCGCCCCCCGGCGCTGGGGCACGTCCGGCCTGGAGACCATCAAGGCGACGGCCGCCGACCTCGCCGTACGCCTGGAGACACGCACCCCACCGGCCTAGGACCGCGTGTCGGCGGGCTCCAAGATCAGGGCGTGAAGGAAAGCTGTTGCTCCGCTTAAGAAAAGCTCGATGGACCGGGGCGGCCGGCATGCGGCAGATTGCTGCACGAATCCACCCCCCTCCCCGGCAGCGGGGCGCCCCGCCCTGGCCGTGCGCCTCCCACGCCCCCGGGGCCTCACCACAGGAGCCGCAGCTTGAAGGCGCTGGTCAAGGAGAAGGCGGAGCCCGGGCTGTGGCTCACGGACGTCCCGGAGCCCGAGGCCGGCCCCGGTGACGTACTGATCAAGGTGCAGCGGACCGGCATCTGCGGCACCGATCTGCACATCCGGGCCTGGGACGGCTGGGCGCGGCAGACGATCAGCACCCCGCTGGTCCTCGGCCACGAATTCGTCGGCGAGGTCGTCGAGACCGGGCGGGACGTCACCGACATCGCCGTCGGCGACCGGGTGAGCGGCGAGGGGCACCTGGTGTGCGGCAAGTGCCGCAACTGTCTCGCCGGGCGCCGCCATCTGTGCCGGGCCACCGTCGGCCTCGGCGTCGGCCGCGACGGGGCCTTCGCGGAGTACGTCGTGCTGCCCGCTTCGAACGTCTGGGTGCACCGGGTCCCGGTCGACCTCGACGTGGCCGCGATCTTCGACCCGTTCGGCAACGCCGTGCACACCGCGCTGTCGTTCCCGCTGGTCGGCGAGGACGTCCTCATCACCGGCGCCGGGCCGATCGGCCTGATGGCCGCCGCCGTCGCCCGGCACGCCGGCGCCCGCAACGTCATGATCACCGACGTGAGCGAGGAGCGCCTGGAACTGGCCCGCAAGATCGGCGTGAGCCTCGCCCTCGACGTCTCCGGCTCGGCCATCGCCGACGGCCAGCGCGAGCTCGGGCTGCGCGAGGGCTTCGACATCGGCCTGGAGATGTCCGGCCGCCCCGAGGCCCTGCGCGACATGATCGCCAACATGACCCACGGCGGCCGGATCGCCATGCTCGGGCTGCCGGCGGAGGAGTTCCCGGTCGACTGGGCCCGGATCGTCACCTCGATGATCACGATCAAGGGCATCTACGGCCGGGAGATGTTCGAGACCTGGTACGCGATGTCGGTCCTGCTGGAGGGCGGCCTCGACCTCGCCCCCGTGATCACCGGCCGGTACGGGTACCGCGACTTCGAGGCGGCGTTCGCCGACGCGGCGAGCGGCCGCGGCGGCAAGGTCATCCTCGACTGGACCGCGTAAGTCATCCGCAGTCAACTGCATCTCTGAGGAGTTTCCCCGATGTTCGACTCCGTGCGCGACGACCTGCGCGCCACCCTCGACGAGATCCGCGCCGCCGGACTGCACAAGCCCGAGCGGGTGATCGGCACCCCGCAGTCGGCGACCGTCGCCGTCACCGCGGGCGGCCGTCCCGGTGAGGTCCTGAACTTCTGCGCCAACAACTACCTCGGCCTCGCCGACCATCCCGAGGTCGTCGCCGCCGCCCACGCGGCCCTGGACCGCTGGGGCTACGGCATGGCGTCCGTACGCTTCATCTGCGGTACGCAGGAGGTGCACAAGGAACTGGAGGCGCGCCTTTCGGCGTTCCTCGGCCAGGAGGACACGATCCTGTACTCCTCCTGCTTCGACGCCAACGGCGGTGTCTTCGAGACACTGCTCGGCCCCGAGGACGCGGTGATCTCCGACGCCCTAAACCACGCCTCGATCATCGACGGCATCCGGCTGTCCAAGGCCCGCCGCTTCCGGTACGCCAACCGTGATCTGGACGACCTGGAGCGGCAGTTGAAGGACGCGTCCGACGCGCGCCGCCGGCTGGTCGTCACCGACGGCGTCTTCTCCATGGACGGCTACGTGGCACCGCTGCGCGAGATCTGCGACCTCGCCGACCGCTACGACGCGATGGTCATGGTCGACGACTCGCACGCGGTCGGCTTCGTCGGCCCCGGCGGCCGCGGCACCCCTGAGCTGCACGGCGTGCTGGATCGCGTCGACATCGTCACGGGCACCCTGGGCAAGGCGCTCGGCGGTGCCTCCGGCGGCTATGTCGCCGCCCGCGCGGAGATCGTCGCCCTGCTGCGCCAGCGCTCCCGCCCGTACCTGTTCTCCAACACCCTCGCCCCGGTGATCGCGGCCGCCTCCCTGAAGGTCCTCGACCTGCTGGAGTCCGCCGACGACCTGCGGGTCCGCCTCCGGGAGAACACCGCGCTCTTCCGTCGCCGGATGACGGACGAGGGCTTCGACGTCCTCCCCGGCGACCACGCCATCGCCCCCGTGATGATCGGCGACGCCGCGAAGGCGGGCCGGATGGCCGAACTGCTGCTGGAGCGCGGCGTGTACGTGATCGGCTTCTCCTACCCGGTCGTCCCGCAGGGCCAGGCCCGGATCCGCGTTCAGCTGTCCGCCGCGCACTCCACGGACGACGTCGACCGCGCGGTGGACGCCTTCGTCGCGGCGCGCGCGGAACTGGAGGGCTGAGGAGCCCCGACATATTGCGATAATCGATCCCATGATCGAGGCGCGGCGGCTCCACATCCTCCGTGCGGTGGCCGACCACCGCACCGTGACGGCGGCTGCCGCCGCGCTGTACCTCACCCCCTCCGCCGTCTCCCAGCAGCTCGCCGCCCTGGAGCAGGAGACCGGTCACCGCCTGGTCGAGCGCGGCGCGAAGGGCGTACGGCTCACCCCGGCCGGCGAGATCCTGCTGACCCACACCCATGCGGTCCTCGCCCAGCTGGAGCGGGCCGAGGCGGAACTGGCCGCCTACAGCGCCGGGGAGGCCGGCACGGTCACCGTCGCCGCCTTCGCGACCGGGATCGCCCTGGTTGTGGCGCCCGCGGTGGCCCGGCTGGCCCGTAGCGCGCCCGGGATAAGGATCCGCGTCCAGGACGCCGAGGGTGACGCCAGCCTGCCGATGGTCCTCGACCGGCAGGTCGACGTCGCCGTGGCCGTCGAGTACCGGGGTGCCCCTGCCGCCGACGACCCCCGGCTCGCGCACATCTCCCTGTACGCCGAGCCCTTCGACGCGGTCGTCCCGGTCACCCACCGCCTAGCCGACGCCGAGGAGGTTCCGCTCGCGGAGCTGGCCAAGGACCCGTGGATCGGCCCCTACCCCGGCAACCCCTGCCATGACGTGGTCGTCCTGGCCTGCGAGAACGCGGGATTCCAGCCCCGCCTGGAACACTCCTCCGACGACTTCCGCGCGGTCGTCGCCCTCGCCTCCGCCGACGCGGGCGTGGCCCTCGTACCGCGCTCGGCCCTGCGTGGCATGGACCTCACCGGCGTCGTCGTCCGCCCGATAGACGGCGCCGCCCCGACCCGCCGGGTCTTCGCCGCCGTACGACGCGGCGCGGAGGAGCACCCGCTGATCCGGCCGGTGCTGGACGCGCTGCGCGAGGCGGCGCGGGTGTGAGTCGAAGAGGCGGCCACGGGCGCCGTCGATGCCCGGCTGGGCGCCCGCCTGGCCGCACTGCGCGCCGAACGCGGCTGGTCCCTGGGGGACGTGGCGGAACGCAGCGGGGTGAGC
>NZ_JBLRVZ010000064.1:0-43771 GCF_048159505.1 Streptomyces sp. T028
ACCACCCTCCACATCGGCTACTTCGACCAGCGGGTGCAAGCCGTCGTCACCGAGGAACCCCTCTTCGACCCCACCATGTCCCGCCTGCGCGGCTAGGGCCTGTCCGGCGGATCATGTCGGAGACGCGGGGCTTGGCACGCCTGCCTGCGGCGTTGTCGTCGGTTGCCGACTCCCCCCCGCTCGGCTGCGCTCGAGCGGGGGGACCCCCATCGCGTCGACGCCCTCCTCCGCCTTGCAGTCAGACGCTCCCCCACGCTCGAACGAGCTCGCGCGGGGGCACCCCCATTCGCCCCGCTCACTGCGTCGATAAGGTGCCGCTGCTTTCCTCCGACCTGATCCGCCGGACAGGCCCCAGCCGCCGTGAGCGTCCACTCCGAGGGAAGGAACACCGCCGGTGACCGCACAACTGCTTGACGGCAAGGCGACCGCCGCCGAGATTCGCCGTGAACTGGCCGAGCGGGTGGCGAAGTTGACCGCCACGACCGGTCGCCCGCCGGGCCTCGGCACCGTCCTGGTCGGCGA
Source organism: Streptomyces sp. T028 (assembly GCF_048159505.1). NCBI lineage: Bacteria > Bacillati > Actinomycetota > Actinomycetes > Kitasatosporales > Streptomycetaceae > Streptomyces > Streptomyces sp. T028. Next base: position 523 of record NZ_JBLRVZ010000064.1, read on the forward strand.
CGACCCCGGCAGCCACGCGTACGTCTCCGGGAAACACCGGGACTGCGCGCAGGTCGGCATCGCCTCCATCCGCCGCGACCTGCCCGCCGACGCCACCCAGCAGCAGGTCGACGACGTCATCGACGAACTCAACGCCGACCCGGCCTGCACCGGCTACATCGTCCAGCTCCCGCTCCCGGCCCACCTGGACGCGAACGCCGTACTGGAACGCATGGACCCGGCCAAGGACGCCGACGGGCTGCACCCGGTCAACCTCGGCCGGCTCGCCCTGGGTGTCGACGCACCGCTCCCGTGCACCCCGCGCGGCATCGTCGAACTCCTCCGCCGTCACGAGGTGCCCCTCGACGGAGCGCGGGTGTGCGTGATCGGCAGGGGCATCACCGTAGGACGTCCCATCGGTCTGCTGCTCACCCGCAGGTCCGAGAACGCCACCGTCACCCTGTGTCACACCGGCACCAAGGGCCTGGCCTGGCACGTCCGCGAGGCGGACATCGTCATTGCGGCCGCCGGCTCGCCGGGCCTGGTCACCAAGGACATGCTCCGCCCCGGAGCCGCGGTCCTGGACGTCGGCATCACCCGCACCGACCAGGGCCTGGTCGGCGACATCCACCCGGACGCCGCCACCGTGGCCGGCCGGCTCGCGCCCATGCCCGGCGGGGTCGGCCCGATGACGCGGGCCATGCTGCTCGCCAATGTCGTCGAGGCGGCCGAGAAGAACGTCGGCGCCGGACCCCTGTGACCGTCATGCCCCACCCCACCACTCCTCCCCGCCCGGGTACGCCCGAGCTCCACCCGCACGGGCTGCCGCGTCCCGGCCGGAGGATGGCGCGGGCCGGCACGCCGTACGTGGTGATGCCCTGACGCGGACACGCCGTGGGCATGGAGGCGAACGCCCGCTACGGCGACGTGGTGACCGACGTGCTCGGCGAGCTGCGTTCGAGGATCGACGCCGCGCTGGAGGCGGGGATCGCGCCCGCTTCCCTGATCGTCGACCCCGGGCTGGGCTTCGCGAAGGAGCCCGAGCACAACTGGGAGCTGCCGGGCCGCCTGGGCGAGGTCCGTGCGCTGGGGCATCCCGTGCTCGTGGGCGCGTCGCGCAAGTCGTTCCTGGGCCGTCTGCCGGCGGACCGGGCGACGGGAGCGCCCCGCCCGGCACGGGAGCGCGACGTGGCGACCACCGCCGTGTCCGTGCTCGCCGCGGCGCAGGGCGCCTGGTGTCTGCGCGTGCACGATGTCGCCTCGACGCTCGACGCGGTACGGGTGACCGCGCGCTGGGGTGTCGACGCCATGGCGTCGGCGCTGTCGGCGTCGTCGTCGCCGCCGGGCTGAGCGCGCGGCGGGCCCGCCGGCCGGGTGCGCCCGTGCTCACGGTGCGCAGAGGTCCCGCGTTCCGCGGCCGGGCGGGGCTCAGCCCAGATGGCCCATCCGGTGGCTGATTTCCTGCGCGCCCTTGACCAGCGCGGGTGCGAGCGCGTGGATGCGTTCCTCGGTGAAGCGGTACGCCGGGCCGGAGGCGCTGAGCGCGGCGATGACCTCGCCGTCGCGGGAACGGATCGGGGCCGCCATGGCGTGCAGTCCGATCTCGAGTTCCTCCAGCGTCATCGCGTATCCGCGCTCCAGCGCCTCGGTGAGGTTCTTCTCCAGCCTCGTTTTCGCCGTCAGGGTGTGCGGCGTCAGCTTGCGCAGCCCGGACGCCGCGAGGACGTCGGCGCGTGCCTGCGCCGGAAGGTGGGCGAGCAGGATCTTGCCGCTGGACGTGGCGTGCAACGGGGTGAGCTGCCCCACCCAGTTGTGCGTGCCGACCGCGCCGGGGCCGCGTACCTGATGGAGGTTGACGGCGTAGTGCTCCTGCAGGACCGCGATGTTGACGGTCTCGCCGATCTCCTCGCTGAGTCGTTCGCACACCTTCCGGCCCTGCTGGGTGATGTCGAGCCGGCCCGTCACCGCGCCGGCCAGCCGTACGAGGCCGAAACCGAGCCGGTACTTGCCCCGCTCGGACGTCTGCTCGACCAGTCCCCGCGACTCCAGCGCTCCGAGCAGGCGGAACGCGGTCGACTTGTGGACGTCGATCTCGGCGGCGACCTCGCTGACACCGGCCTCGCCGCGCTGGGCGAGGATCTCCAGGACGCTGACGGCACGGTCGACGGACTGCACGCCGTTCCCCGCGCCCGCTGTTGCGCCCTCTGCCGCGTAGTTGCTCATAGCGCAACTATACGCAAGGGGTGATGTGTGGCGAAGGGGCACAGTGACCGGACAAGGGTCCGATCGGCCCCTTGACGCTGTCCGTCTCCCCCTTCCCGCACCCTAGGGCCGACCGTTCGTCAGCGGAAGACCACGGTGCACTTCCCGTTGACGAGCACGCGGCTCTCCATCCGGCCAATGGTGGTGACCCGGTGGTCAAGAGGTCAGGGCCGGCGGAGATGGCCCAGGCGTCCCGAGATCTCCGCCGCGGCCGCCCGTACCGCGGCGCCGACCTCCGGCAGCCGCTGCTCGGTCAGCCGGAACGACGGCCCCGAGGCGCTGACCGCGGCGACCACCTGCCCGTTGAAGGTGAAGACCGGTGCGGCCACCGCGTTCAGGCCCGGTTCGAGCTCCTCGACGGTGTACGCGCAGCCGTCCGCGCGGGCGACCTTCAGCTGGGCCCGGAGGGTCCCGGGGTCGGTGACGGTGCGTGAGGTGTAGCTCTGCAGCGGCTCCGTGAACCGGTTCATGAGCTCGTGCTCGGGCAGATGTGCCAGCAGGATCTTGCCGCTGGACGTGGCGTGCAACGGTGTGCGCCGGCCCAGCCAGTTGTGCGTGGTGACCGCCGAAGGGCCGAGCACCTGGTCGATGTTGATGGCGGCGTCCCGGTCGAGGATGGCCAGGTTGATGGTCTCCGCGACCCTGCCTGCCAGCAGTTCGCACACCGGGCGGCTCTGCTGGGAGAGGTTCAGCCGGACCGTGGCGGCACCGGCCAGGCGGATCAGGCCGAGACCCAGGCGGTACTTGCCCCGCTCCTCCGTCTGCTCGATGAGCCCGCGCATCTCCAGGGCTGTGGCGAGCCGGGACGCCGTGGACTTGTGCACCCCGAGTTCGGCGGCCATGTCCGTGACGCCCGCCTCCTCGTGCCGGCCCAGGAGTTCGAGGATGCTTGCCGCCCGGTCGACCGACTGCACTGGGGACTCCAGCTGCGCCGGGACGTCCATACCGTCGCTCATTGCCTCTTCCCGCTCTTCGAATGCCGTCTCTCTATGTAGAACAGGTATCGCATTATGCAACACCCAATTCGCTCGGCCAACCCCTTGACAGTGGGTGTCCGCGAGGAGACAGTTTGGGCGTGCGTTGCCTATCGTGAAGAGAGTTGCGGTATACGCAACAACAGGGAGAGTCGGGGGGATCGACCGTGACGCACGAGGTACGCGCCGTCGTCGCCCGGAGGCCTGCGGCGTCTGCCACACCGACCTGCACTACCGCGAGGGCGGCATCGGCGACGAGTTCCCCTTCCTGCTCGGCCACGAGGCCGCGGGCGTCACCGATGTCGCGCCCATCGCAGGCTTCGGAGCGCCGCTGCTCGACGTGTTCGGCCGCGGCGGCGCCCTGAAGTCCTCCTGGTACGGCGACTGCCTGCCCTCCCGGGACTTTCCCGCCCTGATCGACCCCCGCCGCGTGCGCGTCCGACCTCTCACGAAGGTGACACGATGACCATCACGAACCTGCCGCCCAGCCTGATCCCCACGCTGACCGGCGAGTACTACACCGACCCCGAGATCTTCGCCCAGGAGCAGGAGCGGGTCTTCGAGGCCATGTGGTTCTGCGTGGCCCGCTCGTCCGAGTTGGCCAAGCCCGGCGCGTTCCGCACGTACCAGGTCGGCCGGGAGAGCGTGCTCGTCTCCCGCGCGAGGGACAACTCCATCAAGGCGTTCCTGAACATCTGCCGGCATCGCGGCGCCAAGCTGTGCACCGAGGAGTCCGGCGAGGTCAAGCGCGCCTTCCAGTGCCCGTACCACGCCTGGACGTACGGCCTGGACGGCAAGCTCGTCGCCGCCCCGAACCTGACCTCGATGCCGGACATCGACCGGACCGAGTACGGCCTGATCAACGTCCACGTCCGCGAGTGGCTCGGCTATGTATGGGTGTGCCTCGCCGACGAACCGCCGTCCTTCGAGGCGGACGTGCAGGGCGCGGTCGTCGAGCGGCTCGGCGACCTGGAGTCGATCGAGCGCTACGACGTCGACAACCTCCAGGTGGGCCGCCGTATCACCTACGACGTGAAGGCGAACTGGAAGCTCATCATCGAGAACTTCATGGAGTGCTACCACTGCGCCACCATCCACCCCGAACTCACCGAGGTCCTCCCGGAGTTCGCGGACGGCTACGCGGCCCAGTACTACGTCGGCCACGGCGCCGAGTTCGGTGAGGAGATCCAGGGCTTCACCGTCGACGGCTCCGAGGGCCTGGACCGCATCCCCGGCGTGGCCGAGGACCAGGACCGCCGCTACTACGCGATCACCGTCAAGCCGCAGGTCTTCATCAACCTCGTCCCCGACCACGTCATCTTCCACCGCATGTACCCGCTGGCGCACGATCGCACCGTCGTCGAGTGCGACTGGCTGTACCTCCCGCACGTCGTGGAGAGCGGCAAGGACGTGGACCGCTCGGTGGAGTTGTTCCACCGGGTCAACCAGCAGGACTTCGACGCCTGCGAGCGCACCCAGCCGGGGATGAGCTCACGGGCGTACACCCAGGGCGGTGTGCTGGTGCCCAGCGAGCACCACATCGGCGAGTTCCACACCTGGCTGCAGAACAAGCTCGACGTGCGTCCCGCGCACTGACCTGCCCCCGAGACCGCCCGCCCGCCCGCTGTCGTGGTCCCTCCGGCAGGCGGACGGGCCTCCACCCTCTTGACAACCCCCGCGTCCCACCCAAACCATGTTGCGCATAACGGATGTCGTTGTGCCATGTGAGACAGCCAGTCTGGAGCCCGCATGAGGAGCATCACCGTCGTCGGAGCGTCGCTGGCAGGCCTGAGCACGGTCCGCGCGCTGCGCACCGAGGGCTACGACGGCGAGATCGTCGTCGTGGGGGAGGAGCGCCACACTCCCTACGACCGCCCGCCGCTGTCCAAGGACTTCCTCAAGGGCGACCTCGGCGCCGACGCGCTCGCGCTCGGTGACGCGGCCGAGTACGAGGACCTGGACGTGCAGTGGCTGCTCGGCGAGCGCGCGGTACGGCTCGACGCCGGCGCCCGGACCGTCACCCTGGCCGGAGGACGGCATGTGCGCACCCAGGGGGTCGTCATCGCGACCGGCGCCGCTCCCCGCACGCTCCCGGGCACGGACGGCCTGGCCGGCGTCCACACCCTGCGCACCCTGGACGACGCCCTGGCCCTGCGCGCCGAACTGACGAACGGCCGGCCCCGGATCGTCGTCATCGGCGCCGGCTTCATCGGCGCCGAGGTGGCCGCCACGGCCCGCGGACTCGGCCTCGACGTCACCGTCGTCGAGGCGCTCGACGTACCGCTGGAACGCCAACTCGGGCGCGAGATGGGGCTGCTGTGCTCCTCGCTCCACACCGATCACGGGGTTCGCCTGCTGTGCGGAACCGGCGTCGCGGGACTCACCGGCGAGGACCGGGTCACGGGCGTACTGCTGGCGGACGGGCGACTGCTGCCCGCCGACGTCGTCGTGGTCGGCGTGGGCGTCAGGCCCGCCACCGACTGGCTCGCCGGATCCGGAGTGCCGGTGGACGACGGCGTGGTCTGCGACGCCGGCTGTTCGACCGGTCTCCCGGGCGTGGTCGCCGTCGGCGACGTCGCCCGGTGCCCGCACCCGTTCACCGGACGGCACGCCCGCATCGAGCACTGGAGCAACGCCGGCGAGCAGGCGAGGACCGCCGCCCGCACGCTGCTCACCGGGGTGTCCGCCCCCGCTCCGCGCACCGCGCCGTACTTCTGGTCCGACCAGTACGGGGTGCGCATCCAGCTCGCCGGGTACGTCGCTCCCGGCGCCGAGCCCGAGGTCGTCGAGGGCGACCTCGACAGCCGTTCCTTCACGACCGTCTACCGGCGCGAGGGCACCCCCGTCGCCGTGCTCTCCCTCAACCAGCCGAAGTTCTTCAACCGGCTCCGCCGCACCCTCGTCCCCGCCGTCCCGGCCGCCGCCCACTGAGCCCCCACGCGAGGAAACGTCGATGACCCTGCTCAACCAGTCCCTGCACGAGCTCGACCCGGAGATCGCCGCCGCGGTCGACGCCGAGCTGAACCGCCAGCAGTCCACGCTCGAGATGATCGCCTCGGAGAACTTCGCTCCGCTCGCGGTCATGGAGGCACAGGGCTCGGTCCTGACCAACAAGTACGCCGAGGGCTACCCGGGCCGCCGCTACTACGGCGGCTGCGAGCACGTCGACGTGGCCGAGCAGATCGCCATCGACCGGATCAAGGACCTGTTCGGCGCCGAGTACGCCAACGTCCAGCCGCACTCCGGCGCCTCCGCCAACCAGGCCGCCCTGTTCGCGCTGGCCCAGCCCGGCGACACGATCCTCGGCCTGGACCTCGCCCACGGCGGCCACCTCACCCACGGCATGCGGCTGAACTTCTCCGGAAAGCAGTTCGACGTGGTCGCCTACCACGTCGACGCGGCCACCGGGCTGGTCGACATGGCCGAGGTGGAGAAGCTCGCCCTGGAGCACCGCCCGAAGGTGATCATCGCGGGCTGGTCGGCGTACCCGCGCCGGCTGGACTTCGCCGAGTTCCGCCGGATCGCCGACGCCACCGGGGCGTACCTGTGGGTCGACATGGCGCACTTCGCCGGTCTGGTCGCCGCCGGCCTGCACCCCAACCCCGTCGAGTACGCGGACGTGGTCACCTCCACCACCCACAAGACCCTCGGCGGCCCGCGCGGCGGCATCATCCTGGCGAGGAAGGACTTCGCGAAGAAGCTGAACTCCTCCGTCTTCCCCGGCTTCCAGGGCGGCCCCCTGGAGCACGTCATCGCGGCCAAGGCGGTCTCCTTCAAGGTCGCCGCCTCGGAGGACTTCAAGGAGCGCCAGCGCCGCACGGTCGAGGGCGCGCGGATCCTGGCCGAGCGGCTGACGGCGCCGGACGCCCGCGAGGCAGGCGTCAACGTCCTGTCCGGCGGCACGGACGTGCACCTGATCCTGGTCGACCTGCGCGCCTCCGAGCTGGACGGGCAGCAGGCCGAGGACCGGCTCCACGAGGTCGGCATCACCGTCAACCGCAACGCCGTCCCGAACGACCCGCGCCCGCCGATGGTCACCTCCGGCCTGCGGATCGGCACCCCGGCCCTGGCCACCCGCGGCTTCACCGCCGAGGACTTCGCCGAGGTCGCCGACGTCATCGCCGAAGCCCTCAAGGCGCCTTCCCCCTTCGGGGAGGCCGACGCCGAAGCCCTGAAGGCCAGGGTCCAGGCCCTCGCCGACAAGCACCCGCTCTACCCCGGTCTGACCAAGTAGTTCCCTGGTGGGGGTACCCGAAGGCGTGTGCCCCCACCCTCTCGGTAAGGAATGCCCGTGGCCATCTCCGTCTTCGACCTCTTCTCGATCGGCATCGGCCCGTCCAGCTCCCACACGGTCGGCCCGATGCGCGCGGCCGGCATGTTCGCGCGGCGCCTGCGGGGCGACGCCCTGCTGGACTCCGTCGCCTCGGTCCGCTGCGAGCTGTACGGCTCGCTCGGCGCCACCGGCCACGGCCACGGCACCCCCAAGGCGGTCCTGCTCGGCCTGGAGGGCGCCTCTCCGCGCACGGTGGACGTGGAGACCGCGGACGAGCGTGTGGAGCAGATCAAGGAGTCGGGCCGGCTGCGGCTGCTCGGCAAGCGCGAGATCCCGTTCTCCTTCGACGACGACCTGGTCCTGCACCGCCGCAAGGCACTCCCGTACCACGCCAACGGCATGAGCGTCCGGGCCTACGACGCCTCGGGCGCGGAGCTGCTGACGAAGACGTACTACTCGGTGGGCGGCGGCTTCGTCGTCGACGAGGACGCGGTGGGCGCGGACCGCATCAAGCTGGACGACACGGTCCTGAAATACCCCTTCCGCACGGGCGACGAACTGCTGCGCCTGACGCGGGAGACGGGCCTGTCCATCTCGTCCCTGATGCTGGAGAACGAGCGGGCCTGGCGCACCGAGGAGGAGATCCGCGAGGGCCTCCTCGACATCTGGCGGGTCATGCGGGCCTGTGTCTCACGGGGCATGTCCCGCGAGGGCATCCTGCCGGGCGGTCTGCGCGTACGCCGCCGCGCGGCCGTGACCGCCCGTCAGCTGCGGGCCGACGGCGACCCGCTGGCGCACGCCATGGAGTGGATCACCCTCTACGCGATGGCGGTGAACGAGGAGAACGCCGCGGGCGGCCGTGTCGTCACCGCCCCCACGAACGGCGCCGCGGGCATCATCCCCGCCGTCCTGCACTACTACGTCAACTTCGTCCCCGGCGCCGACGAGGACGGCGTGGTCCGCTTCCTGCTCGCCGCCGGCGCGATCGGCATGCTGTTCAAGGAGAACGCCTCCATCTCGGGCGCCGAGGTCGGCTGCCAGGGCGAGGTCGGCTCCGCCTGCTCGATGGCGGCCGGCGCCCTCGCGGAGGTCCTCGGGGGCTCCCCGGAGCAGGTCGAGAACGCCGCCGAGATCGGCATGGAGCACAACCTCGGCCTCACCTGCGACCCCGTGGGCGGCCTGGTCCAGATCCCCTGCATCGAACGCAACGGCATGGCCGCGGTCAAGGCCGTCACCGCCGCCCGCATGGCCATGCGCGGCGACGGCTCCCACAAGGTGTCCCTCGACAAGGTCATCAAGACGATGAAGGACACAGGCGCGGACATGAGCGTGAAGTACAAGGAGACGGCCCGGGGCGGGCTCGCGGTGAACATCATCGAGTGCTAGGAGAACGGGCCCTGACAGCACGCTTGCGAGTGCCGGTGGGCGAGGACGCGGAGCGATGGATCACACGCGTGGGCTGTCGGCGCGTCCTGTTCATCGTGCACAACGTGACGTCCGCGACCCGCCTGCTGGACGTACTTCCGCTGTTCCACGGCGATGTGCGGGTGCAGATGTTCGCCACCTGCACTGGGTCGTCCCCTTTCCTTGCCGGTGTACCGGAGTTGCTGGCGCGGGCAGGGCTGCCGTTACTCCCCTGGGAACAGGCCAAGGACACAACCTTCGACCTGGCGGTGACGGCGAGCTACGGCGGTGAACTCGGGGCGATCAAGGCCAAGTTGGCCGTGCTGTCGCACGGGGTTGGCTACAATAAAAGGCTGGCTACACCGGACACCGGACACCGGACACCGGACACCGGACGTCCGGTCTTCGGGCTGTCGCCGGAGTGGCTCCTGGAGGGCGGACGTCCGCTCGCGACCGCCACGGTCCTCTCGCATCCGGAACAGCTGGAGAGGCTGCGCGCGGCCTGTCCGGAGGCGGTGCCCACCGCGGTGCTCGCGGGGGACCCGTGCTACGACCGTGTCCTCGCCGCTCTCCCCCAGCGCGAGCGCTTCCGCCGAGCTCTGGGGGTGGGGCCCGGCCGACGGCTGATCGTCGTCAGCTCGACCTGGGCCCCGCGTTCCCTCTTCGGCGGAGCCGGCGAGGGCGACACGGATGATCTGCTGCCCTGGCTGCTGTCACGTCTGGCGGCGGAGCTGCCCGCCGACGAGTACCGGACGACTGCTGTTCTGCATCCGAACATCTGGTACGGCCACGGCCCCGGGCAGGTCCGTGCGTGGCTGGACAACGCGCGGCGGGCCGGTCTTGAGGCGATCGCGCCGCTCGACGGATGGAGACAGGCCCTGATCGCCGCCGACTGCGTCGTGGGGGACCACTCCAGCGTCACCTACTACGCGGCGGCCATAGGCGTCCCCGTCGTCCTCGGCGCCTTCCCGCAGGAGGACCTCGACCCGCTCTCCCCGGTGGCCGCCCTCGGCCGTACGGCCCCCCGACTCGTGCGCCGCGGCAGCCTCCGCGCACAGATCGACCGCGCGATCGCCTCGCACGAACCCGGCCGGTACAAGGAACTGGCGGAGCAGACCAGTTCGTCACCGGGAGAGTCGGCCGTCCTCCTGCGCCGTCTGTTCTACGGCCTCATGGACCTCCCGGAGCCCGAAGGCCACCCGGCGCTGCTCGACCCGCTGCCGCTGCCGCCGTACCTCCCCGCCCGCGTCACCGCCCCGATCCGGGTTCTCGCCCGGCTGATCGGCACGGATCCGCCGGACGTCTCCGTCGTCCGGTACGCCGTCGCCGGTGACGAGCCGGACCCGTCGGAAGACCGGGGGGTGCGGGCCGACACCGCGCACACGGTGGTCGACGAGGAGACACGGGAGACCGGCCGGCTGAGCGTCGCCGACGTCGTCGTACGGCATGCGGCCGGGGACGACCCGCGGCTGGGCCCGCCGGCCGCCTGGGCGTCGGAGGCGCTCGACCGCCACCCGTACTGCGGGCTGGCCGCCTACGTCGACGGACCGGACCGGTGTGTCGTACGCACCCGTGAGGGAGACCTCCTGCGGCTGGCCGCCGCCACGGATCCCGACGGGCGGCCCGACCTGTGCGATCCCGCCGTCTACGCCTCCGCGCTCTACGCCTGGCTGGCGAGCGGCGGGTCGCTGCCGCTGCCGGGCCGTGAGATCACCGTGCGTACGGGTGCCGCGGCGCACCGCGTCGCCGTCGGGCCGCTTGCCCCCTGAGTGGGGTCCTCACGCCTGCGCTTCGGCCAGTCGCGCCCGCACCCGTGCGAGACCGGCCTGGTCACCGTTCTCCTCGAAGCACGCGGTGGCGGTGCGCAGATCCTCCGCTTCCTCCGTCGGGCGGCCCAGGACGCGATGGCACTCGGCCCTCGTCACGAGGGCGTCGGCGAGTTGCAGCCCCGCGCCCGCGTCGGTCATGGCCTTGACGGCCTCGTCCAGGCATACGCGCGCGAGCTCGGCGTCGCCCGCCTCCAGGTGTGCGTCGCCCAGGCTCATGTAGACACGGCCCTCGTTGTAGGAGTCGCCGCCCGGCAGGGCACGGAAGCGCGCGAGGGCGTCGTTCAGCCGGGCGACGGCGGCGGGGAAGTGCCGCTGCCTGGTCCGGGCGCGGCCGATGTGGTGCTCCAGCAGGGCGCCGGCACGGGGCACGTCCTCCCAGCCGTCCTCACCCCGGCCGATACGGCCCAGAATCTCCTGCGCCTCCTCGAAGCACCGCTCGGCCGCCGCGAACTCCCACTGCCTGAGGTGCAGCAGCCCCAGCGCCTCGACCGCGGTCGCCTCCCCCCGATGATGGCCGCAGGCCCGATCCGCCGCCCGGGCCCGCACGAGGGCGGACTCGGCCTCGGCTGCCTGGCCGAGCCCCATATGGCCGAAGGCGAGCTGCGTCCCCATACGGCCCACGGCACGCGGGTCGCCGAACTCCGCCGCGCTACGCCGGGCGGCCTCGACTCCGAGCAGGTGCGTGTCGATCCACTGGGCGTGGAAGCCGAGCAGCAGATGCAGGCCCCACATTGCCTCGCACAGCTGCCAGACGAGGTCGTCGAAGCCGTGGTGCGCGGCGGCCCGGACGACGGCCGCGAGGTTCTCCCGCTCGCGGCGCAGCTCCGCCAGCGCGCGCCTGCCGTCCGCCGGGTCACGGTTGTCCGGGAGCGTGAGCCCCTGATAGGCGGGGCCGAGCCGCCAGCGCAGCGGCATGACGCGGAAGTCGGCGCCCGCCGCGAAGCGCAGCTGTGCGACGGCCACCCGGCGGACCGCGGCGGCCATGCGGCCGTGGCCGTCCTCGGAGGCCGCCAGTTCGCGGGCGTGCGCCCGGGTCAGGTCGTGGAACCGGTAGCGCTCCTCCCCGACCTCCTCCAGCAGGTGCGCTCGGGCCAGCTCCTCCAGGAGCGTGCGGGCTTCGGCCTCACCGACGCCTGCGGCCTGCGCGGCGCAGCCGACGGTCACGGTCGGCCACGCCCACACCGCGATCGCGCGGTAGAGGGAGGCACCGGCGGGGGTCAGTTCGCGGTAGGAGACGTCCTGGGCTAGACGGACGGGGTCGGCCGGGGTTCCCGACGCGTCGGGGCTTCCCTCTGGCACGGCGGTGCCTTCCTGGTCGTGGGCGTGGATCCGGTCGGACAGCCGGCGCGCGACGCGCTCCCAGGTCAGGTGCTCCCGTACGGCCAGGCCGGCGCCCGTGGTGCACACCGCGAGGGGGATCCCACCCGTGCCTTCCGCCACGGCCCGGACGACCGCGTCCGGGGCGGGCGGGCGGTCGCCTCCGACGACACGTCTGATCAGGCTGACGGAGTCCTCGGTCGACAGCGGCCCGAGGGGGAACGGCCGGGCCCCGTGACCGGCCACGAGGCGCCCCAGCCGGTGCCGGCTCGTCACCAGGACGAGACACCCCGGCGAGGCGGGGAGCAACGGAACGACCTGGGCGTCGTCGTGGGCGTTGTCCAGGACGACGATCATGCGCCGGTCGGCCATGCAGTCCCGGTACAGATCGCGCTGCCGCGCTTCGTCGCCCGGCATTGCGGCGGGTGGTACCCCGAGCCGTTCGAGGAACCGCGCGAGCGCGTCGGAGGGGTCGAGAGCGGTGGCGGCCGACGCGCCTTCCAGGTCCACGTACAGGGAGCCGTCGGGAAACCGCTCCCCCAGTTCGAACGCGCAGTGGACGGCGGCGGCGGTCTTGCCGATGCCACCGGGCCCGGTGAGGGCGGCGATCACCGGCGCACCGGGCGGGCGGTCGTCCTCGTCCAGCAGCGCCGTGATCCACGCGAGCACATCCGTGCGGTCGGTGAACACCGCGGTCGTCGGCGGCAGCATCCGTGGGCGGGAGGCGTCGTGCGCCACGGCGGCCACGGCCCGCGGCGCCAGCCAGGATGCCTCGCGCACCCACTCCGTCACCTCGCGCGCGAACTCCGGTGAGCTGTCGGCGAGTTCCATCAGCCGCGCCGCGGCCGCCGTCCGCTCGTGCTCGGTGACCGGCAGTGTGGGCGGACCCGGGTCTCCGCTTCCGGCCCCGGAGTCCGCCTCCCCGTCTCCGGCGCGGCCCCGCCTCAGCAGGTCGAAGAGCTTCTCGGAGGTCCGCCGACCCATCTCGCCGCCCGCTCCGGAAAGAGCACCCGAGGCGACCGTACCGACAGCGGCGACCACCATGCCCAACAACGGTTCCACTCCGGACTCCCCCAACTCGCCGTTCCCGCAATGGTATCGACGAGCCTAAAGGGGGCGTCCCCGTACGGGACGCCCCCCTTCCCTGGCCTACTTGCCCAGGTACGCCCAGAACTCGTCGAACGACAGGACCTTGTCGCCGTTCAGGTCGCGGGTCTTGATGATGGCCTCGGCGACCGACTCGGTGACGTTCCAGTCGCCCTCCTGGGCGAGGGCGGTCTTGAACTCGGCGGCGGTGATGAACCCGTCGCCGTCCGTGTCGATGCGCTGGAACTGCGTGCGTGCTTCTTCGATGTCGGCCACCGATCCGCCCCTTTTTTCGTCTCTTACGTCGTACTGACGCAGGTCAGATTAGCTGCCCGTGTGTGCCTCCAGTGCGGCGACCACCCAGGCGAACTCCTCCCGGTGGGCCGCCTCGGGCGCCTGCCCCTTCACGGTCACCAGCAACTCGCGGTAGCGGGCGACCTGGTTGTTCGACGGGGACGTCAGGCGTTCGAGAACCTGGGCCGGGTCCGCGTCACCGAGCAGTTCCCGCATCACCTCGGCCGCCTCCGGGGAGTCGGGGGCGACGCCGCGCTCGCGCGCCTGTGCCGCCAGCAGCACCATCCGCCGGGCGAACCACATCGACGCCCCGGCCGGCACGTCGGGCCCCCGGTCCGCCGCGTTGGACTCGGCGACCTGGCGCATCTGCGCCCGGAACCCCGGATCCTGGAGCAGCTCGGCCAGCTCCACCCAGGCGTCCACCTGCAAGGCCGAGGGCCCAGCTCGCGCAAGGCGCGGATCAGCTCCAAACGGGCGGCGGACTCGGCGTCGTAGAGCCGATAGCCGCCCGTGGAGCGGATGACGGGGGTCAGGACACCCTCGTCGGACCATTGACGTCCTCTCCTGCCCGAGGGCGGGAGATTCCGGCCCGCACCCTCCGGGGTGCCACCTTGGGTTCCTGTTTCACGGGCCACTGCCGACCGGTGAGAGTCGGTCTTACACGGCCTCCGCAGGCCTGACTTCCCGCCCGTCCGGCGGTAGGTCCGACAACTCCGCCCTGAAGGGTGGATCACTATGCAAGCGTTCGGTAGCGGATGGTGCGCACCGTCAGTCCGGTGGCGCGGGCCAGCTCGCCGATGGCGAAAAGGCCGGTGCCGTGGTCGATCATGTCTGCGAGTCTGGGCCTTCCAGTGGGTGGAGACTCAAGGAGCGGCGCGGTGGAGACCTTGCGGGACATTCTCGACGGGGTCGCGCACGGTGTCTTCCCGCCGGAGGACGGCCGCACGACGGTCGTACCGCAGCTGTCCCCGCGCGACGCGGGCGTCCTCGCCTTCACCGCGCACTCGGTGGTCTTCACCGACGAGGACCCGGCGTGGGTGTACGACGCATTGCGCGCCGTGGACTGCGACGCGCTCTCCGCCTCGATGAACCCGCGCTTCCTCGCGGCGCTCATGGACCGCACGGGGCGTACGGCCGAGACGATCGACGCGATGCTGGTGGGCTCCCCGCTGCCGGGCGGGCCGCCGCTGCCGCTGACGGAGATCGAGGACCGGGACCATCCCCGCATCCGCTACGCCCTGCGCCGGCGGCACGACGTGCGGGCGTGGTCGGCGGACGGCGGGGTGCTGGTGACGGGGCGCGGGATCGGCGGGCGGCTGGAGGTGTCGGTCGAGGTGGACGAGCCGCTACGGCACCGGGGCCTCGGGCGGCTGCTGGTGACCGCCGCCCGGCATCTGGCCGACGAGCCGGTGTGGGCCCAGGTCGCCCCGGGGAACGCCCGCAGCGTACGGGCGTTCCAGGCGGCGGGGTATGCGGCGGTGGGCGCGGAGCTGCTGCTGACCGCCAGGCTCTGACTACCTGAAGATGCCGGTGTGGCCGAGGGAGTAGCGGCCGGGCTGCGGGTACACGGCGAGGCCGTGCGGGCCGCTGCCGACGGGGATGCGGGCGAGTTGCCTGCCGGTGCGGGTGTCGACGGCGTACACCTCGGCGTCGTAGCGCCCGGAGAGCCACAGGACGTTGCCGTCCGCCGAGACGCCGCCCATGTCGGGGCTGCCGCCCTGGGGCAGCCGCCACTTCCTGGTGACCTCGCCCTTCGCGAAGTCGAAGACGGAGATCGTGCCCTCGCCCCGGTTGGAGACGTACATCTCGCGGGAGTCGCGGCTGACGTACAGGCCGTGGGTGCCCTTGCCGGTGGGGAGGAAGGACGGCTCGGTGAAGGTGTCGCCGTCGAGGATCCACATGCCGTCGGCCTTCATGTCCGCGATGTAGAACCGCCTGCCGTCGGGTGAGATCTTGACGTCCTGGGGCATGGCGCCCTTGAAGGGAAGTCTCTGCTGCCCGATCACCTTCATCTTCGCGGTGTCGACCTTCAGCAGCTCACCGCTGAACTCGCAGGACACGATGAAGTACCGCCCGTCGGGAGAGAAGTCGGCGTGGTTGACGCCGTAGCAGGTGACCGGTTCGGTCCTGATCCGCTTCATGGTGTGCGGGTCGCGGAAGACGAGTTCGCGGTCGAGGGAGGCCATGACGACGGCGTACTTGCCGTCGGGCGTGAAGTAGAGGTTGTACGGGTCGTGCACCTCGACCGGCTTGCCCGCCTTCCCGGTCCGTGGATCGACGGGGGTGAGGGTGTGGCCGCGGTTGTTGTTGACCCAGAGCGTCTTCAGGTCCCAGGAGGGCACGACGTGCTGCGGCTGCCGGCCCACGTGCAGGGTCCTGATCACCCGGTACGTCTTCGGGTCGATGACGGAGACGGTGTCGGACTCGGTGTTGGGGACGTAGACGCGGGACGGGAAGTCCTTGACGACCGGGGAGAGCTTGTTCGGGCGGTCGGCGGCGTAGACGTCCTTCGGGTCGAGGACGGGCGGCATGCCGGGCAGCCCGCTCGCGACCGGCTTCTTCTTCACCGGGGCGGGGACGGCGGCCTTGGTGGTGGCCCGGTCGGAGGCGTCCTGGGCCTGGCCACCGCAGGCGGCGACGGCGGTCAGGGCCGCGAGTGCGGTGCCGGTGAGCAGGGCGCGGGTGAGGAGTGTGGGTCGCATCAGCCGATCAGCTCCGTGGTGGTGACCGCGCGCAGTCCGCGGCGGGCGAGTTCGTCCAGTACGGCGGGGAGCGCGGCGAGGGTGTCCGCGTACCCGAAGTGCAGGCTCACGACGGATCCGTCGCGGACCTCGCGCAGGACGTTGGCCGTGACGGCGGGGGCGCCGGGTGAGGTGAAGTCGAGGGAGTCGACGTCGTAGGACAGGACGTGGGGATAGCCGGCAGCGCGGGCCAGCCGCTCGACGAGCGGGGAGGCCAGCGCGGTGCGGGAGGGCCGGAACCAGGTTCCGACCGACCCGGTGAGCCGTTTGAGCCGTAGCGCGCACTCGGCGATCTCGGCGCGCGCCTCCGCCTCGGCCATGGCGTTGATGTCGAGGTGCCGGTGGGTGTGGTTGCCGAGGTCGTGGCCGCCGTCGAGGATCCGGCGGGCAAGGCCCGGGTGCTCGTCGAGCCAGGTCCCGACGGCGAGGACGGTGACCCGCGCCCCGTGCCGCTCGGCCTCCGCCAGGAGGGCCTCGGCGAGGGCCGGTTCACCCTGCCCGTGGAAGGTGAGGGCGACCCGGGGCCGGCCGCGGGGGCCGTGGGTGATCTGGGCGGGCTGTCCGGGGAAGGCGCGGGGGGCCGGGGCGGGCCGGGGTCCGGCGGGGGAGGTGGCGGAGGCCGGTGCGGGTGACGGGGGCGAGGGCGGGCCGGGGGACGCGCCGGACGAGGGCCGGGAGGCGGAGCCGGACGTGGAGCACGCACCGGCGAACGCACCCCCGGCGACCAGCCCGGCACCCACCCGCAGCGCGGCACGGCGGTCGGTCGAAGTCACCCGCACCATTTAAGGGGCAAACAGCAAGAAACAGGCTCATTCCCCCGCGTGGCGGCCGGAGACGGCGTCGGCCGTGCCTCCCCGCGCCGCCCGGGGCGCGCATCCCCCTGCACCCCGCCCGGCCCGGCATGCCACCCTGGAGCCCCTCAGCGAACGGTGGTCCTCTTGAACTCCTCCGCTCCCCGCGCCGCGCAGAGCTCCGCACGGGGGTTCCGGCTCGGACTCGCGCAGCGCGTCCTCCCCGGCGCCCTCGGTTTCCTGACCGCCTCGGTGGTGCTGTACGTCGGCCTCCTCTTCACCGACGATCCGATGAGCGCGGGCGAGTTGGGGCGGATGGTCGGCTGGTCCCTCTTCGGCGTCGCCGTCCTGGCGCTGACGGGGCGAGGCCGCGGGGTGATCCTCACCGAGGACGCCCTGGTCGTGGTGCACGGAGAGCGCCGCACCTTCCCCTGGGCCGGCATCGAGCATCTGGTGGTCCGCCGCACCTTCGGGGTGAGCCAGGTCGTCGCGTACCTCAAGGACGGCCGCCGCGTGACCCTGCCCGCGCCGACGTCGTTCGCCGACGCGCGGTTCGAGGAGAAGGCCCGGGAGCTGACGGAGTGCTGGGAGGAGCGACGGCTCACCCCGCCACCCGCAGCAGCACCACCGCCCGCGCCGGCACCGTGACCGCCTCCCCCGCCCGGTGGACGACGCCCGGGGCCTCGCTCTGGTCCTCCCTGGACGTGTCGACGACCACCTCGTAGCGCTCCGCCCACGGCGGCCCCGGCAGGACGAAGCTCACCGGTCGGTCACCGGCGTGCAGCACCGCGAGGAAGCTGTCGTCGGTGATCGGGGCGCCCCGGTCGTCGCGGCCCGGGATGTCCCGCCCGGAGAGGTACATGCCGAGGGTCGCGGCGGGGGCGTACCAGTCGTCCTCGGTCATCTCCGCGCCCCGTGCCGTGAACCAGGCCAGGTCGCGCAGTCCGTCGGCCGAGTGGGCCCGGCCGGAGAAGAACGCGCGCCGCCGCAGCACGGGATGCCGGTGCCGCAGCGCGATCAGCCGGGAGGTCAGCTCGAAGAGCGCGCGCCACCCCGGCTCCTGAAGCAGGCTCCAGTCCACCCAGCCGGTCTCGTTGTCCTGGCAGTAGGCGTTGTTGTTGCCGCCCTGGGTGCGGCCCAGCTCGTCGCCCGCGACCAGCATCGGCACGCCGGTCGACAGCAGCAGGGTGGTGAGGAGGTTCCGCAGCTGCCGGCGCCTGAGCGCCCGTACCCGCTCGTCGTCCGTCTCCCCCTCCGCCCCGCAGTTCCAGGCCCGGTTGTCGTCGGTGCCGTCCCGGTTGCCCTCGCCGTTGGCCTCGTTGTGCTTGCGGTCGTAGGACACGAGGTCGCGGAGGGTGAAGCCGTCGTGGGCGGTCACGAAGTTGACCGAGGCGTACGGGCGGCGCCCGCCCCAGGCGTAGAGGTCGCTGGAGCCCGACAGGCGGTAGCCCATCTCCCGTACGTCCGGCAGCGCGTGCCGCCAGAAGTCGCGCACGGCATTGCGGTAGCGGTCGTTCCACTCGGTCCACAGGGGAGGGAAGGCGCCCACCTGGTAGCCGCCCGAGCCCACGTCCCAGGGCTCCGCGATCAGCTTCACCCGGCGCAGCACCGGGTCCTGGGCGATGACCGCGAGGAACGGGGAGAGCATGTCGACGTCGTGCATGGAGCGGGCGAGGGCGGCGGCGAGGTCGAAGCGGAAGCCGTCCACGCCCATCTCGGTGACCCAGTAGCGCAGGGAGTCGGTGATCAGCCTGAGCACGTGCGGCTGCACCACGTGCAGGGTGTTGCCGCAGCCGGTGTAGTCGGCGTAGCGGCGGGCGTCGGACTGGAGGCGGTAGTAGCCGCGGTTGTCGATGCCCTTCAGGGAGAGCGTGGGGCCGAGTTCGCCGGCCTCCGCGGTGTGGTTGTAGACGACGTCGAGGATCACCTCGATGCCGGCGGCGTGCAGGGCGCGCACCATCCGCTTGAACTCGCCGACCTGCTGTCCCGTCGTACCGGAGGAGGCGTAGCCCGCGTGCGGGGCGAAGTAGCCGATGGAGTTGTAGCCCCAGTAGTTGCGCAGGCCGCGGCGGAGCAGATGGTCCTCGTGGGCGAACTGGTGGACCGGGAGCAGTTCCACCGCCGTCACGCCCAGCCTCACCAGGTGCTCGACCGCCGCCGGGTGGGCGAGACCGGCGTAGGTGCCGCGCAGTCGCTCGGGGATGCCGGGGTGCCGCTGGGTGAAGCCCTTGACGTGCAGTTCGTAGATGACCGAGTCGGCCCAGGGCGTCTTGGGGCGGCGGTCGTCGGCCCAGTCGTCGTCATCGTGGACGACGACGCCCTTCGGGACGTACGGCGCCGAGTCGCGTTCGTCGCGCACGGTGTCCGCGACCTGCTGCTGGGGCCAGTCCCTGACATGCCCGTACACCTCGGGGGGAAGGTCGAACTCCCCGTCGACCGCGCGGGCGTAGGGGTCGAGGAGCAGCTTCGCCGGGTTCCAGCGGCCGCCGGTCCACGGGTCCCAGCGGCCGTGCACCCGGAAGCCGTAGCGCTGGCCCGGCATCACACCCGGGACGAAGCCGTGCCAGATCTCGTGCGTGAGTTCGGTCAGCGCGGCGCGTGTCTCACGGCCGGCCTCGTCGAACAGGCAGAGCTCGACCGCCTCCGCCCCGCCCGCCCACAGCGCGAAGTTGGTGCCCGCGACCCCGTCCGGGCCGACCCGGAAGCGGGCGCCGAGCGGGGTGGACGCGCCCGGGCGCACGGGCACGCCGGGCACCTTCTGGGACACCCCGTTCAGTCGGGTGTCCGGCGTGGCGCGTTCCTCCGCCACCGCCTCCTGCTCGGCTGCGCTGGACACCGTTCAGCCTCCCGCGGCTCGTGGGTACGACGTACGGGGGGGGGTGTACGGCGTCCCGGCCGCCGCCGCCTCGCGCTGTCGTCCTCCCCCTGTTCTGCCCAGAGCGCGCCTCGCACTCACGTTTCCCCGGGGCGCACCCGGTCGTTGGACATGCCGTGAGGCACGTACATGGGCGCGCACGGCGCGCGGGCGTCGCAGTGGCCGCCGTAGTGACCTGGGCCGGACTTCTGGCCGGGGCGGCGGGCTGCACGGGCGACGGCAGAAGCGGGGCCGACCGGATGCTCGGCAGACCGGCGGCCCCCGAGGACGTCATCCGGGTGATCCCCGACGACCGCGCGAAGGGCGTGCGCCCGGAGACGGGGCTGCTGGTCCGGGTGCCGGACGGACGGCTGGAGTCGGTGAAGGTGGTGCGGTCGCAGGACGCCCAGGAGACGAGGGTGCCTGGGCGGATCTCCGCCGACGGGCGCAGCTGGCGACCGGACGGCGACCGGCTGGCGCTGGCCGCGCGCTACACGGTCGACGTCGTGGCCCTGGACGGCGACGGCGACCGCTCGGCCCGCCACACCACCTTCACCACCCACGTGCCCGAGGAACGCTTCATCGGGTACGTCACCCCGGAGAACCGCTCCACCGTCGGCACCGGGATGATCGTCTCCCTGGACTTCAGCCGGGAGATCGAGAACCGGGCCGCCGTGGAGCGGGCGGTCGAGGTCACCGCCGAGCCGGCCGTGGAGATCCGGCCGCACTGGTTCGGCGGCGGCCGCCTCGACTTCCGCCCCGAGGACTACTGGAAGCCCGGCACCAAGGTCACGGTCGCGCTGAAGCTGCGGGACGTGGAGGGCGCGCCCGGGGTCTACGGGCTGCAGTACAAGACGTACTCCTTCACCGTCGGCCGCAACCAGGTCTCCCTCGTCGACGCGGAGAAGCACACGATGAAGGTGTGGCGCGAGGACGACCTGATCGCCACCGTGCCCATCACGGCAGGGGCGCCGAAGACGACGACGTACAACGGCAAGATGGTCGTCACCGAGATGCTCGAACTGACCCGGATGAACGGGGCCACGGTCGGCTTCAAGAAGAAGGACGGCAAGGGCGAGTACGACATCCCCGACGTGCCGCACGCCATGCGGCTCACCGAGTCCGGGACCTTCCTGCACGGCAACTACTGGGCGGAGCCGGACGTGTTCGGCACCGCCAACGTCAGTCACGGCTGCGTGGGCCTGAGGGACGTCAGGGGCGGCGGCTCGGACACGCCCGCCGGCTGGTTCTTCGACCGCTCGCTGATCGGGGACGTCGTCGAGGTCGTCCGCAGCAAGGACAAGGAGGTGTCGCCGGACAACGGGCTCGGCGGCTGGAACATGAGCTGGGAGGAGTGGACGGCGGACAGCGCCGAATAGCCTCCGGCAGTCCCCTGCGGCGGGCGTCCGGCAGCCGCTGACGATCCGCCCGGCAATCCCCCCGGTATTCCGCCCGGCATTCCGCCCCGAACGGCCTCTCCCCGCCGCGCAACCATCCTTCCGCGACCATGGTCCAAGTTGCGACGGAACGGTGACATTCACCTGACACGCCGCTCAAAACCGTGCGGTTTAGTATGCCCAAATGATCGCGCGGGATGCGCGGGGGTGGGGGCCTGACCAGGCCCTGGGAGGGGAGAACGACTTGAACGTGCGACCGATATCGGGGGCATCGATCGCGGGCCGCTCACGCGGCCGCAACAAGCGCCTTGCGTTGATCGTCGGCGGGATGCTGCTCGCCGTCACGGCGTGCGGCGGGGGCGGCTCGGACTCCGGGTCCGACGCCAAGGACAAGGACGGCAAGGGCAGCACGGCTGCCGCGAGCAAGCAGTCGGAGGCGGTCGTCACGATCGCCCCGAAGACCGGCGCCCAGGACGTCGACACGAGCGGCGTCCTGAAGGTGAGCGCCAGTAACGGCAAGCTGACCGAGGTCACCGTCAAGGACGACGACGGCACGGCGATCAAGGGCACGATCTCGGCCGACGGCACCGGCTGGACTCCCGCGACGCACCTCGCGGCCTCGACGAAGTACCAGGTGCACGCGGTCGCGAAGGACTCCGAGGGCCGTACGTCCGCCGAGGACTCCTCCTTCACCACGCTCAGCCCGCAGAACACCTTCATCGGCAACTTCACGCCCGAGGACGGCTCCACCGTCGGCGTCGGCATGCCGTTCTCGGTGCGCTTCACGCGCGGCATCACGAAGCCGGACGACGTGAAGAAGGCCATCGAGATCACGACCGAGCCGGCCGTCGACGTCCAGGGCCACTGGTTCGGCAACGACCGGCTGGACTTCCGCCCCGAGAAATACTGGAAGGCCGGCACCAAGGTCACCGTCAAGCTCAACCTGGACGGCGTCGAGGGCCGCAAGGGCGTCTACGGCGAGCAGTCCAAGACCATCTCCTTCACCATCGGCCGCAGCCAGGTGTCGATCGTGGACGCCAAGAAGCTCACGATGAAGGTCATGCGGGACGGCAAGCTCTACAAGACCATCCCGGTCACCACCGGCAAGGCCGGCTACGCCACCTGGAACGGCCAGATGGTCATCAGTGAGAAGTTCACGGTGACCCGGATGAACGGCGACACCGTCGGCTACGACGGCGAGTACGACATCAAGGACGTCCCGCACGCCATGCGGCTGACCAACTCCGGCACCTTCGTGCACGGCAACTACTGGGGCGGCGACGCCTTCGGCAACTACAACGCCAGCCACGGCTGCATCGGCCTGCGCGACGTGCGCGGCGGCTACGACAGCACCGTGTCCGCCGCGTGGTTCTTCAACAACTCGATCGTCGGCGACGTGGTGGACGTGAAGAACTCCACCGACCCGGTGGTCGACCCGGCCAACGGCCTCAACGGCTGGAACCTCTCCTGGGCGGAGTGGACCAAGTAGGCCCCCTTCGCCTCGGGCCCGGTGCTGTGACCAACGGCACCGGGCCCGCTGCCGTTAGTGATGGTTAACCTGCTGCCATGACCGTTCATCTCGAAGTCGCCGAAGGCGTCGGCACGATCCGCCTCGACCGCCCGCCCATGAACGCCCTCGACGTCGCCACGCAGGACCGGCTCAAGGAGCTGGCCGAGGAGGCGACCCGCCGGGACGACGTCCGCGCCGTCGTGGTGTACGGCGGGGAGAAGGTGTTCGCGGCGGGCGCGGACATCAAGGAGATGCAGGACATGGACCACACGGCGATGGTCCTGCGCTCCCGCGCCCTGCAGGACTCCTTCACCGCGGTGGCCCGGATCCCCAAGCCGGTCGTGGCGGCCGTGACGGGCTACGCGCTGGGCGGCGGCTGCGAGCTCGCCCTCTGCGCCGACTTCCGGATCGCCGCCGACAACGCGAAGCTGGGCCAGCCGGAGATCCTGCTCGGGCTGATCCCCGGCGCGGGCGGCACCCAGCGCCTCGCCCGGCTGGTCGGCCCCTCCAAGGCGAAGGACCTCATCTTCACCGGCCGGATGGTGAAGGCGGACGAGGCGCTGACCCTGGGCCTGGTGGACCGGGTGGTCCCGGCGGCCGAGGTGTACACGGAGGCGCACGCGTGGGCCGCGAAGCTGGCGCAGGGCCCGGCGCTCGCACTCCGCGCGGCGAAGGAGTCGATCGACACCGGCCTGGAGACGGACATCGACACCGGCCTCGCGGTCGAACGCAACTGGTTCGCGGGTCTGTTCGCCACCGCCGACCGCGAGATCGGCATGCGCAGCTTCGTCGAGGAGGGACCGGGCAAGGCCAAGTTCCTCTGACACCCGCCCTCTCGGCCATGTGAGGCAGATCTCTTTGAACACGGCCGTGTTCGGTTGCAATTGACGGGATGTCTCATCCGGGATGTCCCGTCCGGGTCCCTCGAAGGGGCGGTTCATGGGAACCTTGGGTCGACCCTGAGCCGCCTTGTCGAGGGAGACCGGCGATTGCCCGCACAGGATCCGTCACCGCAGGTCAACGCGGCTTTTCTGGACTCCGGCATGCCCCCGGCATATGCCGGGCGCACTCCGTGGAACGGGGTCGCCCAGGGGGCGTATTCCGCCGGAACGGCCCCCAAGGAGGCTCCGGGCGGCCATGATGGGGGCATGGCGGGGCTGGAGGGTATCGAACAGCCGCGGGGGCACGGGCGCGTGGCCGCGGCACGCTGGTCGCCTGCGGTCGAGGACGAACGGGCGCTCAAGGCGCTGGAGTTGTTCGGCAACCCCACGGAGGGCGAGATTCCGCTCCCCTCCCGCCCCGAGTCCGCCGCCACGGCCCGCCGCCTCACCCAGGTCGTCGTGCTCCGCCAGTGGGGACTGTCCCCCAAGATGACCGAGGACACGGTCCTCCTCGTCTCCGAACTCGTCGGCAACGCCGTACGCCACACCGGCGCCCGCGTCTTCGGCCTCCGACTGCGCCGGCGCCGCGGCTGGATCCGCGTCGAGGTCCGCGACCCCTCCCGCGGTCTGCCCTGCCTGATGCCGGTCCAGGAAATGGACGTCAGCGGCCGCGGCCTCTTCCTCGTCGACAAACTCTCCGACCGCTGGGGCGTGGACCTGCTGCCACGCGGCAAGACGACGTGGTTCGAGATGCGCGTCGCGGACCGCTGACGAAGCCCACGCGCACCCTCCTCAGATTCACCCGCAAGGGGCCACAACCCCCTCGAACGCGCAGGTCGTAGGTCCAGCGCCCGAGGGGGGACCGGTCGAAACTCGGTGGGCGATGTCAGTGGCGATCCGTAGGCTCGCTCCTGATGTCGACGACACGTGCAACCACCAAGGACCGGTCCGCGGTGCGGACGTTGCTGCGTTTGTGGCCGTATGTGCGGCCGGTGCGGATGCGGCTGTTCAGCGCCGCGTTCGTGGCCGTCGTCGCCTCCCTCGTGGGGCTGGTGATCCCGCTCGTCCTGAAGTGGATGGTGGACGGGCCGGTCGCCGACCGTGACCCGGCGGGCGTCTGGCTCGGGGCGCTGTACCTGCTGCTGCTCGGGCTCGTGGAGGCCGGGCTGTTCGGGCTGCGGCGCTGGCTGGTGGCGCGCCCGCTCTCGCATGTCGAGGCCGAGATGCGGGCGGAGCTGTACCGGCACCTCCAGCGGCTGCCGGTGGCCTTCCACGACCGGTGGGCCTCGGGACAGCTGCTGTCCCGGGCGACCACCGATCTGATGCTGCTGCGGATGTTCCTCGCCTTCCCGCTGACGTTCCTCCTGGTCAACGGCGTGACGATCCTCGTCGGCGTGATCATCATGCTGCTCCAGGACTGGTCCCTGGGGCTGGTGATCCTGGGGCCCGCCCTCCCCGTCATGGTGATGTGCGTGATCTTCGAGCACCGCTACGCGGTCGTGGCGCGGCGCGCCCAGGACCAGGTCGGCGATCTGACGACGGTCGTCGAGGAGAGCGTGCTCGGGATCCGGATCATCAAGGGGTTCGGCCGCCACCGCAGCCAGGCGCGGGCCTTCCGCGAGCTGTCGTCGACCCTGCGCGGGACCGAGCTGCGCAAGGCCCGGCTGCTGGCGACGATCTGGGCCGTCATCGTGACCCTGCCCGAGGTGGCGATCGGGGCGGCGCTGGTGCTGGGCACCGTCCAGGTGGCGGACGGCGAGCTGTCCGCGGGCACCCTGGTCGCCTTCCTGTCGACGGCCCTCGCGCTGCGCTGGCCCGTCGACTCCATCGGCTTCCTGCTGGCGATGAGCCAGGAGGCGGCGACGGCCACCGAGCGGTACTTCGAGGTGATGGACGAGGAGCCGGAGTCGGAGACGGTCGTCGAGAACCCCGGAAACGTGGACGCGGGCGACGGACTCCGGTTCGACGGAGTCGTCTTCCGCTACCCCGACGCCGACCCCGCCTCGCCCCCCACCCTGGACCGCGTCGACCTGCACATCCGCCCCGGGGAGTCCATGGCGCTCGTCGGGGCCACCGGCAGCGGCAAGACCACGCTCACCGCGCTCGTCCCCCGGCTGCACGAGGTGACCGCCGGGCGGATCACGCTCGACGGCGAGGCCGTCACCGCGATGACCCGCGAGGAGCTGCGCGCGAAGGTCGCCGTCGCGTTCGAGGAGCCGACGCTGTTCTCCGCGAGCGTCGGGGAGAACGTGCTGATGGGGGCGGACGACACGGCCGGGGCCGCCGAGTTGGAGCGGGCGCTCGGGGTCGCCCAGGCCGACTTCGCGCACGCGCTGCCGCAGGGCACCGGCACCCAGGTGGGCGAGCAGGGGCTCAGCCTCTCCGGCGGGCAGCGGCAGCGGCTGGCGCTGGCCAGAGCCGTCGTGGGGCAGCCGCGGTTCCTGGTGCTCGACGACCCGCTGTCCGCGCTCGACGTCCACACGGAGGCCGCCGTGGAGGCCGCGCTGCGCCAGGTCCTCGCCGACACCACCGCGCTGATCGTGGCCCACCGCCCGTCCACCGTGCTCCTCGCCGACCGGGTCGCCCTGCTCTCCGGGGGCCGGATCACCGCCGTCGGCACCCACCAGGAACTGCTGCGCGCCAACGCCGAGTACGCCCACCTCATGTCAGGAAACGGCCGCCAGGAGGACGACCGATGAGTGCCCCCGCCACCTCGTCCCCCACCACCGACGACCAACCCGAGGACCTGCCCGTCCGGGCCGCCGACGACCCCTTCGACAAGGACGTCCTGCCCACCCCGCCCGGCGCCACCGGCACCCTGCTGCGCTCCCTGCTCGCCCCCATGAAGGCACGGGTCGCCCTGACCACGCTCCTGCTGCTGCTCCAGCAGGCTGCCGTGCAGGCGGGCCCGCTGCTGGTGGCGTACGCCATCGACCGCGCGGTGCCGGCCTTCCGCGACGGCGACAACGGTCCGCTGGTCGCGGTGGCCGTCGGCTATCTGGTGTGCGCGCTGGCCTCAGGCGCCCTGCAGTACGCGTTCCTGATCGCGGCCGCCCGGGTCAACCAGGACGTGCTGCTCGATCTGCGCGGCCGTATCTTCCGCCACGCCCAGGCCCTCAGCGTCGACTTCCACGAGCGCTACACCTCGGGCCGGCTCATCTCCCGCTCCACCGCGGACGTGGAGTCCCTGCGCGAGCTCCTCAACGAGGGTCTGCAGGAGCTGGTGACCGTGGTGCTGTCGTTCCTGTACATCTCGGCGATGCTGCTCTGGCTGGACCTCGGGCTCGGCGCGGTGGCGGTCGCCTCCTTCGTGCCGCTGTACCTGCTGGTCCGGCTCTACCAGCGGCGCGCGCGGCGGGTGTTCACCGCCCGCTCCACCGCGATCGCCGCCGTGATCGTGAAGTTCGTGGAGACGATGAACGGCATCCGGCCGGTGCGCGCCTTCCGCCGCGAGGCCGTCAACGACGCCGACTTCCGGGTCCTCAACCGGCGGCACGAGCGGACGAACGGCGACGCCCTGCTGGAGATGGCCCGGTACGTCATCGGCTCGCGGATCGTCGCCAACACGGCCGTCGCCCTGATCGTCCTGTGGGGCGCCTACCGGGTGGCGGGCGGCACACTGGCGCTGGGGGTGCTCGCGGCGGCGGTGCTGTACCTGCGGCGGCTGTACGACCCGATCGACCGGCTCGGCATGTTCCTCAACTCGTACCAGTCGGCGGCGGCCTCGCTGGAGAAGATCGCGGGCCTGCTCGCGCAGACGCCGTCCGTGCCCGAGCCGTCGGTGCCGAAGGAGCTGCCCGCCCTCCGGGGTGAACTGCCCGGCCGCGAGGTCGTGTTCGACGAGGTGTCCTTCGGCTACCGCACCGGCGGCGAGGTCCTGCCCCGCTTCGGCCTCACCCTGCCCGCCGGGCAGACGGTCGCCGTCGTCGGCTCCACCGGCGCGGGCAAGTCCACCCTGGCCAAGCTGCTGGCCCGCTTCTACGACCCCTCCCAGGGGCGGGTGCTGCTCGACGGCGTCGATCTGCGCGACCTCGCCGTGCCCGAGCTGCGGCGCGGGGTGGTCATGGTGACGCAGGAGGCGTTCCTGTTCTCCGGTACGGTCGCCGAGAACATCGCCATCGGGCGGCCGGACGCGACCCGGGAGGAGATCGAGCGGGCGGCGAAGGCGATCGGCGCACACGAGTTCATCAGCGCCCTGCCCGACGGCTACGACACGGACGTCCGCAAGCGGGGCGGCCGTATCTCCGCCGGTCAGCGGCAACTCGTGGCGTTCGCACGGGCGTTGCTCGCGGATCCGGCGGTGCTGATCCTGGACGAGGCGACCAGTTCGCTGGACATCCCCGGGGAGCGGGCCGTGCAGCGCGCGATGTCGACGGTCCTGGAGGGCCGTACGGCGGTGGTGATCGCGCACCGGCTGTCCACCGTGGAGATCGCCGACCGGGTCCTGGTGATGGAGCAGGGCCGGATCGTCGAGGACGGCGCACCCGCGGATCTCATCGCGGGCAGGGGCCGTTTCGCGGACCTGCACCGGGCCTGGCGGGACAGTCTGGTCTGAGCCGTGTCCGGCGAGCAGCGAGGGGGCGTCACGCGGCGCCCCTTCTTTTTGTCCGTATATCGAACATGAATCCCCGGACAACGGACTGTTTCCGGCCAAATTTCTGACGCGCTCCTGACAGACAGCGCAATCCACTGCCACTCTTCCCACTGCTACTTCACAGCAACCCCACAGCCACACCGTTCTGCGTACCGCCTTTGTCGTGCCCGGACGGCCCACCCGCCGACCGGTCTCCCCTGGCCGCGTGATCCGCGGCCGCGCAGAAGGAGTCAGTGTTGAGAAGCAGTTCCTCTCGCAGACGCACCTCCCACACCCTGTCCCGCAAGGCCGCGGCCGTCGCCCTCGTCGGCGTCTCCGCGCTCATCGCCGCCGCCGTGCAGTCCGGCGCGGCCACCGCCGCCCCGGAGGGGGCACCGGCGGCCGGCCAGGCCCGCCCGGGCGCCGAGTCGGTCCGGCTCACCCCCGCCCAGCGCGCCGAGCTGATCAGCAAGGCCGACGCCGGCAAGGCGGCCACCGCCAAGAAGCTGGGTCTCGGCGCCAAGGAGGCGCTCGTCGTCCGCGACGTGGTCAAGGACGCGAACGGCACCCTGCACACGCGCTACGAGCGCACCTACGCCGGTCTGCCCGTCCTCGGCGGCGACCTGGTCGTCGAGACCGCGAAGTCCGGCGCGACGGAGGCCGTCACCAAGGCCACCCGCGCCACCGTCGAGGTCGCCTCGCTCACGCCCACCGTCACCGCGGCGAAGGCGGAGAAGCAGGCGCTGACCCTGGCGAAGGCCGACGGCGCGGAGAAGGCGGCCACGAACCGCGCGCCGCGCAAGGTGATCTGGGCGGCGAACGGCACCCCGGTCCTGGCGTACGAGACGGTCGTCGGCGGCCTCCAGGAGGACGGCACCCCGAACGAGCTCCACGTCATCACCGACGCGGCCACCGGCAGCAAGCTCTACGAGTACCAGGGCATCGAGACCGGCACCGGCAACACCATGTACAGCGGCACGGTGACGCTCGGCACCACGCAGTCCGGGTCGACGTACAACCTGACCGACGGGGCGCGCGGCAGCCACAAGACGTACAACCTCAACCGGGGCACCTCCGGCACCGGCACGCTGTTCTCCGGCTCCGACGACGTCTGGGGCACCGGTGCGGCGTCCAACACGGAGACCGCGGGCGCCGACGCCCACTACGGAGCGGCCCTGACCTGGGACTACTACAAGAACGTGCAGGGGCGCAGCGGTATCCGCGGCGACGGTGTGGCCGCGTACTCCCGGGTCCACTACGGCAACGCGTACGTCAACGCGTTCTGGTCGGACAGCTGCTTCTGCATGACGTACGGCGACGGCGCGAGCAACACCCACCCGCTGACGTCCATCGACGTGGCCGGCCACGAGATGACGCACGGCGTCACCTCCAACACCGCGGGCCTGAACTACTCGGGCGAGTCCGGCGGCCTCAACGAGGCGACCTCGGACATCTTCGGCACGGCGGTCGAGTTCTACGCGGCGAACTCCTCGGACATCGGTGACTACCTCATCGGCGAGGAGATCGACATCAACGGCGACGGCACGCCTCTGCGGTACATGGACCAGCCGAGCAAGGACGGTTCGTCGTACAACAACTGGACGTCCAGCATCGGCAACGCCGATGTGCACTACTCGTCCGGCCCGGCGAACCACTTCTTCTACCTCCTCTCCGAGGGCAGCGGCGCCAAGACGATCAACGGCGTCAGCTACAACTCGCCGACCGCGGACGGCCTCGCGGTCACCGGCATCGGCCGGGACAAGGCGGAGAAGATCTGGTTCCGCGCGCTGACCACGAAGTTCACGACCACCACCAACTACGCGGCGGCCCGCACCGGCACCCTCGCGGCGGCCGGTGAGCTGTACGGCACGACGAGCGCCGAGTACACGGCGGTGGCGAACGCGTGGGCGGGCGTCGCGGTGGGCACGCGGCCCGGCGGCGGAGGCGGTGGCGGCGGCACCTCCTTCGAGAACACCGCCGACGTATCGATTCCGGACAACGGGGCGGCGGTCACCTCGTCGATCACCGTCTCCGGCCGGACGGGCAACGCGCCCTCGAACCTCCAGGTGGGTGTCGAGATCGTCCACACCTACATCGGTGACCTCCAGGTGCAGCTGGTCGCCCCCGACGGCACGGCGTACACGCTGAAGGCGTACGGCACCGGCGGCAGCACGGACAACCTCTCCACCACGTACACCGTGAACGCCTCCTCCGAGGTCGCCAACGGGGTCTGGCAGTTGAGGGTCCAGGACAACGCGGCCATCGACACCGGCTACATCAACAGCTGGAAGGTGACCTTCCCGTAGGTCGCCGACAGGCTGCTCACAGAGTGCCGCCCCGGAGGACGCGTTTCTCCGGGGCGGCACCGTCTTTTTGCCAGCCGATTGCCCGCGACCTGTTGGCCCTTTACCGAGGTCAACTCGGTTTACATTCCGGCAATGTTCATTCGCCCGTCGATTTTCAGTCAACATCACAAGAGGGTCCTGACATGTACGCGACCTTGATGCGAGGCTTCGGGACAACCGCCGCACAACTTCACAACACTCCGGGCAGCATCCCCACGCCGCCCGGGCACCCCCCACTCCCAAGGAGCTTGTGTGACCTCCCTCTACGCGCGTCACAAGCGCACCACCCTGGCGATCGCCACCGCTGTCGCGGCCGGAGCCCTCGTCACCACCGGTCTGACCTCCGGTGCCGTGGCCGCCCCGACCGCCGTGGACTCCGCCGCCAAGCCGCTGGCCGTGCCGACCGCGCTGTCTGCGTCCGCCCGCACCGCGCTGATCCAGGACAAGCAGGCCGACGCGACCGCGACCGCGACGGAGATAGGCCTTGGCGCCAAGGAGAAGCTGGTCGTCCGGGACGTCGTCAAGGACGCGGACGGCACGGTCCACACACGCTACGAGCGGACCTACGCGGGCCTGCCGGTGCTCGGCGGCGACCTGGTCGTCCACGAGTCGGCCGCCGGCGTGAACAAGGGCGTCACCAAGGCGACGAAGGCCACCATCAAGGTCGCCTCCGTCAAGCCGGTCATCGCCGCCGCCAAGGCGGAGAAGCAGGCGCTGACCCTCGCCAAGGCCGCGGGCTCCGCGAAGACCGAGGCCTCCGAGGCGCCCCGCAAGGTGGTCTGGGCGGGCAACGGCAGCAAGCCGGTCCTCGCCTACGAGACGGTCGTCGGCGGCTTCCAGGAGGACGGCACCCCGAACGAGCTGCACGTCATCACCGACGCGGCCACCGGCAAGAAGCTCTACGAGTACCAGGGCATCGAGACCGGCACCGGCAAGAGCCTGTACTCCGGCACGGTGACACTGGGCACGACCCTGTCCGGTTCGACGTACCAGCTGTACGACACCACGCGCGGCGGCCACAAGACGTACAACAAGTCGCACACCTCGTCCTCGTCGGCGGGCACGCTGTTCACCGACGCCGACGACACGTGGGGCACCGGCGCCGCCTCCAGCTCCACCACGGACCAGACGGCCGCCGTCGACGCCGCGTACGGCGCGCAGACCACCTGGGACTTCTACAAGAACACCTTCGGCCGCAGCGGCATCAAGAACAACGGCGTGGCCGCGTACTCCCGCGTCCACTACGGCAACGCGTACGTCAACGCCTTCTGGGACGACAGCTGCTTCTGCATGACGTATGGCGACGGCTCGAGCAACACCCACCCGCTCACCTCGCTGGACGTGGCCGGCCACGAGATGACCCACGGCGTCACCTCCAACACCGCGGGCCTGAACTACTCCGGCGAGTCCGGCGGCCTCAACGAGGCCACCTCGGACATCTTCGGCACGGCGGTCGAGTTCTACGCGGCGAACTCCTCCGACGTCGGTGACTACCTCATCGGCGAGGAGATCGACATCAACGGCGACGGCACCCCGCTGCGCTACATGGACCAGCCGAGCAAGGACGGCGCCTCGGCCAACTACTGGTCGTCCTCGCTGAAGAACCTGGACGTGCACTACTCGTCCGGCCCGGCGAACCACTTCTTCTACCTCCTCTCCGAGGGCAGCGGTTCGAAGACGATCAACGGGGTGTCCTACAACTCCCCGACCTACAACAGCTCCACCATCACCGGCATCGGCCGCGCCAAGGCCGTGCAGATCTGGTACAAGGCGCTGACCGAGTACATGACGTCGACCACCACGTACTCGGGCGCCCGCACGGCGACCCTGAGCGCGGCGTCGGCGCTGTACGGCTCCAGCAGCACCGAGTACGCGACGGTGAAGGCGGCCTGGACGGCGATCAACGTCAGCTAGTCCTGTTTCAGGTGATGGGGCGGTACCCGGGACGAAGGCATCCCCGGGTACCGCCCTACCCTTGTCTCCCATGCCGTCCAAGGACTTCACATACGACGACGTCGGCGCGACCCGCGACCGCCCCGGCTTCTGCCCGCCCGGCTTCCACGCCCTGCACGTCCGCACCCGCCTGGGCGAGGGCCACGACCTCTTCCGGCGCGCGGCCGAGGCCGTCATGACCTGGGAGATGCACCGCGCGATGGGCGTCGGCGTCGACGCCTCGGCCGACCGCGCGGCCCCCGACGTGGACGTCACCATCACCCTGGCCGGCCTGATCAAGGCCCCCTGCCGTGTCATATGGACGGCCGACGAACACCGGCGCGCGGGCTGGGCCTACGGCACCCTCCCCGGCCACCCCGAACGCGGCGAGGAATCCTTCCTCGTCGACCGCACCGGCGACGGCACGGTCTGGCTCACGGTCTCGGCCTTCAGCCGCGCGGCCAAGTGGTACGCGCGGGCGGGTGGTCCGGCGGTGAGGGGGTTGCAGCAGGCATACGCCCGCAAGTGCGGAACGGTCCTGCGCGGCTTGTGCGAGCAGGGCCCGAAGGTCTGAACGGAGCCCCGACTCACCACCGGGGCTCACCCACCGACCGCGAACCACAACAGCTTCCCACGGCCTCCGCCGAGCGGCCAGCCGCCCCACGAGTCCGCGTACTCCTGCACGAGATACAGCCCACGCCCGCCTTCCCTGTCGGCCGGAGCGGGCGCCAGCCGGTCTCCGGGAGGTTCGCCGAACGGCGCGGGAATGTGCGGGTCGCTGTCCCACACACCCACCCTGAGCCGCCCGTCCCCCACAGCGGTGAGCCGCAGCGAGGCCGGCCCCTGGGTGTGCAGATAGGCGTTGGCGACCAACTCGGACGTCAACAACTCGACGGCTTCCAGCACTTCCTGTCTGCCGTGCCCACCGAGCACCGCACGCACGGTCATACGTGCGACACGTGCGGCTCTGGGGTCATGCGGCAGACGGAGGGCGTACGTCCAGGTGTCGGGCGGGGCTACGGTGACCATGAGGACCTCCGGAGGATGGGGAATCCTTGGAGGAACCACGCTAGAGGGCCGCCAGGAGATACATCTCCCAATCCATAGAGATGCACCTGCAGTTACCTCGTGTGGGGTACAAGAGCCACCGCGATGCCGTACGGAAGGAGGCGTCTTGCCGCCCACCGGCAACCCCACCCTGCGCCAGCGACGCCTGGGCTCCGAGCTGCGCAGACTGCGCGAACAGGCCGGCTTCAGCGTCACCGGCGCCGCCGGACTGCTCGGCGTCAACCAGGGGCGCGTCAGCATGATCGAGACCGGACGCAGTTCCGTCAGCGCCGACCGGGTGCGCACCATGGCGTCCGCATACGCCTGTTCCGACGAGGCACTCGTGGACGCCCTGGCCGACTTCACAGGGCGGCGAGCTCCCGGCTGGTGGGAGCCGTATCGCGAACACCTGCCCGCCGCGCTGGTCGACCTCGCCGAACTGGAACACCACGCGACCGGGCTGCGAGTGGCTCTCGTGATCCACATCCCCGCGCTGCTCCAGACCACGGACCACGCCCGCGCCCTCTTCCGGGCAGTGGTGCCGCCCATGCGTCAGTACGAGATCGAACACCGCCTCACCCACCGGATCAAACGACAGGGCGTCCTACACCGGGAAACGCCTCCCCCGTACTCGGCGTTCATCCACGAGTCGGCCCTGCGCATGGGCTTCGGCGGCCCGGACGTCGCCTCCGGACAGCTCAAGCACCTGATCGAAATGAGCGAGTTGCCGCATGTCACGGTCAGGGTGATCCCGTTCGGCACGGAGAACTTCCCGAGCACCGGCCAGTCCTTCGACTACGTCGAGGGTCCAGTACGTCAACTCGACACCGTGCAGTTGGACACCCACCACGGCGGTTGCGGGTTTCTCGACTCCGATGCGCAGTTGGCCAAGTACCGTGCCGTTCTGGACCACTTGGAAACCTGCGCACTGCCCCCAGCCAGGTCACGCGACTTCATCAACAACCTCGCCCAGGACACCTGAAAGGCACCGACGTGCAGACCCTCCACTGGCAGAAGTCCTCGTACAGTGGCGACAGTTCGAACTGCGTCACCATCGCCGCCTCCCCCACCGGCTCCCTCCACCTCCGCGAGAGCGACGAGCCGGACGTCGTCCTCACCACGACGACGCCCGGCCTGCGCGCCCTGATACGCGGCATCAAGGGTGCCCCGGGACAGCTGTAGAGAGGTCAGGTGCGGGACACCACGCCGCAGCTTTCCTCGCTGTCCTCCGCTAGGTCCTGACTGCGGTCGTAGGGGTCCGTCGTCGGCCCGGTCGGGGTCGCGCCCTCGGTCTCGCCCGTCGAGAACTGAGGGTGCAGGAAACCGTCGTAGACGTCGCAGGCGGAGTTGCCGATGTTCTGGTCGTACTTCAGAACGGTGATCTTCCCTGGTGTGACGACGTACTTGGCGGGATCGGAGAGCTCGACGTCCAGGACGCGACGGACGATGGTGCGGGACACCTCGGTGGCACCCTCACCGGTCTGCACCAGCGGATAGACGAAGGTGTAGTCGGCGTGTACGACGACGGAGGCATTCTCACCCGCCTTGAACGTCATCCGTCCCCGGGTCTTGACCACGTCGCCGGCCAGGCGCAGTTCGTCGGGATCGAAGCGGCTGAACATCAACAGGGGGTCGTGGTTCTTGTCCGGCTTGCTCAGCGCGGTGTTCAGCAGTTCGAGCAGGTCCGTCTGCCGCGGTTCGAGCACGGCGAGCGCGGTCTCGGGACGTTCACCACGCAGGGTGGCCGGATCGAGGTTCGCGTCAACCAGAAGTTTCCTGGTCTGCGTCAGCGCCTGCTCCACCTGGGCCTTGGACAGCGATCCGACCGGGGTCGCCTCGGGAACGACGATGCCGGCCGCGCCGTCGGCCCACCGCAGGGCCGGTGATCCCGCGAAGGGTCGGTCGATCGTGGGGGTATCAGGATCCACCGAGTCGGGCGCTCCGGTCGGGGCAGCGGTCTCCGGCGCAAGGGGTGACTCCGAGACGGCCTCCGGCTCCCCGGCCCCGAAGGGATCACCGGGCAGCAGCGACGGCCGCATCGCCACCACGGCAAGAGCGATCACGACGGGCACACCGAGAACCACCCAGAGTCTGCGCTTCCGGGCCGCTCTCCGGTCCATCTCCCCCAGGCCCGGACCCGCACGCCAGCCCGGGGGCAACTCACCGCGCGCATCCTGCTGCCGCAGCCGCTCCGAGACCATACGGGCCCGCGCGGACGGCTCCTTCGGGACATCGGCAGCGGCCCCGCGTTCGCTCTCCTGGAGAAAGGCCTGCAGCTCGTCATCGGATATGGACGAGCCGTCTTCGGGTTCTTCCGGGGATCTGCCAGCCACGGCGGCGTGTACCTTCCTTGTTGTCGTCTCTCGGACTGCAGGGGGACTGCTACCACCCACGGCCCTGTGGGAGCCCATGGCACACACATGTCAGTCCGATCGGCCCCCAAGTCCAGACCGCCGTCTCAACCAGATCGCCGGGCTGCCACTCCACCGAGGTCAACTCGCATGTGAGAGAAGGCGGTTCGCGACGGGAAGAGAACTCCCCCACGCTTGGGATTCTACGGAAACGCTCCTGCCCCGGCCGCCCCACCGCCACTTGTCCCGGAACCAGTCGAGGATCCGGAGCCCCCGCCCGTCCGTGACGCCGTCATACCGAAGGGCTCGAAGTGGGACTCGGCACGGGAGCACCGCTCGCCGTCCAGGACACGAAACTCGTCGGCGACCGCTCCCCTCGCACCAACTCCTCGGCTCTGGTGCCCCGCACATGCACCGAGCATCGGACCCAGCGCGATGCTGGGGCCCGAACAGTCCGTCTTCTGCGCTCGTTCACATTCCGCGAGGCGGCCCGTATCGCGTCGCCGGTCGCTCGTCCGGGGTCATGGGAAGATCCTGCAAAGCCACAGGCCCTGGGTAAAAGGCAGAACTACCAGGGCCGGCCACCTCTTCACCAATGAGCCAGAGGTAGAGCCATTCCGCGAACGAGAACGAGTACTCGAAGAACTCGCCCTCGCCGTTCTCTATGAAGAGTGACCCCGCCCCCAGCGCTCCCCGAGGAGCGTAGAAGATCGTTTCCCCGCGGTCGGTCGAAGCAATCGGAATCAGACCGTCGGGAGTGCCGAAGACGAGATCGGGGACGCGGAGTGAGACACGTGGGTCACCCTCGGGCTCCCCGTCGTCCCATTCGATCTGCGACCAGGCGTCGGCGGTACTGCGAATCCGCTCGCCCAGGTTCCACCGTTCGGTAGCCGGGTGGCTCAAGTACAAGTGACCGTTGATCTGCACAGGGGCGTATCCATCGACGATCTCCTTGTAGTCCGCCGGGAGCCCCACCGCCAACTCGGTTTCCAGCTTGAGCCATGCCTCGGTATCCCGGTACCGCCCTGGCGGCTCACCGAGCATCTCCAGCACCCGCTCCAGATAGCTGTCCTGCATCACTCTTCACCGCCTCGGGCAGTCAGCGCTACCACAGGTGGTTCCACCCGTGGGCGACTGAGTGTTCGTGTGCGGCCGAACCGCTGGTTCGAGCAGCGACAGGGTCCGCTGCCGCGCATCGAGGCCGACACGAATGCCGACCGGCATCGGCAGGTTCGGGCCGGCATGTCCGAATTCGACGTTGCCCAGGACCGGGATGTCACGGTCGCCGAGGACGTCGAGGACGATCTCGGCCAGGGTCGGGGACGCGTCGGGCGCTCCGGGCGCGCCGAGCCCGTCTATCGCGTCCGGAACGCCCACGACCATGCCGGAGATCCGATCGAGAATGCCAGAGTGCCGCAGTACCTGTAGATAGCTCCACACATACGATGCCTGGCCGCCCGCCTCCTCCCAGAACAGCACCGCGCCGTCGAACCGTTCGAGCGGCAGCGCGAGAGGCGTCGCCTGCACCAGCGCGATACGGTTGATCACCCCGCCGATCAGCCGGCCTTCGGTCCGACCGGCACGCCAGCACTCCCACGACGGCGTGGCCGGCAGCGGACCGATCGCCTCGCCGTCGGTCAGCAGCCTCGAGTAGAGCTTTTCAAGTTCCGCTCTGCGTGCCGCGGGCGCGGCCTGCCAGTACCCGCCCAGTCCACGGGTGGCGAGGTCGGCATGGAATCCGACCAGCCCCGTACGCGCGTAGAGCACCAGATGCAGCAGCGAGATGTCGCTGTAGCCGAGGATCGGCTTGGGGTCGGCGGTGATCGCCTCGAAGTCGATCAGATCGAGGTACCCGAGCGCCGTCTGGCCGCCGTCATGCGCGATGATCGCGCGCACCTCAGGGTCACGCAGTAGTCCATTGAACTCCTCGGCGATCTCCGTCGGCCGAGCCGCGCTCCACCAACGGTGCCGCCCCGCTTCGAGCAGCGGTGCCCGACGCACGCGGAATCCCATCCGCTCGAGCACGACCACCGCCTGCTCGAGGTCGGGCTCGTAAGCGGCATGGAGCGGCCCGGACAACGATGCGATGACGATGAGATCTCCGGGCCTCAGGGCACGAGGTCGAAGCAGTTGAGGCAGTGCAGAACCGGTCACCGGCGCAGTGTCCCGACACGTGCACCGACACGCTACTCATTTCCCGATCGACCACCCGGCAGGTCCAGCCCGCATATCCAGGCTGCGGTGCCGTACGGAGAACGAGGCGGTCGCCGCCAGGCCGGTGTGGCCGACGGCGACCTTCCGTCAGCATGTCAGCGCAAAAGCACCCCCGCCCCCTTCCCCCCGTCCTCCCCCGGCACCGCCAGCACCCCCAGCTCCGCGCCGGACGCGAGGAGTCGGTGGGACGGGAGGATGCGGACCGTGTAGCCGTAGGGGCCGGTGCGGTCGAGGGAGAGGGGGCCCTCGTAGAGCCAGCGGCCCTCCAGGTCGGGGCCGGAGGCGGCCTTGAGGGGGACGGTGGCCGCGTCGGTGATGCGGTCCTCCTCGTCGACGCGGCCGGAGACCGCCTGGACCTCGACGTCCTCGGGGGCGAGTTCGCCGAGGCCCACCCGGACCCGTAGGGCGAGGGTGGTGCCGAGTTCGGCGGTGGTGGTGGCGACCGAGGTCTCGACGTGGTCGACCGTCACCGCGTGCCAGGCGGCGCGCACCCGTGCCTTCCAGACGGCCAGTGCGCGGGCGGTGTCCGGGGTCATCGCGCGGTGCGCCTGGGCGGCGGGTGTGTAGAGGCGGTCGACGTACTCACGGACCATCCGGCCGGCCAGGACCTTCGGGCCGAGCAGGGTGAGGGTCTGGCGGACCATCTCGATCCAGCGTTCGGGCAGGCCCGCCCGGCCCCGCTCGTAGAAACGGGGGGTGATGCGCTGCTCCAGGAGGTCGTACAGCGCCGCCGCCTCGATGTCGTCGCGGTGGTCGGG
Organism: Streptomyces sp. T028; assembly: GCF_048159505.1. Lineage (NCBI taxonomy): Bacteria > Bacillati > Actinomycetota > Actinomycetes > Kitasatosporales > Streptomycetaceae > Streptomyces > Streptomyces sp. T028. Next base: position 39,335 of record NZ_JBLRVZ010000064.1, read on the forward strand.
GTCGGTGCCGGCGCCGTCCGCGGTGGGGATCGCCCAGCCGAAGTCGGGCTGGAACCATTCGTCCCACCAGCCGTCCAGGACGGAGAGGTTGAGGCAGCCGTTGAGCGCCGCCTTCATGCCGGACGTACCGCAGGCCTCCAGGGGACGCAGGGGGTTGTTGAGCCAGATGTCGCAGCCCGGGTACAGCTTCTGCGCCATCGCCATGCCGTAGTCGGGGAGGAAGACGATGCGGTGGCGGACCCGGGGGTCGTCCGAGAACCGGACCAGTTCCTGGACCAGGCGTTTGCCTCCGTCGTCCGCCGGGTGTGCCTTGCCCGCGACCACGATCTGGATCGGACGCTCAGGGTGCAGCAGAAGCTCCATCAGGCGGTCTCGGTCCCGCAGCATCAGCGTCAAACGTTTGTACGATGGCACCCTGCGCGCGAATCCGATGGTGAGGACGTCCGGGTCCAGGACGCCGTCGATCCAGCCCAGCTCGGCGGTACCCGCGCCGCGCTGCCGCCAGGAGGCCCGCAGCCGCTTGCGTACCTCCACCACCAGCTGCTCGCGCAGGTCGCGCCGCAGGTCCCAGATGCTCTGGTCGGAGACACGGGTGACGACGTCCCAGCGGTCGCCGTCGCCGACGGCCAGCGCGTCCTCGGCGCGCTGGGCGCCCACCTGGCGGGCGCCGAGCCGCAACACCTCGGGGGCGACCCAGGTCGGGGCGTGCACCCCGTTGGTGACAGAGGTGATCGGCACCTCGTCGGGGTCGAAGCCGGGCCACAGGCCGGAGAACATCTCGCGGCTGACATGACCGTGCAGCAAAGACACTCCGTTGGCCCGCTGGGCGAGCCGCAGGCCCATCACGGCCATGTTGAAGAGGTTCGACTCGCCGCCCGGGTAGGTCTCCATGCCGAGGCGCAGGATGCGGTCGACGTCCATGCGCGGGAGTTCGGCGTCGGGGCCGAAGTGGCGGGCGACCAGCTCGCGGTCGAAGCGGTCGATGCCGGCCGGGACGGGGGTGTGGGTGGTGAAGACCGTGCCCGCGCGGACCGCCTCCAGTCCCGAGTCGAAGTCCAGTCCGTCGTCGCCGAGTTCGGCGATCCGCTCCAGGCCCAGGAAGCCCGCGTGCCCCTCGTTGGTGTGAAAGACCTCGGGTGGGGCGTGGCCGGTCAGACGGCAGTACGTCCGTACCGCCCGGACACCTCCTATGCCGAGCAGCATCTCCTGCAGCAGCCGGTGTTCACTGCCGCCGCCGTAGAGGCGGTCGGTCACGCCGCGTTCGCCGAGGTCGTTCTCCTCGATGTCGGAGTCGAGCATCAGCAGGGGCACCCGGCCGACGCGGGCCAGCCAGATCCGGGCGTGCAGTTGCCGGCCGGCGGGCAGGGCGAGGGAGACCTGGGCGGGGGTGCCGTCGTCCTCCCGCAGCAGGGACAGCGGCAGTTCGTTGGGGTCGAGGACCGGATAGTGCTCCTGCTGCCAGCCGTCGCGGGAGAGGGTCTGGCGGAAGTAGCCGTGCCGGTAGAGCAGTCCCACGCCGATCAGTGGGACGCCGAGATCGCTGGCCGCCTTGAGATGGTCCCCGGCGAGGATGCCGAGGCCGCCGGAGTACTGGGGCAGGGCGGCCGTGATGCCGAACTCGGGTGAGAAGTAGGCGACGGCGGCGGGGAGTTCGGCGACGGCGGGCTGGGTCTGGTACCAGCGGTCGCCGGTCAGATAGTCGTGCAGATCGCCGACGGCGGCGGTCAGCCGGCGCAGGAACCGGCGGTCCTCGGCCAGTTCGGCGAGGCGTTCCGGCCGTACACCGCCGAGCAGGCGTACCGGGTCCCCGTCCGAGGCGGCCCAGCGTTCGGGATCGACGGACTGGAAGAGTTCACGGGTGTCCGCGTGCCATGACCAGCGCAGATTGCGGGCCAGGTCACTGAGCGGCCGGAGGGGTTCGGGGAGAAGGGGTCGGACGGTGAATCGACGGATCGCCTTCACATTCCACCTCGGCGTGGCGCGTTCGCTGGATGGACGTACGGCTGTGTACGCCCGGTCACCCAGCACGGTACCGGTGTTGCCCTCGCCCCTGCCGGAGGCCAGGCCCTGCCGGATCACGCAAACGGCGATATGGCCGATTCACCCCCCTAGGCCACCTTGTGACCCTTCAGCCCGCACGAGAGGCTGCCCAGAGGCGCGCCCGGTTTGCCGCACCCGGTCCGGCGTGCGCCGAGTCGAGGAGGGGAACGCGAACCATGGCACGGACGCGCACCCGGCGTCTGCGCAGGGCGGGGGGCCTGACCGCGGTCGTCACGACCATGGTCCTGTCGGCCGCGAGTCCGCCCGCGCACGCCGCATCGGAGGGGAAGACCGTCGTAGCGGAAGGGAAGACGGTCGTACCGGAGGGGGAGATCGTCGGCGCCGGCCTGCCCGGATCCGTCGGCGGCAGCTATCTCGTGACGCTGAAGGGGGACACCCGGGCGTCCTCGGACGCCGGGCGGCGCCTCGCCACCGCCTACGGGGTGAGAATCAGCCACACCTACGGCACGGTCCTCAACGGCTACGCCGTGCGGGCGAGCGCGAGACAGGCCCGGCGGCTCGCGGCCGACCCCCGGGTCGCCTCGGTCGTCCAGGACACCCGGGTGACGGTGGACTCGGCCGCGAAGAGCCCGCCGTCCTGGGGGCTGGACCGGGTCGACCAGCCGAGCCTGCCGCTGGACGGCGACTATCGTGCCCCGGCCTCGGGGGGTGCCGGGGTGACGGTGTACGTCATCGACACCGGGATCCGGATCAGCCACGACGACTTCGGGGGCCGCGCCAGCTACGGCTGGGACTTCGTCGGCGGCGACCGCACCGCCTCCGACGGCAACGGCCACGGCACCCATGTCGCCGGCATCGTCGCGGGCAGGACGCTCGGGGTCGCCAAGAAGGCGAAGGTCGTCGCCGTACGGGTCCTGGACGACGCGGGCGCCGGCACCACTGCCCAGGCCATCGCCGGCATCGAGTGGGTCACCCGGCACGCCCGCAAACCGGCCGTCGCCAACCTCAGCCTGGGCGGCTCGTACAGCGCCCAGCTCGACGCCGCCGTCCGCGCCTCCATCAGATCCGGGGTCACCTACGTCGTCGCGGCGGGCAACGGGGGCCGTGCGGCCGCCCTGGAGTCCCCCGCCGACGTCCGGGAGGCCGTCACCGTCGGCGCCACCGACCGCGGGGACGCCCGGGCCGCCTTCTCCAACTACGGTTCGGCCCTCGACCTGTTCGCCCCGGGGGTGTCGATCACCTCCGCGTCGTCCACCGGCGACAGGGGCCGCGTCACCCAGTCGGGTACGTCGATGGCGGCGCCGCACGCGGCGGGCGCGGCCGCGCTGTATCTCGCCGGGCATCCGAAGGCCACCCCGGCACAGGTGGCCCGGGCGCTCGTCGCGGGCGCCGTGAACGGCAAGGTCTCCGGCCGAGGGGCCGGTTCGCCGAACAAACTGTTGCAGGTGACCCCAGCCAAGTGACGGACCACCACGACCGGCTCCCTTCCGCGCCGACCGGACAGCTCCTCGGCCGCGAACGGGGCCGGTCTTGTGCGTAGACATACGCGCGAGTAGTTAACACAGTGCCGGAATGCGCACCCGATCAGGGTGGGAAGGCTCCCCCGGTACTCGACCCCACATCCCTCCGCCCACCCTCGTTGATGCGGACAGGAGCGGTCATGCCCGCCAAGCACCACTCGTCATCACCCCCGACACCCGGTACGCCCCGTACCCCGCGTACCCCGCGTACCCCCCGCGCCGAGGCCACCCTTGCCTCCGAAGAAGCGCCGCCCGTGGCACCGTCCGTTGCGCCGCCCGTGGCCACCGCCGTCGGGCGCATACCGGTCCTCGACGTCCGGCCCCTGGTCCAGCAGGGGCGCCGGCCCGCGAAGGCCGTCACCGGTGAGACCTTCGAGATCTCGGCGACCGTGTTCCGCGAGGGCCACGACGCCGTCGCCGCCAACGTCGTCCTGAAGGACCCCGACGGCCGGCCCGGCCCCTGGACCCCGATGCGTGAACTCGCCCCCGGCACCGACCGCTGGGGCGCCGACGTCACCCCGGACGCGCCGGGCCGCTGGACGTACCAGGTGGAGGCCTGGAGCGATCCGGTCGCCACCTGGCGGCACCACGCCCAGATCAAGATCCCGGCGGGGATGGACACCGAACTGGTCCTGGAGGAGGGCGCACGGCTGTACGAACGTGCCGTCGCCGGTGTGCCCAAGGGGGGTGGGAAGCGCCGCGCTCTGCGCGCCGCCGTCGCCGCCCTGCGCGACGAGAGCCGCCCGCCTGCCTCCCGGCTGGCGGCGGCGCTGACACCGGAGGTGGACACGGTCCTGTCCGCCCATCCCCTGCGGGAACTCCTCACCGTCTCCGAGCCGTTGCCGCTGCTGGTCGAGCGCGAGCGCGCCCTGTACGGCTCCTGGTACGAGTTCTTCCCCCGCTCCGAGGGCACTCC